>JBFYZD010000371.1:0-3770 GCA_041309685.1 Gemmatimonadales bacterium | reverse complement strand
GGCCCCGTTCTCCCCGGCCAGCACGTGCACCTCACCCGGGAGGAGCTGGAAGTCCACCCCGTGCAGGACCTCCACGCCACCGAAGGCTTTACGGATCCCCCTCATGGACACCAGGGGAGGGATGGCTCCTCCCTCCGCCGGAGTGGTCGAGCCCCTTTCGGGGCCGGGGGCCCTCTCGGTTCCTGTCATCCTCTCTCTATCCGTCCTCCCCGGGGAGCGGCAGATTGCCGGAACCCAAGGAGGATACCGCCATGAGCAAGCACTTCGCCATCGGCCTGCTGGCCGCCTGTCTTCTCGCCCCCGCTTACGCCCGCGCCCAGGCACCGGAGGGAACCCTCCTGGACCTGGCCCGGGTGAAGGACCGGGTCCATAGCCGCCGGGTCAGCAGCTTCGACCGCACCGGGGGGAACAACGACCGCTTCGAGCGCATCCCCGACGGGGAGCGGCGCACCCTCTTCCAGGTGGAGGGAGCCGGGATGATCAACCACATCTGGATCACCATCGCGCCCCCGCCTCCCACCCTGAGCCGCAACGACATCATCCTGCGGATGTACTGGGACGGGAGCGACACCCCCAGCGTGGAGGCGCCCATCGGTCCCTTCTTCGGCCAGGGATGGGACGAGAGCTACAACTACGCCTCCCTCCCCCTGGCGGCGGGGCCCGTGGAGGGACGGGGGCTGGTGAGCTACTTCGTCATGCCCTTCGCCGACGGAGCCCGCATCGAGATCGAGAACGACTCGGGCCGCCTCATCGACGCCTTCTACTACTTTGTGGACTACGTGGAGATGGACGCCCTTCCGGCGGACATGGCTCGCTTCCACGCCTGGTACCACCACGAGCTCACCGAGGCTCTACCGGGAGGGGAGAACGAGTGGGGGCTGCTGGGGCCCCAGGGGAAGAACACCACCGGCGCGGGCAACTACCTGGTGGCGGACATCGAGGGGAAGGGGCAGTTCGTGGGGATCAACTACTACGTCCACTCCCCCAGCCCCATGTGGTACGGGGAGGGAGACGACATGATCTTCATCGACGGAGAGGCCTGGCCCCCTTCCCTGCACGGCACCGGGACCGAGGACTACTTCAACACCTCCTGGTGCCCCGACACCCTCTTCAGCCACCCCTACTACGGCTACGGGCGGGTGAACGACGACCTGGGGTGGCTGGGGCGGACCCATGTCTACCGCTTCCACATCACCGACCCCGTCTACTTCGACCGCTCCCTGCGCTTCACCATCGAGCACGGGCACGACAACAACCTCACCCTGGACATGGCCACGGTGGCCTACTGGTACCAGGAGGGGATCCACAAGCCATTCCCGCCCCTCCCGGACCGGGCCTCCCGGGCGCCCCTGCCCTTGGTAACCCCCTCCGACATCCACCGGTGGCGGCAGGAATGGCGCAAGAACATGGGGAACGACCCGAAGCTCTGGGGGAACGAGACGCGGCCGAGGGGCGGGGGGGGTGAGGGGGGCTCCCGTCCCCGGCGCCTCGGCCCCCGCGGGGGAGGCCACCGCCGAAAAACGGAGCCGGGCCGGGAGGGCAGATCCCGGGCCGGCTCGGAAGGGTTGGATGGCGGAGGAGGGACTCGAACCCCCGACACGCGGATTATGATTGCTAGAAAGTGAGTTTTCCGCGGTTCGTCCGCGTGCCGTTTCTTATTCTCCTACATGGGTTTGTGCCCGGTTACCGCCATCCGACTTCCGCCCCTTTTCCCGGCGTTTCGGCGAGAGCGGGAACAAAGTCTGACACGGACAACGGGGGTGGTTAAGTAGCCGGATCTTCTTCCGCACCGGGGATCTCAAGTTGCTCGGAATCTCCGACCCAGGGCCCGAAGCTCCCGCGAACCCGCCGCCCATAGCAGGCTGGACAGTCGCATCCACTGCCGGAGGATGGGCCGACGTGCACAAGGCCATCCATGATCCCCGATGGCCTCTCGAACTGCGGCATCATGGCCCGCAGGAGTGAAGGGTCACGCTTCTCATAGAGGAGCCAGACCGCATGGGCCACGAAATCCGCCGCCTGGAGTAGGCGGGACTCCTGCATGCTGGCAAAGTAGGGTATGTCTGCAAGGTTGTTGATGCTGCCCGACGCGGTGCCCCTCTGCCGGAACTCGCTCACCCACACCTTCGCCCGGTCATCAAAGCGACCGGTGGAGAAGATGAGGAGGCCACGCTCCCGCTTCTTTCTCTGCTGGTACTCGCGCTTCAAGAGGCCATCGAACCGGTGGCAGACCTCCTCCGTGGCCTTCTCGACCGCCGCATCACCCCAGAGGACATCATCCTTCTCGATGGCCGCCGCAAAGAGCCGCACGGCGGCGAAACCAGTGATTGCCGAGATCACGTCCGACAAGACCCGGTCCCGCTTCGCCTCCGGGACCGCCCGCCAGAACCTCTTTCCGGCCCGGATGTCTGATGCATGGAACGGAATCGGCTGATGCTTGGGGAAATGCCGTTCCTGAACGGCCTCGAGTTTGTTGGTCACGAAGTAGGTCTGCCGCTCGAAGATCGCCAAGCCGCCGAGCACGAAGTAGCGATCAGCGGGGTCCTTCTCGTTTCCCGACTCGTCGAGATAAAAGAGATACATGCCTCAACCCCCCAGAGTCGGTCGAGGTATGAAGAAGGGCGGCGGTCCCATTGTCGGGTGCCGCCGCCCCAGGAAGGCAACCGCACGGCGGGGTCGCATAAAGGCAACCCCAGGCGGTCACATGTAAAACCTTACACTGGACCCGATCCGGGCGCAATAGTGAGGGGCGCCAGGATGCTACAACCCCAATACGGTCCAAGTACCACGATAGGTCCCTCGCTCACGCCACCCCGAACATCGCCTGCATCTTCTCAGCTGCTCCACCCTGCATATCCGGGAGAACGTGAGAGTAGGTGTCCAGGGTGAGGGTCACGGAGGCGTGCCCGAGGCGCTCTGACACGACCTTGACGTTCTCGCCCGCCAAGAGGAGGAGGGTGGCGCAAGTGTGGCGGAGGTCATAGATCCGGTGCGCCGGCTGGAACCGCTTCCGATTCCCCTCCTCGTCCACCTTCCACGTCCCGAGACCCGCCGCCTGCATGATGCGGCGGAAGTTGCGGGCGTAGAGGTTGGCGTTGTCCAGAGGCTTCCCAAACTCGTTGGCGAACACGAACCCCTTGTCCTCATACTCGGCCCCGACGAGGAGCCGCTCCTGCGCCTGCTTCTTCCGCCACTCACGAAGCGCCTGGGCCGCAACCTCGGGGAGGGGCACGACCCGCCGGGCCCTCGGGGTTTTGGGCTCGGTTAGGCTCCACCCCTTGACGCCCCGCCGGGTGAGAGAGCGCCGGACGTGGAGCTTGCCCTCCTCTAGGTTCACGTCCTCCCACAGAAGCCCCAGGGCCTCTCCGGGCCGGAGCCCGCCAGTCAGCAGGACAAGCCAAAGGGGGGAGTATCGGTCCTCCCGCGCCGCTTCGAGAAGCCGGCTGGCTTCCTCCTGGTTCATGGCCCGCATGGCCTTCCGGGCCTGGCCTGACGCCTGCGCGTCCGCCTCTCCGTTCTCGGCCTTCTGCTTCTTCGGCTTCACGCCATCGGTGGGGTTGCGGGCCAACTCCCCCTTGAGAACCGCATCCGAGAGCGCCTGGCGAATGACCGAGTGCAGGTACTGGAGGGTCCGCGGAGCGAGCCCGACCTCGCGCCAGAGATCCCCGTAGAAGCTCTGGAACCCCTGGGGCGTGAGGCGGTTGAGGCGGACCTTCCCAATGGGGATGACGCCCTCAGGTGGCTTCTCGACGTACCGGCGGACAACCGAG
>JBFYZD010000370.1:0-2519 GCA_041309685.1 Gemmatimonadales bacterium | reverse complement strand
GCCCAACTGGAAGTCGGCGGTTCCCACCGGGGTCACCGCGCCGAGGGTGACGTTATCCCCCACCGGATGGGACTCCAGGCCGGCGGGCGGCACCGGGACCACCGTGTAGGAGTCCGCCAGGAGCCCCTCCAGGAGGTAGACCCCATGGCGGTCCGTGCGGGCCGAGGCCGAGAACGGCCGCTCGCTCGAGATCCCGATCTCCACGTCGCTCACCGGCTGGTCCAAGGCGTCCACCACCACCCCCGAGATGGACGACGTCACCGTGGCCGCAAAGGAATGGACCACCCTGTCCACGCTGACCCGCACGGAGGCGCCCCCCTCGCTGGAGGAGGGGAAGATCCCACTCAGGGTCCCCCCCGGCCCGGCTCCCTCGGCCGACAGGTGCGCCGAGCCCGCAGCCAGACTCACCTCGTGCCCCTCGAAGCTCACCGGATCCCTCTGGATGTCGAAGAGGCCGACCACCACCGGTAAGGAGGAGCCGACCGCCACGCTGGGCCTCTCCGGGGTCAGAGTGACCGAACGAACCTCCGGGCGCAGCGTCACCTGGGTGTTCGTCACCGCCCCCGCCGCCAGCGTCACCCTCCGGGGGTTCTCTCCCTCCACGCCGAAGCCCGCCGGCGGCGTGACCCGGAGATCGTACTCCCCGGCCCCCAGCTCCTCGAACACCGCCTCCCCCGCGCCGTCGGTCGTGCCCGTCGCCACGGACGATCCCCCGGCCAGCACCGTCACCGCCGCCCCCGCCACCCCCTTCTGGGGAGGCTTGACCACCAGCACCGTGAGCTTGCCCGGAGCCGGGGAGAACGCCAGGGTGGCCTCCCGGCTTCGGCTCAGCACCCGGATAACCCCCGCCGTCACCGCCCCCGGCACCCGGGCCACGATCCGGTCCTCCTCCACCTCCAGGACCTCTCCCGGTACCGGACCCCCGGGCCCAGGAAAGTACACCAGGTTGTTTGCGGGGATGATCCAGTCGAACCCGCCCCCCACGATCTCCACCGCTCCCTCCGGTCCCGGCGTCTGCGGGCTCAGGGACGAGAGGAAGAGGGCCGGAACCGCCGCCAGACTCCCCGCCGGCTTCCACGCCGGGTCGGAGGCTCCCGCCAGCCCGGGGATCAGGATCGCCGGAGCCTCCCCGCCCGCCGGCGCCAGCAGCACCCCGCCCCCCGCCGCCTCCGCCAGCACCCACTCCTCCCCGGGGCTCCACGAGGGACGGGACCGGGCCCCCAGGCTCTCCGGGACCAGCTCCAGGGGGCTCTCCCCGCTCGGGCCCACCGCGAACAGGCCGCTCCGCCCGTCCCCGTTGGTGTCCAGCAGGTAGGCGATCCGCCCCGAGGGGGAGGAGATCGCCGGCAGCGTGGCTCCCGCCCCTCCCACCAGCGTCGCCCGTTGCTCCCCGTCGGCTCGGACCCTCTCGATGGACCCGCCCCCCACCACCAGGCTCGCCCCGTCCTTCCACTGGGGCGCCCTCCCCGCCGGGCCTTCGGTCAGACGGCTGCCGTCGTCGTTGGCGAAGTACACCCTCCCGCCCACCTCCAGGGCGAGCTTCGTCCCGTCAGGGGACACGGCCGGCCACGCCCCCTCCACCAACCCGCCCCCCTTCCCCACCTCGAACACCGACCCGCCATCCTCGAAGAACAGCCGCGCCCCGTCCCCACTCCACGCCGGCGCCGACGCCCCCGCCGCCCCGGGGGTCCGGTCCGCTCCCCCCCCACCCAGCACCGGCCCCACGAACACGTGCCCGTTCCTCACGTACGCGATCTCCCCCGACACCACGTACACCCAGGCCGACGCCTCCAGCCCCATCGGCGTGGCCACCGTGATGCGCGCCACCCCGCTTCCCGCCCCCGTCACCCCTCCCGCGGGAGACACCGACGCCACCCCCGGCGCCCCGGACGACCAGGACAGCGGGACCCCCGGGATGATCGCCCCACCCGCGCCCAGCACCCGGGCCGTGAGCTGGGCCCCGCCCCCGGGACCCAGGAGGCTGCCCCCGGGATCCAGCGTCACCGCGCTCGCCCCCGCCCCGGGACCCGCGTAGGTCAGCGTCACCTCCACCGGTGCCGCCCCCCCCTGACCCGCCACCGGCGCATGCACCACGAAGGGCGCCGCCTCGAACAACACCGTCTCATCGCGCAGCGCCGTGAGGCTCGCCGTGAACGACTCCCCGGGCTCCAGGAGGGGGACGTTCACGGAAAGATCGTAGGCGTCCTGACCGGGCGTGACCGTCAGCACCACGTCCACCGCCACCTGCCCCCCCGGAATCCGGGCCAGGATCACCCGGAACCGGTTCACCTGGTCAAAAGCCGCGCCCAACGCGTCGGCCTGCCCCGCCGCCGCCCCCTCCACCCCCGCGAAGGAGAACTGCGCCCCGATCCGCAACCCGCTCCCCGCCAGACCCTCCGCCTCCGACGGCAGCGACGGGGCGTCGGCGCACGCCCCCATCCCGAGAGCCGCGAGCGCGGCCACCACCGTGAGCAGCGAGCGAGAGATCAGGGTCCATCGGGGAGTGGAGCGCATACGAC
>JBFYZD010000369.1:0-5979 GCA_041309685.1 Gemmatimonadales bacterium | reverse complement strand
CTCGTCACCATCGGGGGGCTCTTCCTCCTCTTCCTCACCTACATCCCCCTGACGTACTTCACCACGCCGCTGAAGCTCACCGGATTCCTGAAGGGGATCTGGCCGGTGATGACCATCGCGTTCTCCACCTCCTCGTCTGCCGCCTCCCTCCCCGTCATGATGGAGGTCTGCCGCGACCGGCTGGGGGTGTCGCAGCGGATCGTGAACTTCATGCTCCCCCTCTCCATCACGATCAACATGAACGGGTCCGCCCTCTACCAGGCGGTCTCGGCCGTGTTCATCGCCCAGGTGTACGGGATTCCCCTGACGCTGGTGGACCAGATCGTCATCGTCCTCATCGCCACCCTTTCCGCCATCGGCGCTCCCGGGGTGCCGGGGGCTTCCTTCATGATGCTGGTGGTGGTGCTGACCCAGGTGGGGATTCCCATCGAGGGGGTGGCGCTGGTGCTGGGCGTGGAGCGGATCCTGGACATGCTCCGCACCACGGTGAACGTGGTGGGAGATTCCACCGCCGCGGTGGTCATGGCCACCTGGGAGGGGGAGCTGGACCCGCCGGCCGCGCTGCTCAAGAAGGGGGTTGCGGCCTGAGGCATCGCCTTGCCGCCAGGCCGGGGGCGATGCCTGGGGATTCCTCCTGACTCCCGGCTACTTCCACGGCGGCGGCTCCACGCCCAGGAGGGCCTTCACGAAGAAGTCGTTGCGCTTGTGGGTGCCGAAGGGTCCTCCGCTGGTGTGGTCGGCGCCGGGGACGAGGACGAAGTCAAAGTCCTTGCCGGCCTCGATGAGGGCGTTGACGACCTGATAGGTCGACGAGGGGTCCACGTTCGTGTCCATCTCTCC
This sequence comes from Gemmatimonadales bacterium, assembly GCA_041309685.1. Lineage (GTDB taxonomy): Bacteria > Gemmatimonadota > Gemmatimonadetes > Longimicrobiales > Gaopeijiaceae > JBFYZD01. The sequence goes on along the minus strand of JBFYZD010000369.1, from coordinate 5,139 downwards.
CACCAGCAGCATGAGCTTGCCCCGGAGGAGATGAGCGTTGTCTACGTTGGACGAAGCGCTGTAGTGGGGGCCCAGCGGCCAGCTCATCCAGAGCTCGTTCCACCAGATCTTGTCCATGCGGTTGTCGTGGCACCCCGCCGCGGAGAAGGCCGCGTCGTAGAAGTCCCCGTGCCAGAGGAGCGCCGCCATGGCGTTCTGCCCGCCCGCCGAGGTGCCGTAGATCCCCACGCGGTCGGCGTCGTACCAGCGGTACCGGGCCGCCGCGGCCTGGTGCCAGAGGATGCGGTCGGGGAAGCCGGCGTCCCTGATGTTCTTCCAGGACACGTCCTGGAAGGCCTTGGAGCGGTTGGAGGTACCCATCCCGTCCATCTGCACCACGATGAACCCGAGCTCGGCCAGCGCCTGCATCCCGGCCTGGCTGCTGAAGGTCTTGGGCGTGAACGACCCATGGGGGCCGGCGTAGATGTTCTCGATCACGGGATAGCGGCGCCGGGCGTTGAAGTTGGTCGGGCGGACGATGATTCCCCAGATGTCCGTGACCCCGTCCCGCCCCTTGGCCACGAACACCTCCGGGTACGTCCAGCCGGTGGCCAACAGCGCGGAGGCGTCGGCCCGTTCCAGCTCCATCACCAGGGAGCGGTCATGGGCGCGCCGCAGCTCCGCCACCGGGGGATGATCCACCCGGGACCAGCGGTCCACGTAGAAGGCCCCGTCGGGGGAGAAGCTCACGGAGTGGCTCCCGTCGGCCTCGGTGTAGGCCACCAGCCCGGTGCCGTCGAAGTTGACGCGGTAGCTGTGGACGAAGTACGGGTCCTGGCCCGGGTTCATCCCGCTGGCCTGGAAGCGGATCCACCGGCCCGCCACGTCCACGCTGTCCACGCTGCGCACCACCCACTCCCCCCGGGTGATCTGGTTCTTCACCCGCCCGCTGGCCCCGTCGTAGAGGTAGAGGTGGTTCCACCCGTCCCGCTCGCTCATCCAGACGATCTCCTGGCCGTCGTTGACGTCACGGCGGAAGCGTTTGCCCGAGTAGTAGAAGAAGGTCTCGGGCTCCTCGGAGATCAAAGCCCGGGCGGCGCCGGTGGCGGCGTCCACCTCGATGACGCGGTAGACCTGGTGGCCGCGCTGGTTGTACTCGAAGGTCAGGTGCCGGCCGTCCTCCCTCCACTCCATGCTGGAGAGGGTGTACGCGTTGGGGAAGAGGGCGTCGTCCACCTGGAGGGGCTCGCCTCTCTCCACGTCGAAGAGGACGGGGACCTCCCGGTCCAGGACGTCCCCGGGCTTGGCGTAGAGGAGGGTGGAGGGCTTGGGCTGGATCTGATCCTCCGGGGAGGACCGGACGTAGTGCACCTCCCGGGGCCGCCCCGGGATCACCCGGTACACCGCCAGCTTCTTCGAGTCCGGCGACCAGACCAGGGAGCGGTCCGTGTAGGTGTTCCCCTCCGAGCCGTCCCAGCTCAGCATGGTGTGCTCCTCCTCCCCCCTCCCGCGCACCGCCACGTTGTGGTTCCGGATGAAGGCCTCGCGGGTGCTGTCGGGGGAGAGGAGGGGCCGCGCGCTCACGTTGCGCCAGAGCTGGCCGGGGCCGGCCGCCCAGGTGACGCCGCTGGCCGCCTCGTCGGTGCCGCGCGCCCGCTGCCGGGCCGGTCCCCGGTTCTCGCAGGCGAAGTCCACCAGCCCGCAGCGCCAGGTCGAGTCCGCCGCCGTGAACTCCAGGGCGCGCTCCTCGTCCACGAAGGTGAAGGTCGTGAAGGGGAGGCGGACCGCGGTGACGGTGTCGTCCTGGAAGGTGGGGAGCGCCGCCAGGGCCCCGGCCAGGCGGGCATGGTCGAAGGCGGGGCCCTTCGCCTGGGTCGCCGGGTCCACCAGGACGAATGCGTTTCCCCCCGTCACCGACTTTCGGTACCAGAAGCGGCTCGTCTCCCCGATCCAGGTGGGCGCCTCCGCCTGGTCCACCACCAGCCCACGGGCGCGGGCGGCGAAGGAATCGGCCCGCAGGTAGTCGGCCTGGGTGCCCTGGGCCCAGAGGAAGCCGGGGAGGAGGAGCTGAAGGGCCAGGAAGAGGCGCGTGGGCCGCGCGAGAAGGGGCTGGGGGCGCATGGTGAGGCTCCGGGTTGGTGGGGCGGCCTCCGGTGGGGCGGTCGGCCGCGCCGGGGACAGGTGACGGTGGGTGGGGTACTCAGTAGGGTCCCCGGATGTGGGGCGCCACCTCCGAGTCGTAGAAGCCGCGCAGCTCCTGGTGCAGACGGTGGTCCAGGGGGGGGAGGCCGCTGGCGGCGGCGTTGGCCGCCACCTGCTGGGTCCGGGTGGCCCCCGGGATGACGGTCGTCACCGGCTTGAAATCGAGGATCCAGCGCATGGCCATCTGGGCCATGGTCATGCCCGCGGGCACCAGCGGCTTGAGGCGCTCGGCGAGGCCCACGCCCACCTCGAAGGGGAGGCCGGCGAAGGTCTCCCCCACGTTGAAGGCCTGGCCGTCCCGGTTGTAGCTCCGGTGGTCTCCGGCGGGGAAGGTGGTTCCCGCCGAGAATCGCCCGGCCAGGAGTCCCGAGGCCAGGGGGAGCCGCACGATGAGGGCGACCCCTCTGGCCTGCGCTTCCTGGAAGAGGACGTCCGCGGGCTTGTGGCGGAAGAGGTTGAAGATGATCTGGAGGGAGGAGAGTCCCTCCTGGCGGAGGCAGACCAGCGCCTCCTCCATGGATTCCACGCTGGCCCCGAAACGCAGGATCTTCCCCTCCTCGCGCAGGGCGCGGAGATGATCGAAGACCGCTCCCTCCGCCATCTCCTTCAGGGGGATGCAGTGGAGCTGAGTCAGGTCCAGGGTTTCCGCGCCCAGGCGCCGCAGCGACGCCTCCGTGTGGGCGCGCATGGTCTCCAGCGTGAAGTTGTGGGGCCATCCGGGCCGGGATAGCCGCCCCAGCTTGGTGGCCACGAAGACCTTCTCGCTCCGTCCCTTGAGGAAGCGGCCCAGGCGCCGCTCGCTCACCTCGGGCCCATAGACGTCGGCGGTGTCGAAGAAGGTGACGCCGTGGTCGAGGGCGGTGGCCAGAACGCGGGAGGCGTCCCCATCGCTCACCTCCCCCCAGTCGCTGCCGAGCTGCCAGGTGCCCAGGCCGACCTCCGAGACCAGGGCGCTTTCACCGCCGAAGGGACGGTAGTTCATCTCACCTCCGCTCCACCCCGATGTAGAACAGATCGGTGGCGGGCTGCCAGGCCTCGGGAGCCACGCCCCCCAGGGGCTCGGATTGCCACCGGGTCGTGGGCCGCAGCGTGAGGACAGCTCCCGCCGCCCTCACCTTGACCGGCATGTCGAAGTCCTCCACGTCGGCCCTCCAGCGGTAGCGCACGTCCTCGGCGCCGAACTCCAGCTCCAGCACCGGCAGCTCCCAGAAGTACAGGTACTGCTGGAAGATGGGGCGAAGGTCGCGCTGGAGCCGGGTGTTGAAGAAGTTGATGACGTCCGTGGTCCAGATGTTCCGGTGGCGGAAGTGCTGGGAGTACTCCTTCAGGAGCGCCCACCAGGTGTCGTCATCGTCCACCACGTGACGCAGGGTGTTCAGGAAGAGGGCCCCCTTGAAGTACTGGTCCTGGGTGGGCCAGTGGTTCACGCCCGTGGGGCCGATGATGGGCTCCGCGTTGCGGACCTTCTCCTGGTAGCCGTTCAGATAGGTCAGTGCGTCCTGGTATCCCCACAGGCACTCGACGTACACCCCTTCCAGGTAGGTTCCGAACCCCTCGTGGATCCAGGCATCGGAGACGTCGTTGGCCGTGACGCTGTTGCCGAACCACTCGTGGCTGCTCTCGTGGATGATGATGAAGTCGAAGCGGGGGCTGATCCCCACCCCGGTCCAGTCCCGTTCCAGGTACCCGTTGGCGAAGTGGTTCCCGTAGGTGACGGCGCTCTGGTGCTCCATCCCCGAGTAGGGGACCTCCACCAGCTTGTAGCCGTCCTCGGGGAAGGGGTACTCCCCGAAGTGCTCGGAGAAGCACTGGAGCATGGGCTTGGCCTGGGCGAACTGGCGCCGGGCGTCCTCCAGGTGGGAGGGAAGGACCCAGTAGTCCAGCGGCAGGCTCCCCAGGGAGTCGGAGAAGTGGGTGTACTTCCCGATGTTCACCGATACGGAGTAGTTGTTGATGGGATAGTGGATCTCCCACCGGTACTTCGTGGTCCCGTCCCCCATCTCCTCGGCGCCCAGGAAGCGGCCGTTGGAGACGTCCACCAGCTCCGACGGCACGGTGACGGCCATCGTCATGCGCTCGGGCTCATCGGGCTGCTGGTCCTTGTTGGGCCACCAGGTGCTGGCGCCGATCCCCTGGCAGGCGGTGGTGATCCAGGGGTGGCCCAGGGAGTCGGTCCGGAAGGCGATCCCGCCGAAACGCCCTGCCTCCTGGGTGACCCCCGAGTAGTGGACGTCGATGGCAACGGTGTCCCCCGCCTCCAGCGTCCGGGGGAAGTCCACGAAGAAGGCGTTCTCCTCCCGCGTCCAGGCCAGCCGTTCCGGGCCGAGGAGGATGCTGTCGATTCCCAGGTGGGCGTAGAGGTCCAGCTGGATGCGGGTGCCGTCCTGCAGCATCCGGAAGGTGACCCGGTTGGACCCCGCGATGGCCCGCTCCCCGGGGTCCACCCGCACGTCCAGGTCGTAGGCCAGGAGGTCGTTGTTCTCCCGGTAGGGCCCGTAGCTCCCCCTGAGGGTGTCGGCCCGGTCGAAGACCATGCGGGCCTCCCCGGGGTTGACCAGGGCGGCGTCGAACTCCAGGAGAACCTCCCCCGCCGTGCGCGAATCGAGGAGCGCCGGCCGGTGGTTCTTGGCGTGGAGGCGCACGCCGGAGGCGCCGTACCCTGCCGGCAGGGTGACCCGGCCGTGGACGTCGGACCGGTGCACCATGGGGTCCCCCGGCGAGTAGACCAGCGCCCCCTCCACGGGGTGCCCCGAAGGGGAGGAGAGGAGGGTGAGGGTGCGCTCGGGGGGTGCGCAGGCCAGGGCAAACAGGGTGGCGGAGAGCCACGCCAGCGGAGGAGCCGAAGGTCGCTTCATCGGGTTCTTTCGTCTTCGTCGGGATGGGCCCGGGGGCTCTTCTCCCGGTCGGCTCCAAGTCTACGGCCGCCGGTCGCTCCCGGCGAGTCCGGCCGGGGGGGGG
>JBFYZD010000368.1:0-2678 GCA_041309685.1 Gemmatimonadales bacterium | reverse complement strand
ACCTCTACCACTCCGCGGTCACGGACCTGAGCGGGTTCTCGGCGCTCACCTCCCCGGTGGGATCGGTGTTCCTGGCGGAGAATCCCGCCCTCATCGACGTCCTGGGGCTCCAGGGGATCGGGACCACCTTCGCCAACCCGGCCGTGGCCGGGAACTTCAATATCCTGAACCACCCCAACCTCTGCGCCGACGACGTGGACGACCTCATCGCCATCATCGCGGCCAGAAACCCGTTGGGTGGGGCGTTCGGCGTGCCGCCGGTGAACACCGGGAACACGGGGATCTGCGGTCTGCAGGAGGAGTAGACCTCCAGGGAACCGGGCTACTCCAGGCCCAGGGACGCGAGATAGGGCTTGAAGTAGGTCCGGATCCTGGAGAGGTGGAGGCTCACCTGGAGGGGAAGCATGAGGGCGAACATGTCCAGGTGGACGATCGCGTTCAGGGAGGCATCGGTCCGGGCCGCGGCTTTGATCCTGTCCGCCATGGCCCGGTTCAGGACGTGGACCTCCCGGTAGATCCGGGAAAGCCCCTCCAGGTTCCGATCCGGCTCCCCTCCGGTGGCCTGGACCCGGAAGTGGTCAGCCAGGAGGTAGGCCGAGGCCGCCCGGTAGATGGTCTCGTCCTGATCGGCGAAGGGGAGGTGGAAGCGGGCCATGGGGCGGAAGAACACCAGGAGGGGACACCCCGAGGTGGCCATGATGAGCCCCATGAGGGCGCCGATCCCCTGCTGCATGGACACGTTCTGCACGCTGGTTCGCCCGGTGGTGAACACCTCCACGTCCGCCCGGGAGTGGGAGACCAGGTGGTCGAAGGCGCGGACCAGCCGGTGGAGGTGCGCCGCCGCGGGGCACTGGGGGTGGGCAGCGGGGTCCAGGGTGCAGTTGGGGCACTGCCTGAACCCAAGGTGGGTCCAGCCGGGCAGGTCGGGCCCCGGGTCCGGGAGCCGCAGGGTGTCCGGATCCAGCTCCACGGGGAAGACGGCCTCCGTTCCATCGTCGGCCCGGAAGTGGTAGCGGATCAGTAGCGGCTCCGGCATCCGGACTCACTCCCCGGCCACCGCCGAGTAGGTCCGCCCGAACCGGTCGGTGGCCTCCACCCGGATCTCGCGGGCGGCGGGGGACACCGGGGCGTAGAAGAGGTGCCCCACGGGGTAGGGGTCGACCCAGGTGCGGTGGGGGGGCTTGTCATCCCCGCGATGGAGGGCCTCGCTCAGGGGGTCGGTTCCCACCCGGCGGCTCATCTCCCCCCGGCGCTCCCCGTCCTCGTACCAAACCACCCGCCACGCCGGGTCCCAGTCCCAGACGTTGGCCACGAGCTCGTCCGGAGCGCCGGGGTCGGCCCCACGGGGGTACGCCCTGATCTGGAGGTCGAACCCCTGGCCCGTGGGCTTGTAGCGCCAGGTGACCTCCTCTCCCCGGATCTCGTAGACGGAGTAGCCGCTGGGTGCCCCGTCCCCGCAGATGGGGCCGCTCCACCAGGCGCCGCACACGGCCCCGTTCACATGCTCGTGGGCCCCCCCCTCGAAGATGTGCTCGCTCTCGTGGGTGTGGCCCGTGAGGATGTGGGCCTGGTAGGGCTCCAGGAGGCGGTAGAGCGCCTGACGGTTCGCCACGCTGATCCCCGTGGAGGGGGTCCGCTCCCCCTCGCGGAGGTGCCGGCTCCCCAGGACGGGGATATGGGTGGCCACGATCACCGGTCGCCCGGCTTCCACGAAGCGCAGGTCGTTCTCCAGCCAGCGGAGCTGGTCGGAGCCCAGGTAGCCCAGGTAGCCGGCCCCGTGCCAGAAGACGTCATCGAGGACCACGTAGTGGACCGCCCCGCGATCGAAGGAGTAGTAGCGGGGCCCGAACCGGGCGGTGAAGGTGGCGGTGGAGTTGCTGTCGGTGAGGCTCCGCTGGTCCAGGTCGTGGTTGCCCACCACCTGGAAGAAAGGAATCCCCATCCGGGAGACGCCCCGCTCGTACTCGGGGTAGAGCTCCAGCCGGTCGAACATGATGTCCCCATCGGCGATCCCGACGGCCTCGGGGCCCCCCAGGGCCCGCAGCGTCGCCTGGACGTCGGGGACGGTCTGTCCGTGGAACCAGGCCATCTCCTGACCGTCCTCCGTCTGGATGTCCGCCAGGAGGAAGAGGGCGTGGCTCTCGTCGGACCCCTCCAGCGCCTCCAGGTCGAAGCTCGCCGCCATCTCCCCATTGGCGGCCGGGGCGATGGGCGCGTAGAAGCGGGCCGTTCCGGTGGCGTTCCGGGGAACCCGGTACCCGGCGGGCACGCTCAGGCGCAGGAAGTCCCGGTCGGCGGTGGTGACGAGGTCGAAGGTCCCGCCTCGGGCGGTTCTGACCACCTCCAGGCCGTCGGAGACCGCCACTCCCGCTACACCCCGGCCCCCGCTCCGTACCTGCCCCCGGATGCGAAGGGGGCTTCCCAGGGAGGGACCGACCAGGGGCGCGTAGGGGTCGGCGGCGATCCACTCCGGAAGGAGGAGGGCGCCGGCGCCGGCGGCACCGGCCCGCAGGAACGATCGGCGGCTCAGGGCGGACGCTTCGAACGGGCGCATGGGTTCTCCCGGGGAGGAGCGGTTCACGGGTCGGCCTCAAGATCGTCACCGGGGGGCGGTTACGGTAGCGGGATCGCATGCCGGGGGGTGGGGGAGGGGGGAGCGGCCCTCTTGGAGATCGGAA
>JBFYZD010000367.1:0-3548 GCA_041309685.1 Gemmatimonadales bacterium | reverse complement strand
CGGCTCCGCGCCCCCCCCATTTCCCTCAATAGGAATGGGTCCCCAGGACCACCTCGCAGTGGAACTTCTGCTCCAGGATGAACTTCAGGTTGTCGAAGTCGATGGGGCACTCCGCCGTCTCCATGGCGAGCTTCATGCAGGTGCCCAGGTGGATCACATCGATCGGCCGGTTCAGGTTGCCCGCGACCTCGTACAGCAGCTTCACCCGGGCGACCGTGAGCCCCGGGCAGTCCCCGCAATCGGTCATCCCCACCAGATGGATCTCGTCGCCCTTGTAGCGGGCAAACTCCCCGTTCAGGTCGTCCATGCCCTTGTAGCACTTGGCGCAGGCGATGCAGGAGTGATCCTGGATCTTCTTGCAGTACAGAATGGCGATGTTGGCCATGATGGGACCCTGTCTCGGTGGCGTAAGCGGGATCTTCCCCCCCTCCCCTACCTCCCGTCCTCAACCTGGCCCTCCCGCGGGCCCGGGGAAAGGGGTGGGGCACGCCCGCGGCCTGCGGCCCGCCATCCGGATCGGGGAGGGCACCCCCCGGGGGACCCTTCTCGCGGGCCGCCCGGTGGGTTCCCGTGGGATCCCTCCCTCAACATTCCCATGGGGCAGGTTTGTCTTATTCTTTATGGAGCGCCTTCGGCGGTGGGGCCACGGGGTCTCGCCGCCGATGCCGCGCATGGACATAGAAACCATCTCGGGTCACGCATGCAGACCATCAGCAGCATGGGCCTTCGTCGGCCCTGGGGGTCCTGGCCATGTCTCTTCCTGGCCTGCGGGCTCCTCCTTCCCGCCCGGGCCCACGGTCAGGGGGGGCAGGACGTTGGCACCGCCGACGGGGGTCTCCCCACGGTCCAGGCCACTCGGCTGACCGAGGCACTGACCCTGGACGGGATCCTGGACGAGGAGGCCTGGGGCCGGGCGGTCCCCGCCACGGTCTTCACCCAGCTCGACCCCCTGGAGGGAGACCCGGCCACCGAGAGCACCCAGGTCTTCCTCCTCTACGACGATCACGCCCTCTATGTGGGAGCGATCCTCCGGGACCGGAGCCCCGTATCCACCCGGCTGGGCCGCCGGGACGGGTTCCTCATGGATTCCGACTGGCTCACCATCTCCCTGGACACCTACAACGACAACCGGACCGGCTTCAAGTTCGAGGTGAACCCATCGGGGGTGAGGGGGGACGAAGCCCTTTCCGGAGGCCAGGACCGGCGCGGGGACAGCTCATGGGACCCGGTGTGGGAGGCCCGCACCCACATGAACGAGGACGGCTGGAGCACGGAGGTCCGGATTCCCTTCAGCCAGCTCCGCTTCCGCAGCGCCCCCGAGCAGGTCTGGGGTATCCAGATCTCCCGGGACATCGCCCGGAACCGGGAGAAGCAGCTTTTCTCCTTCACCCCGAAAGACCAGGCCGGGGGGATCGCACGCTACGGCGACCTCCACGGCATCCGCGGAATCCAGCAGTCCCGCGGGCTGGAGATCCTCCCCTACGTCCAGGGGAAGGCCGAGTACGTCCCGGTGGACCAGGACGACGACGCCGGGTTCGACAACCCGTTCCGCGACGGATCCGACTTCTTCTACGGGACCGGCTTCGACCTGAAGTACCGCCTCTCCTCCAACCTCACCCTGGACGGCACGGTGAACCCTGACTTCGGCCAGGTGGAGGTGGACCCCGCGGTGGTGAACCTCACCGCTTTCGAGACCCGTTACCAGGAGAAGCGCCCGTTCTTTGTGGAAGGGGCCGGCATCTTCGCCTTCGGGCAGAGCGGAGGGGGCGAGGGAGGCGGAGGATCGATGGGAGGGATGATGGGTGGTGGTGGTGGCGGCGGCGGCGGGGGCGAGGGCGGCGGCGCCACCCAACTCCTGTATTCCCGGCGCATCGGCGACCCCCCTCCGGGAGACCTCCCTGACGAAGCCGTCTACGGGGACACTCCCAGCGGCACGACCATCCTGGGAGCCACCAAGCTCACCGGGCAGACTGCCGGGGGGTGGGCCATCGGGCTGCTGGAAGCGGTCACGGCCCGGGAAACCGCCGAATTCGTGGATGAGGCGGGGAGCCGGGGCAAGGCAGAAGTCGCTCCTCTGAGCAACTATCTCGTGGCCCGGGTCCGGAAGGACTTCCGGAACGGGCAATCTGCCTTCGGAGGCATCGGGACCGCCGTCAACCGCGACCTGGGGGATGCGGCCCTGGCGTCGGAGCTCCGGTCCTCGGCCTACACCGGGGGCCTGGACTTCTTCCACGAATGGTCCAACCGGGCCTGGTCCTTGTCGGGGCAGCTTGCCGGAAGCCGTATCGCCGGCGCCGCCGAGGCGATCGAAGATGCCCAGACCTCCTCGGCACGGTACTTCCAGCGCCCCGACGCCCACCATCTCGGGCTCGACCCCGCCGCCACCTCCCTCACCGGGTACACCGCCAACCTGGAGTTCCGACGGCAGGCGGGCCTTCATTGGCGGGGGAACGCCCAGGTGAGCGCCACCAGCCCGGGCTTCGAGGTGAACGACCTGGGGTACCAGCGGGACGCCGACCGGCGGGACGCGGAGGCCCAGCTCCAGTACCAGGAGAACCGCCCCGGGGAGTTCTTCCGGCGCTACGAGCTCAGCGTCCAACCCCGGGCCTCCTGGAACTTCGACGGCGACCGCCTGGGGACGAGCGTGTCCCTGCGGTCGAACCTCACCTTCCTGAACTACTGGTCCGTCTACCTGAGCTACCAACGGGAGCTCGAGGCCATGGACGACCGCCTCACCCGGGGCGGGCCGCTGGCCCGGAAGCCTGCGGGGCACACCGCTTCCCTCACCCTCACCTCGGACTTCACCAAGGCCTACAGCGGAATGATCTCCTTCAGGGGGGAATCGGACGAGGCCGGCGGAAGCCAGAAGAACCTCTCCGGGCGTATCTCCCTGAAGCCCAACAGCACGGTGGAGCTCTCCCTGGGCCCGAGGCTCACCCTCAACACCGCCGCCGCCCAGTTCGTGGACGATGTCACCGATCCCCTTGCCACCGGGACCTTCGGGGCCCGCTACCTCTTCGCGGAGCTGGAGCAGACCACCCTGTCCATGGAGGCCCGGCTCAACGTGACCTTCTCGCCGGAGCTGACCCTGGAGCTCTTCGCCCAGCCTTTCCTGGCCAGCGGGGATTACGGGACCCTCAAGGAGCTTTCGGCCCCGGGCACCTTCGACTTCACCCGCTACGGAGTGGACGGCGGCACGGTGCAGGTGGACGAAGAGGGGGATGCCCTGGTGGACCCGGACGGGAACGGACCCGCAGCGGCGTTTACCATCTACAACCCGGATTTCAACCGGGCCTCCCTGCGGGGGACGGCGGTCCTCCGCTGGGAGTGGCGCCCCGGCTCCACCCTCTTCCTCGTCTGGCAGCAGAGCCGGTCGGACTACTATGACGACGGCGATTTCGACCTCACCCGGGACTCCGACCGGATGTTCGGGGGCCGCGCCGACAACATCTTCATGGTGAAGGGCACGTACTGGATCGGCTCCTGAGCCGGGCCAGCCCCACCACCCGAAAAGCAGCGATCCCCTCTCCGGCTGGCGCCGGAGAGGG
>JBFYZD010000366.1:0-20173 GCA_041309685.1 Gemmatimonadales bacterium | reverse complement strand
CCCTCTGCTGCCTCCCCCCCACGAACCCCATGGCCAGCCCCCAGAAGGAGATGGGCAACGCGATCCAGAGGGCGAACTCGCCCAGGGCCGTCACTCCGCGATCTCCGGGGTGCCCTTCTTGGCCAGTTCCTCGGGTGCGGCCTCGTAGCGGCTCCCGCACTTGGTCAGGAGGGTCTTGGCCTGGAACACGCCGTCCCTTCCGAACCTCCCCTCAAGAACAACCTCGATGTCATCCGTGAAGGTGTCCGGAAGAACCCCCGTGTAGACCGCAGGGAAGGTGACGTCGGTGTGCTCGATGTCGTGGACCTGGAATCGGTGCACAAGCTCCCCGGCCCCCCTGGCATAAGAGCCCGCAACCACCTTCCCGCTCACCTTGACCCCGACGGAATGGAAGGCCGGGTCCTCACCCACCTTCGCCAGCAACTCGGTGGGGGTGAGGTAGTAGACCATGGTATCGCTGATGCCGGTCCAGACCAGATAGGTCACAACCAGAGCCACCCCCACCAACCCCACGAAGAACCGACCGTTTTTCATGCTGAATCCCTCACGGTACGAGCCAAGTTGGGTTTCCCAAGCCGGAATGGGACAATCTAACCCAATTCCCCTCACCCCTCAATCGGAATTCCCGTAAGCCCTCACGCGGGCTCCCCATGGAAACCCCTGAAACGTCCCAGGTTCCCTCCCACCCCGGACCCTCGGCTCCTTCCGGAGTCGAAAACTTCTCCAATAAACCGTTTCTCGGGGAAGAGGGGTCCGTCCCCCCCCCCGGGGGCCGGCCCGGGCTCGAAGGAGGGGGCCAGGGGCGCCGGACCGCTCAGACGGCGGAATCCTCCCACCGGGACCAGGCCCGGGCGGCCGTCAGGGCCCGCCGCCATCCGGAAAGGCGTTCCGCCCGGTCCCCACCGGAGAGGCCCGGCTCGAAAAGAGAGGGCTCTCCCAGGGCTCCCAGAAGCTCAGGGCCATCCCGCCAGACCCCGACGGCCAGCCCCGCCAGCCCCGCCGCCCCCAGAGCCGTGGTCTCCACCAGGGAGGGGCGCCGAACGGGAATCCCCAGCAGGTCGGCCTGGAAACCCATCAGCCAGTCGTTCTGTGCGGCCCCCCCATCCACCCGAAGCTCCCGGGTGGCGATCCCCGAATCCCCCTCCATGGCCTGGAGGACGTCGGAGGTTGCGTAGGCCATGGCCTCCAGGGCAGCCCGGGCCAGATGGGCTCTCCCGCTCCCCCGGGTGAGGCCCACCAGGGTTCCACGGGCCTCCGGATCCCAGTGCGGTGCCCCCAGACCCACGAACGCCGGGACGAAATAGACGCCGTCGTTGGACGTCAGGCTTCGAGCCAGGGCCTCCGACTCGGCGGCGGAGCCCAGGATGCCCAGGCCGTCCCTGAGCCACTGGATGGCCGCCCCTGCGATGAAGACCGACCCTTCCAGGGCGTAGGCCGGCTCCCCCCTCTCCCCGCATGCCATGGTGGTGAGAAGCCCCGCCCGGGAGGCCACGGGAGCCCCACCGGTGTGAAGGAGGAGGAAGGCCCCGGTGCCATAAGTGTTCTTCGCCAACCCCGGGGCCCAGCATCCCTGGCCGAAGAGGGCCGCCTGCTGGTCCCCTGCCATCCCCGCCACCGGGGCCTCCACACCCAGGGCCTCACCGAGGGCGATCCCCGGCGTCCCGGAACTGGGGAAGAGGGTGGGGAGCACCCTCTCCGGTACCTCCAGGAGGGAGATCATCTCCGGATCCCACCCCTTGGAGGTGAGGTTGTAAAGGAGAGTCCTGGAGGCGTTGGTGTGTTCAGTGGCGTGAACGGCTCCCCCCGTGAGGCAAGCCAACAACCAGCTGTCCACCGTCCCCGCCGCCAGCTCGCCGGCCTCGGCGCGGCTCCGAAGCTCCGGATGGCTCCGGAACAGCCAGGTGAGCTTGGTCCCGGTGAAATAGGGATCGAGAAGGAGTCCCGTCCGTTCCCTGACCTCCCCTTCCCTCCCGGCATCCCTGAGCTCCTTGCAGATCCCGGCGGTACGCCGGTCCTGCCACACGATGGCCCGATGGACGGGTTCCAGCGTCCCCCGGTCCCACACCACCACCGTCTCCCTCTGGTTGGCGATCCCTATCCCTTCGATCCGGGCTTCGGCTCCCGCCAACGCCAGGGCCCCCCGGGCGACGGCCCGGGTCACCTCCCAGATTTCCAGGGCGTCGTGCTCCACCCACCCCGGGCGAGGAAAGTGCTGGGTGAATTCCGAGTAGGATCGACCCAGGATCCGGCCGTCCTGGGCCACCACCATCACCGTGGTCCCGGTGGTTCCCTGATCGACGGCGAGGATGGAAGGAACGGGGCTCACGGGCGAGGCTCCGGGGTTGGAGATGGGGGAACCTCCGGGGCGTCTGGCTCCAGGAGCCTGCGAATGGAGGCCAGGAAGGGAGGCCGGAGGATCCCCCCATCGGTGATGAACGCCGTCACCAGGTGGGCTGGCGTCAGGTCGAAGGCCGGGTTCCAGGCCGGGACCCCTTCAGGCGCCGTGCGGATTCCGCCGAAGAGGACGATCTCGGAAGGGTCACGCTCCTCGATGGGGATCTCCGAGCCTGTGGGAGTAGCGGGATCGAAGGTGGATCTGGGGAGAGCCACATAGAAGGGAATCCCGTGGTGACGGGCGAGCACCGCCAGCCCGTAGGTCCCGATCTTGTTGGCCACGTCCCCGTTGGCAGCCACCCGGTCCGCTCCCACCAGGATCAGGTTCACCCGCCCGTCCCGCAGAAGGGCTCCGGCCATGGAGTCGGCGATGACCGTGACGTCCACCCCCGCACGCGCCAGCTCCCAGGCGGTCAGTCGGGCTCCCTGGAGAAGCGGTCGGGTCTCCCCGGCGAAGACCCGCAGGGGAAAGCCCAGGGCCTGAGCGGCGTAGATCGGGGCCAGGGCGGTCCCCATCCCCCCGGTGGCCAGGGCCCCGGCGTTGCAATGGGTGAGGATCCCGGCGCCTTCCTCCGGAATCACTTCCAGGCCATGGCTCCCGATGAGGCGGCACATCTCTTCGTCCTCCCGGGCGATGGCATCCGCCTCACGCCGGACCGCGTCCACCCGGGCATCCGGGCCCGAGCCCACCTCTTCCCGGAAGGCCCGGCTCAGGCGGTCCAGGGCCCAGGCCAGGTTCACCGCCGTGGGGCGGGTGGAAAGAAGCAGCTGCCGATCCTCCCGGAAACCGGCTTCCAGGGTCCGGTCGAGGGCGGGGTCCCCGTGTCCACCGGCATCCCTCAGCGTCGAAACCCGCCGCCGGAGGCCCATGGCCAGCCCCAGGGCGGCGGTGATGCCGATGGCCGGGGCCCCCCTGACCCGGAGAGCCCGGATCGCCTCCGCCACCTCTTCCACGGTCTCCAACCGGAGGTAGTGCTCCTTCTCCGGGAGGAGGGTCTGATCCAGCAGGCGCACGGCCTCCCCGTCGTCGCTCCACCCCGCCGGAACCGGCATACCTGGAAGGAACGGGTCCATGGATCCCACCGCCGGCTATCGGGGAGCGGGGGGAGGGAGCGGTACCAGCCGGCCGAACTCGTACCGCCACCCCCCTTCCTGGAGCAGGTCCAGGAGGAGCGGGAGCGGCAAGCCCACCACGGTGTGGTAATCTCCCCGGATCTCCTGCACCAGGGCGCTCCCATATCCCTGGATTCCGTACGCTCCCGCCTTGTCCATGGGCTCCCCCGTTTCCACGTAACGGCGAGCCATCTCCCCGTCCATGGGCCGGAAGGTCACGCCCGTGGCGAGGACCCCTGAACGCACCGCTCCCTCCGGGAAGGCGAGCGCCAGCCCGCTCATCACCGTGTGGGTGCGGCCCTGGAGGGAAAGGAGCATCTCCACGGCCTCCGAACGGTCCCGAGGCTTCCCGAGGACCTTACCTGCCAGCACCACCACCGTGTCCCCAGCCAGCACCAGCGACCCGGGGTGCCGGTCCCGGACCTCGACGGCCTTCTCCCGGGCCAGCCGCTCCGCGTGCTCCCCGGGGGTCTCCCCATCCACCCCGTCCTCGGGGATGTGTGAGGGGTCGATGGAGAATTCCAGCCCCAAGCGTCGAAGGAGGTCGGCCCGCCGGGGGGAGGCCGAGGCCAGGACCAGAGGGGGGCTCAACACCGATTTCGACCAACGGGAGAGGAAGGCCCAACCCCACGCTGGCGTTGCCGGCCCTGCCGGGCGCCCATCATCGCTCCAGCACCAGGGTCACGGGCCCGGCGTTCACCAGGGCCACGTCCATCATGGCCCCGAACTCCCCGCTCTCCACCCTCCCGGAGGTCGTCTTCCTGAGGATCTCCAGGAACCGCTCATAGAGGGGGATCGCGATCGTGGGCGGTGCGGCGTCGATGAAGCTGGGGCGTCTCCCCTTCCTGGCGTCCCCGTAGAGGGTGAACTGGCTCACCACCAGGAGGTCCCCTCCCACCTCGTCCAGGGAGAGGTTCATCTTCTCCTCCCCATCCGGGAAGATCCTCAGGCCCACGATCTTCTCCGCCATCCACCGGAGCTTCCCGTCGTCGTCCCCCGGGGTGAACCCCGCCAGGACCAGGAGCCCCGGGCCGATCTCCCCCACCACCGCTCCGCTGACGGTGACGGAGGCCTGGGAGACCCTCTGCAACACCACCCTCACGGATTTCCCCCCGCTCCTGCCTTCCCGGAACAATGGCCTCCCGGCACGCCCCTTCTCATTCCACCGTCACCGACTTGGCCAGGTTCCGCGGTTGGTCCACGTCGCACCCCCGGATGATGGCGGCATGGTAGGCCAGGAGCTGAAGGGGGACGGTGGACAGGACGGGCAGGACCGCGGGATGGGTGTCAGGGATGTAGATGACGTGATCCACCTTCTCCTGGATGGCCTCGTTCCCCTGGGTGGCCACGGCGATGACCCGCCCCCCCCGCGCCTTCACCTCTTCGATGTTGGAGAGGACCTTGGGGTAGATGGCGTCGGAAGGGGCCAGGAACACCACGGGCATGTTCCGGTCGATGAGGGCGATGGGCCCGTGCTTCATTTCTGCCGCGGGGTATCCCTCGGCGTGGATGTAGCTCACCTCCTTGAGCTTCAGGGCTCCCTCCAGAGCCACGGGGAATTGGAATCCCCTGCCCAGGTAGAGGAAGTTGTCCACATCCGCGTACTGCTCGGCCAGGACGAGGGTCTCCCCGTTCAACCCGAGCACCTGGTCCACCTGAGCCGGAAGGGCCTGAAGAGCCCGGACCAGGGTGTGCCCTCGGTCCAGCGACAGGTCCCGGCGCCGCCCCAGATAGAGGGTGAAGAGCAGGAGGGCCACCACCTGGCTGGTGAAGGCCTTCGTGGAAGCCACACCGATCTCCGGACCCGCGTGGAGGTACACACCGAAGTCCGTCTCCCGGGCAATGGTGGAGCCCACCACGTTCACGATCCCCATGGTGGGAGCGCCCCGCCGCTTGGCTTCCCTGAGGGCAGCCAGGGTGTCGGCCGTCTCCCCGGACTGGCTGATGACGATCACCAGGGTCCGGTTGTCGACGATGGGGTTCTTGTAGCGGAACTCCGAGGCGTATTCCACCTCCACCGGGATCCTGGCCAGGTCCTCCAGCATCAGCTCCCCCAGGAGGGCCGAATGCCAGGAGGTGCCGCAGGCGGTGATGATGATCCGGTTGATCTTCAGGAGCTCGGCGTCGGCGATGCGGACCCCGCCCAGCCGTACCGCCCCTTCAAAGGGGAGGAGCCTTCCCCGCATCACGTCCCGGAGGGAGGAGGGCTGCTCGAAGATCTCCTTGAGCATGAAGTGATCGAAGCCGCCCTTCTCGATGGCTCCCAGGTCCCAGGTCACCCGGTGGATGGGAAGGTGTACCCTTCCCCTCTCCAGATGGAAGGTGGAATACCCTTCCCGGGTAAGCACGGCCACGTCCCCGTCGGAGAGGTAGACCACATCCCGGGTCAGGGCTACCACCGCCGCTGCGTCGGAGCCCACCATGTACTCTCCGTCTCGTCCGATCCCCAGCAGGAGCGGCGATCCGTTCCGGGCCGCCACGATCTTGTCCGGATCCCGGCTGCTCACCACGGCGATGCCGTAGGTCCCATCCACCTGCAGGAGCGCCGCGGCCACCGCGTCCTCGAGCTTTTCGTTCTTCTTGAAGGCCTCGTCGATCAGGTGGACCACCACCTCCGTATCGGTCTCACTCCTGAACGTGTAGCCGAGCCCCTCCAGCTGTTTCCGCAGGATGGAGGCGTTCTCGATGATCCCGTTGTGGACCAGGGCGATGTCGCCCTTCTGGCTCTCGTGGGGATGGGCGTTGGGCTGGGTGGGGGGCCCGTGGGTAGCCCAGCGGGTGTGAGCGATGCCGCAATGCCCCTTTGGGGAGCGCCCGTCCATGGAAGCCTCCAGCACCGCGAGCTTCCCAGGTTGCTTGAGGGTCGTCAGGGTTCCCTGCTCCGAGAGCACGGAGATCCCCGCCGAGTCGTACCCCCGGTACTCCAGGCGCCGGAGCCCCTCCATGAGGATGGGCACCGCTTCCTTCTGCCCAATGTACCCTACGATTCCGCACATATATTCCCTGCCTCGTCTCAGATGACTCCGGCCAGGACCTCGGCTGCCCTGGCCAGTAGCGCTACGGTTTCCGCCTCCCCGGGCGCTTCGGCAATGAGGCGCACCACGGGTTCCGTACCCGAAGGGCGAACATGGAGCCAGACGCGCTTCTCAGGCCAGGACACTCGCAATCCGTCGGCCCGATCCGAATCCGGTGGGGAGAGGTCCTCCTGGAGGGCGGCGTAGGCATCCTGAAGGGCCTCCCGGGGGAAGCTCATCTTTCGCTTCAGGATCACGTAGGAGGGCCAACGCCCCGCCGCCTCCCGAAGAAGCCCCCCCTCGTCCAGGAGGTGTTGAAGAACCAGGGCAGCCCCCAGCGGAGCATCCCGGGTGAAGTGCAGGTCCGGGAGGATGACGCCGCCGTTTCCCTCACCCCCCACCACGGCCCCTTCCTCCTGCATCCGGCGGGCCACATTGATCTCCCCTACCGGAGCCCTGACCACCCGCCCCCCATGCCTACGGGCCACGTCCTCCAGCACCTGGCTGGTGGAGAGGTTCGTCACCACCACCCCCGCCTTCCGCCTGAGGACCACGGCGGACGCCAGCGCCAGAGTCAGGTCTTCTCCCAGGGGGGTTCCGCTCTCGTCCACGAGGGAAAGACGATCCACATCCGGGTCCACGGCCAGCCCCAGGTCGGCACCCTCGGACCGGACGAACGCTCCCAGCGCCTTGAGGTTCTCGGCGGTCGGCTCGGGGTCCCTGGGAAAGCGACCATGGGGTTCCATCCCGATCCCCGCCACCTCGCACCCCAGCGCCTCCAGCAGCTGGGGCATGATCACGCTTCCAGCCCCGTGCACGCAGTCCAGAGCCACCTTGAACCCCCTGTCCTTCAGGGCAGGGACGTCCAGGTAGGGAAGGGTGAGGATCCGGTCCATGTGCCGGTCCACCGCCCCCGGGTCCCGCCGCACGGAGCCGATCTCCCGCCAGTCCGCCCGAGGCGGATCCACCTCGGTGAGATGGCGCTGAAAAGCCTCCATGGCTGGACCGTCCAGGAAGATCCCCTCGCCGGAAGCGAACTTCAGGGCATTCCACTCTCCGGGATTGTGACTCGCCGTGACACCGATCCCCCCTGCGGCGCCGGCATCCTCCACGGCCAGCAGGAGGGTGGGAGTGGGGACCATGCCCAGGTCCACGACCTCGCACCCCACGGATTGGAGCCCGGCCATGGCGCTCCGGACGAACATGGGGCCGGAGGTCCTGGAGTCCCGCCCCAGGAGGATCACCCGTCCGTCTCCCCTGGTCTGCAGGAAGGAGCCGAAGCCCGCGGCCAGGGAGGTCACGAGTTCGGGGGTCAGGGGACGTCCCACCCTACCCCGGAAGCCCGAGACGCTCACCATGAGGTCCGGCGGAAAGACGATTGGCATGTGAAGACCGGGGATCGGGTCGATGTCCGCCCAGGACGATGGAGGGATTCGGCCTGGTACCCTTGGGAAGGGCCCAGGTTCAGGGATGACCAAAGCTAGTCGCCATGGTGGGAGGGGGTCAACGAAACCCTCGCCCTTGAAACCGGCCTGCCGAAAGGGGCGTAGGAGGGTACATTGAAAGGAGAGGGTCCCGGGGGTCGTTGCGAACGGGATCCGGGTCCCTTCGTCAAACCCCTCGAAGGCCAGGAGCGGCACCCATGAGCGAAGAAGGCAGCGGGCACGGCCAGGAGTCCGGAGGAGCGGAAGCCCGGGCCAAGCGGGTCCTCTCGGAAATCTCCTCCCGAGCCTGGGAGCACCCCGCGGATCGGGCGGCCCTCCAGGCCCTGCGGAGGATCCCCGTCTTCGACGAGGTTCTCCGGAGCATGTTCGGCTTCTTCGGGGAAAAGCCCATCCGCCTCGCATTCCAGGCCAACGCGGTGCGGGTTTCCGAGAGACAGTTCCCGAAAGTGCACACCCTCTACCGGGAGGTATGCCAGACCCTGGACCCGGAGAAGGAGTACGAGGTCTTCGTCTCCCAGACCCCCATGGTGAATGCCGGGGCCTACGGAATGGACAGGCCCTTCATCATCATGAACTCCGGTACGGTGCGCCTCCTGAGCGACGAGGAGCTGGCCTTCGTGCTCGGCCATGAGCTGGGCCACATCATGAGTGACCACGTCCTCTACCGGACCATGACGGTCCTTCTCATCCAGCTGGCCTCCATGGGCTTCCCCGTCGTCGGGCTGGCGGCCCGGGCGGTGCTGGTGGCCCTCCTGGAGTGGTACCGGAAGAGCGAGCTCTCCAGCGACCGGGCGGGGCTCCTGGCCGTCCAGGACCCCCAGGTAGCCATGACCGCCATGTTGAAGATGGCGGGAGGGGGGACCGCGGAAGAAAGCAACCTGGACGAGTTCATCCTCCAGGCGGAGGAGTACCGCACGGGGGGCGACGTCGCCGATCAGGTCTTCAAGGTCCTCAACCTCATCGCCACCACCCATCCCTTCTATGTCCTGCGGGTCTCGGAGATCAGGGGCTGGATCGAAGGCGGCGACTACGACCGGATTGTCCGGGGCGAATATCCCCGCCGGGGGGACCCCAACCCCGCCTACCAGGAAGACCTCCAGGCCGCCGCCAAGGCCTACGCCGAAGGTGCGAAGGGAATGGTGGACACCATGGCCGAAGCCGCCCGGCGGATGGGAGAGGCCTTCAAGGAGGGCTTCAGGAAATAGCGTCCGGCTCCCCAATCCCGGGGAGGAGGAGCGGCTTTCAGGAAGGCAGGGCGGCCGGAGAGACCCGGCCGCCCCCTTTTCTTTTGACATCCTTTCCTGCGGGAGCCTACTCTTGCTCCTGGAGAACCGGCCCTCCTTCCGGTCCCGGAAGGGCTACCCGGGATTTCCGACCGACACACCATCCATCCGGAGCCCCAGGCCAGCCATGCGGATCTTCATGGTGGGAAACGGAGGACGGGAGCATGCCCTCCTCTGGAAGCTGAGAAAGGACGCCCCCGGTGCCGATCTCTACGCCACCCAGCCCAACGGGGGGATGGCGGCCCTGGCCCAGGGGGTGGAGATCCCTCCGACGGAAACGGAGGCGCTGGCGGGGTGGGCCGCCTCCCGGGGAATCGATCTTACGGTGGTGGGGCCGGAGGCGCCCCTGGCAGCGGGCATCGTGGATCGTTTTCGGGCCAAGGGGCTCCCGGTGTTCGGGCCCTCGGCGGCGGCAGCGCGCATCGAATCCTCGAAATCCTTTGCCAAGGAGCTCATGAGGGAGGCCGGAGTCCCCACGGCGGAGTTCAGGGTGTTCGGAGACCTCCCGGCAGCGGAGGCGTTCGTCCGGGAGCGGGGAGCGCCCATTGTCGTCAAAGCCTCGGGGCTGGCGGCGGGAAAGGGGGCCATCGTCTGCGAGACGGTGGAGCAGGCACTGGACGCCCTGCGGGACATGCTCCAGGACCGGAGGTTCGGCGAGGCGGGGCGGGAGGTGGTGGTGGAGGATTACATGCGGGGGGAGGAGCTATCGGTCTTCGCCCTTTCCGATGGGCGGGACTTCCTGACCCTGATCCCCTCCCAGGACCACAAGCGGATCGGGGAGGGGGACACCGGCCCCAACACCGGGGGTATGGGAGCCTATGCCCCCGTTTCCCTGGGCTCCCCGGAGCTCCTGGGCAGGGTGGAGAAGGAGATCCTCACCCCTACGCTGAGGGCCATGGAGGTCCGGGGCCACCCCTTCCGGGGCCTTCTGTACGCCGGTGTCATGCTCACTCCCCAGGGACCCAGGGTCGTGGAGTTCAACTGCCGTTTCGGGGATCCCGAAACCCAGGCGGTACTCCCACTTCTGGAGAGTTCCCACCTGGATACCCACATGACCCTCGCCGAGGGGGGGTCGATCCGGGGAATGGCGATGCGTTGGCGGCCAGGGGGCGCCCTGACGACCGTCCTGGCCGCCCAGGGGTACCCGGGGGACTACGAAAGGGGGAAGGCCATCGACCTTCCAGGGTACCTCCTGGAAGACCCTTCGATGGCCATCTTCCACGCCGGCACCCGGATCACCCCCACCGGTCCGGTGACGTCGGGCGGCCGGGTCCTGGCGGTCACCGGTCTGGGTGACACCCTGGACGAGGCCGCCCGCAGGAGCCTGGTGGGAGCGGAAGCCGTGACTTTTGAGGGGAAGTATTTCCGAACCGACATCGGTTGGAGGGAATTCGCCCGGGACGAGATGGATCGCCCGTGAGAGCCGGCCCCTTCCGCCGGATCGCGCGTCGGGCCGGGGAGGCGGGCTCCGGCCGGGCTGGGGATCTCGGTTTCCCGTGCCCTGCGCATGCCTGAGCTTCCGGAAGTCGAGACCGTCGTAGGCCAATTGGCCACCTCCCTTCCGGGTCTGGAGATCCGGGGGGTGGCGGTCACGAGACCCGACCTTCTGCGGGAGAGCCCCCGCAGGTTTCGTTCCGCCCTCCTGGGAGCACGCTTCCTCGGGGTGGGGCGCCGGGGGAAGAAGATCGTCCTCTCCCTGTCGGGGGAACAGCTCCTGGTGGTAAGCCTGGGGATGACAGGCCAGCTCCTCTTCCTCCCCTCCACCGCCGAAGGGGAGGCCCCTCCCTTCCGTGCCGTCTCCTTCACCCTGGAACCCGGGGCGGTCCTCCACTACGCCGATGCCCGGCGCTTCGGCCGCCTTCAACGCTTCACCCCCCGGGAGTGGGAGTCGGAATCGGCCCGGCTGGGCCCGGAGCCCCTGGACCGAGCCCTGACGGCAGGGTCCTTCCATCGGATCCTGGCTCTCTCCCGGTCTCCGGTCCGCTCCTGGCTCCTGGACCAACGGCGGGTGGCCGGCATCGGGAACATCTACGCTGCTGAGGCGTTATTCAAAGCCCGGATCCACCCGGCTCGTCCCGCTTCCAGCTTGACTCCGGGCGAGGCCCGGCAGCTCCTGACCGCCATCCGTGACGTTCTTCGGGAGGCCATTCGGGCCAAGGGAACCACCCTCCGGGACTACCGAACCGCCGCCGGCGAATCCGGGGGGTTCAGCCCGTCCCTCCGAGTATATGGCAAGGAAGGAAACCCCTGCGTGGCGTGTAACACCCCGGTGAAACGCATCGTATTCGGGAACAGGTCGGCCTTCTTCTGCCCCCACTGCCAAGCCGAAGACCAATGACAGGTCGTCTCGTTTCCCTGCTTGCGCCCCTCCTGATGGGGCTGTGCACCGCTTCAGGCCTGCAGGGGCAGGATGACCCGGGGTTGGCGTTCGAGGTCCATGAGCACACGCTGGAAAACGGGCTCAGGCTCCTGATCCTCCCCCGCCCTGGCGCCCCCATCGTATCCTTCGTGGTGCAGTACCGTATCGGAAGCGTGAACGAGCAGCCGGGCCAGACGGGAATCGCCCACCTTCTGGAGCACCTCTTCTTCAAGGGAACCACCAGCATCGGGACCACCAACCCCGCCGCCGAGGTCCCCCTCCACGCAGCCATGGATTTCCTTCAGGATTCCCTCCTCGCCACCGAAGCGAGGATTGGCGCCGGTGCCGACTCCGCCTCCCTTCAGGCGCTGAGGGAGCAGATCCGTACCCTGGAGGAGCAGGCCTCGGCCTTCGTCGTCAGCAATCAGCTCGACGCCATCCTTAGCGAGAATGGAGCCCGGAGCCTCAACGCCATGACCTCGGAGGAGGCCACCACCTACTTCGTGGAGCTCCCGGCCAACCGGGCCGAGCTCTGGTTCGCCCTGGAGGGGGATCGCATGGCGAATCCGGTGTTTCGGGAATTCTACGCAGAGCGGGACGTGGTGGCGGAGGAGCGGAGGCTCCGCCTGGAAACGAACCCGGGAGGGCTGCTCTATGAGGCCCACATGGCATCGGCCTTCCAGCTTCATCCCTACGGCAAGCCCGTCGTGGGGCTGATGGCCGACGTCCAGCGCCTGACCCGGCAGGGGGTGGAGGACTACTTCCGCCGCTACTATGGGCCCGGAAACGCCGTGGTGGCCATCGTAGGAGACGTGGAGCCGAGTCGGATCCTTCGCTGGGCCCGACGCTACCTCGCCTCCATCCCCCCGGGGGAACCCCCGCCGCCGGTTTCGGTCCAGGAGCCGGAGCAGAGCCGGGAGCGACGGGTGGAAGTGGCCCTCGACGCCGAGCCCATCCTCCGGGTGGGGTGGCGGGTCCCGGCCTCGACGCATGAGGACGCCCCGGCCCTCGCCATGCTCACCTCCATCCTGACGGGCGGCCGGACCTCCCGACTGCACCGGCGCCTCGTCCTCGGCGACCGGATCGCTTCGGGGGTTGCCGCCTCCCCCGGTCCAGGCCAGATGTACCCTGGGCTCTTTTCCATCGAGGCCTATCCCCGCTCCCCCCACACCACCGCGGAGCTGGAGGAGGCCATCTATGAGGAGATGGAGAAGCTGAAGGTTGCGCCCCCTGAGGAATCGGAGCTCCAGAGAATCCGTAACCAGATGGAAGCGACGGAAGTCCGGCGTTTCCGCTCCAACCTGGGGTTGGCCCTCCAGATCGCCGAATCGGCGTCCCTCTTCGGGAGGTGGGATGACGCCTTCCGCTTCCACGAGAGGACCCGGACGGTCACGCCCCAGGACATCCAGCGGGTGGTGAGAACCTACTTCCGGGAAGATACCAGGACCGTGGCCACCTTGGTGAAGCACCGGGCGTCCAGCCCGGAGGGAAGCGGGAGGAAGGGGCCGTGAGGGTCCCTTCTTCCCCACGCCTCCTCCGAGGCCTTGCCGCGGCGATCCTGCTCCTTGGAGCCGTGCAGGAGGCTGCTGCCCAGGAAGCCCGGCGCTCGGGCCTGGAGGCCGTGCGGAACCTCCGGTTTCCAGAGCTGGAGTTCCGCCCCCCGCAGGCTGAGGCCCACACCCTCGCCTCCGGGGTTCCCGTCTTCTTTCTTCAGGACCGCTCCCTCCCGCTGGTCACGGTTTATGCCCGTTTCGAGGGCGGGTACGCCGTCCTCCCCAGGGAGCTCTATGCCGCCGCCACCGCCCTCCCCGGGCTCCTCAGGTCTGGGGGCACAGCTACCCTCTCCCCCGATTCCGTGGATTACCTCCTGGATTTCTATGCCCTCCAGACTGCTTTCGGAGGGGGAGGAGAGAGCACCTCCAGCAGCATCAACCTGCTGGCAAGACACCTTGAGCCGTCCCTTTCCCTCTGGGGGGAGATGCTGAGGAACCCCGGCTTCGATTCCCTGGAGGTGGAAGTCTGGCGGGACCGGCAGAGGGAGGAAATCCTTCGCCGCAGGGACGACCCGGGCAGGTTGGCCTTCTCCGAGTTCAACCGCCTCATGTTCGGGGACCACCCCATAGGATGGGAGATGGAGGACGGGGACCTCGACGCCACCCGGTTCTCCCGAGGGCGACTCCAGGAGGTCCATCGCCGAACGTACTGTCCCGATCACCTTCTCCTGGGGGTGGTGGGTGACGTGGAGTGGGATAGGATCCGCCCCCTTCTGGAGAGGATCACCCTGGACTGGGCTCCCTGCCCCGCGGCCCTTCCGGAGCCTCTCACGCCCGAGATGAGGCGGGAGGGAGGGGTGTTCCTGATCCCCAGGGATCTGCCGCAGAGCACGGTGGTCATGGCCCACCCCGGGGGCATCGTCCAGAGCACGGACCAGGAGTTCTTTGATTCCCGCATCGCCAACTCCATCCTGGGTGGGAGCGGCTTCACCAGCCGCCTCCTCTCCCGGGTTCGGACCGAGAAGGGCTACGCCTACAGCGCCTCCTCCCTCTGGACCACCCCCAGCCGGTATGAGGGGATCGTGGGGGCGGTCACGCAGACGAAAAGCGAGTCCACCATCGCCGCCATCCGACTCATCCTTGAGACGATGGAGGAGATGCGAAGGCAGCCCCCCACCCGGGAGGAAGTGGACCGGGCCATCGCCCAGATCGTGAACGGGTTCGTCTTCAACTTCCAGGATCCGTCCCAGATCGTGTCCCGGCAGATCCTCTACCAGGCCCAGGGCCTTCCGGTCGATTGGCTGGAACGGTACCTGGAGGGGATCCAGAGCGTGCGTCCCTCGGGAGTCCGGAGGGTGGTGGAGCGCCACGTGCACCCCCAGGACATGATCATCCTCATTCTGGGGAATCCCAAGGCCTTCGACGCTCCGCCCCAATCCCTCGGGAACGTCACCATCTGGAACGGGGGCGGGTCCGGAGCGGGCGCCGCGCCGAATGGCCTGGCGGGGGGAAATGGGGTCAGCGGACTCCCACGTGGAGCGCAGCGATCCCCCCGGTAAGGAGCTCCCAACGAACCTCCTTGAATCCGGCGTTCTCCATCATCCTCCCCAACCCCGTGGGGCCCGGGAACTCCTTCACCGACTCCGGCAGGTACCTGTAGGCCCAGGGGTGACCGGACAACGCCCTCCCCAGGAGGGGGAGGATGCGATGGAAGTAGAGGTGGTACAGCCGACGCAGGATGCGGCTCGGGGGCTCGGTGAACTCCAGGATGACCAGCCGGCATCCGGGCTCCAGAACCCGGAAGAGCTCCTCCAGGCCCCGCCCGACATCCGAGAGGTTTCGGACACCAAACGCCACCATGGCGCCCTGGAACCGCCCATCCGGAAAAGGGAGCAGGAGAGTGTCGCCGCAGACAGGCAGGATCGGGTGCGACCCCAGCTTGCCCAAACCATGAAACAGCATGGGGTGGGAGAAATCCGAGGCCAGGACGGCTCCCCGGAACCTTGCCCGCCCGGTGAGCTCCAGGCTCAGGTCGCAGGTTCCGGCGCAGGCGTCCAGGAACACCCCGGACGGCGCAGCCTCCCACCCGAGGTGATCGATGGCCTTCCGTCTCCATACCCGGTCCACGTTGAAGCTCAGGACGTGGTTCAGGAGGTCGTACCGGGGGGCGATCTCGGAAAAGACCCGCCGGACCTGCAGCTCCCTGTCCTTTCCCCGGGAAGGTCGGGCATGTCCTGCCGTCGCCATAAGCGCCTTCGTCTCTTACTCTATCCATGAACCGGCTCCATCCCTGAGCCGGGAGGGAGGGAAGACGGTACCCTCGAATCCCTTTCGGTTCCATTCTTGTACGGTTGAGGCGGACGCGCTCGGTGCGGTCCGGCCTTCTACTCCGGAGCACAGGAGAGAAGCTCCACCTTGGACTACGCCCGACTGGAGGACAAAGAGCTCGCCCAACTGGCCGCAAGAGGGCGGGAGATGGCGTTCCGGGAGCTCCTGACCCGGTACGAGCGCCCCATCTTCTCCCTGGTTTATCGAATGGTGCGGGACCGGACCCTGGCCGAGGACCTGGCCCAGGAGGCGTTCATCCGGGCCTTCAACGCCATCGACTCCTACAAGCCCCATTTCAAGTTCAGCAGCTGGATCTTCAAGATCGCGAACAACCATACCATCGATCACCTCCGGAAGCGAAAGCTCGATACGGTCTCCATCGACGGGTCCCCTCACGCCCGCAGTCCCGAGGAAGCGGCCCAGACGCGCCTGGTGGTGGAGTCCCATGAGGAAGCCCCGGATCGATACGTGGAGGCCAGGGAGCTGGGGGGCCAGATCGAGGGGGCCATCGGTAGGCTCCGACCCGAGTACCGGACAGCGGTGCTCCTGCGGCATGTGGAGGGCCACACCTACGATGAGATCGCGGAGATCATGGATCTCCCCCTGGGCACGGTGAAGACGTATCTCCACAGGGCGCGGGGGGAGCTGAGGGAGCTTCTGGCCCCCTCGGAAGACGGATGACAACCTCGGGCCCGGAACGGGGAATGTGGTGAAACCTCCCCGGTCCCAATCCCGTAGGGTCGAACGACGGAACCAGAGGAGATCAACCCGGTGGAAAACAACGGTGACCTGAGGCATCTGACCTCCGAGCAGATGCAGGCGTTCCTGGACTGCGGCCTTCCTCCCCTGGAGGAATCCGGTGTCCGGGAACACCTCGCCCTATGCCCTCGCTGTCGAGGCGAGGTGGAGGCATGGAGCGCCCTCTTCTCCCAGCTTGGTGCCCTCCCCTCCCTGGAACCGAGCCCCGGCTTCTCCCGGGAAGTCCTTGGCAGGCTGCCGGTGCAGTTGCCCCTGACAAATCGGGCCTGGGGATGGATGACCGGGAAGGGTGTGGCGGGGCACGGACCTTCGGCCCACTACCCCTCGGACCGGATCCAGGATCACCTGGACGGCCTGCTTCCTGCCCGGCAGGGCAAACGGCTCCTTGCCCATCTTTCGGCCTGCCAGCCCTGTGCCGAGGAGCTCCGGGGGTGGGATCACCTCTTCGGGTCCCTGGGCACGCTGGGCCGCCACGCACCGACACCCGACTTCGGGGAGAGGGTCATGGCCCGGGTTCGCCTCCCCGTTCCGGCTCCCCTGCCCTGGAGTCGGGCCTTCCCGGGGCGGGCGCTGGCATGGGCGCGAACCCTGCTTCCCGGCACCCGGCGGGGCTGGGCCGTGGCCGGGGGTATCGCAACGGCGCCCACCATCACGGTGGTGGCTCTGCTTTACGAGCTCTTCTCCCGCCCCCTCCTCTCCCTGGGGAGCCTCTCCACGTATGCCTATTGGAAGGGATCCGCCGTGCTCGGCGCCCTCCTGAGAGCGGTTGCCGACCGCCTGGTGGAGAGCGTCGCCATGTTCAGGGCGTATACCCTGGTGGAAACCCTGGCAGCGTCCCCGGTTCTGGTGGGATTGGGTGGCCTGGCCTTCTCCCTATTGAGCGCGGGGGCCCTCTGGGTCCTCTATCGAAACCTCGTCACTGCCCCTCAAGGGGAGGGTCATCATGCGCATGCACGGGTTTGACCGGCCCCGTCTCCTCTGGGCCCTTCCCCTGATCCTCCTGCTTCCCCAGGGGGGAGAGGCCCAGCTTCGGGCGGTGGTCTCCAACGAGATCGCGGTGTCCGGAAGCGAAGCCGCCCTTCGGTTGGATTTCCAGGATGATGTCCACCTGGACATCGCCTTCCGGGATGGCGAGATCGAGGTGAACGGCGATGCGGTGGGGAGCTACACCCGGGGCGATGCCCTCGATCGGGCGTGGCGCTCCCTCCTCGCCGACGTGCTGGCTCTGGACGATGGGCCCCTGGCACAAGCCCTCTTCGATTGGAGTCCCCCTGATAATGTCACCGGAGCCGCTGCTGAAGTGGCCCGGACCCTGGATCAGGCCATCGAGGAAGCCCTGGGCCTTCCGGAGATACCCGCCGATCCGTCTCCCTCCCCGCAGGTCTCCATCACCCTGCCGGGCGAGGGAACACTCCTGGGGGCCCTCCTTCGGCGCTCCGATGCCCTGAGGGGGCTGGCCCAGGCTCTGGAAGGGATCAACCTGAACCAGACGATCCTCCATGTTGAGGAGGACGTGGTGGTGGAGGCCGGGGAGGAGGTGGAGGGCACCCTCATCGTGGTGGAAGGGGACCTGGACATTCAGGGGACGGTGCGGGGGGACGTGGTGGTGGCGGGGGGAACGGTACGGCTGAGGGAGGGAAGCCTCGTCCTGGGGGACCTCCGGGTCGCGGACGGCTCCGTGGAGGACGACGGCGGGTCGGTGGAGGGCTCGGTTTCGGAATTCGGCCCCGAGGCGGAGGTAGCGACAGAAGCCCAGGACCTGGAAACCCTGCGGAGGGAGCTGGAGCGCGAGATCCGGCGCGAGGTTGCAAGGGAGAGACCCGCCGCCGGGCCCGGCTTCCTCATGAATCCCCTTCGGCACCTTGCGACGG
Source organism: Gemmatimonadales bacterium (assembly GCA_041309685.1). Classification (GTDB taxonomy): domain Bacteria; phylum Gemmatimonadota; class Gemmatimonadetes; order Longimicrobiales; family Gaopeijiaceae; genus JBFYZD01. The sequence goes on along the minus strand of JBFYZD010000366.1, from coordinate 2,114 downwards.
CCATCGCCGGACTCCTGGAGAACCTCGCCACTTTCGTGGTGCTGGCCATCCTGGGGGTTATGGCGGTCCATTTCGGCAGGGAGCGGCTGGAAGTGGTCGCCCTGACCGCCAGGAGGGCCCCGGCCCGATCCGCACTGGTGGGGCTGGCGGGGGGGTTTCTCCTCATTCCCGCCTGGATCCTGGGCATGGTGGCCCTGGCCATCTCCATCATCGGGATCCCGGTTCTCCTGGCCTGGGTACCGCTGTTCCCCATCGCAGCGGGCCTCGCTGTTCTCTTCGGGTACCTCGCGGTGGCCAGGAACGTCGGGGAATGGGTTGCAGACCAGGAGTACCGTGGGCTGGAGTGGATCAGGGGCTCCAACGCCTTCTACGCCGTCATCGCCGGAGTGGGAGCCTTCCTGGTTCCCTGTGTAGCCGCCAACCTAGCCCGGCTCCTGGGCCTCGGGTTCTTCCAGGGCCTCCTCGCCTTTGTCGGGAGTGCGATCTCCTTCCTGGCCGCCGCCATCGGACTGGGGGCGGTCCTCCTGACCCGGGGGGGGCGAATCCGGCCCTATGAGACCTACCACGAGTTCGAGGAGGAGTTCTGGCCCGACGCCCCAGCCTCCGTTGAGACCGAGGCGGGTACCGACGGGGAGCCGGCCGGCCCCACGGGCCATCCGAATCAAGGTGAGGAAGACCATGCATGAGAAGGTGAAGACAGGGTTGGCCGTGGCCGCCCTGAGCCTCCTCCTGGGCCATCCCCTCCCCGGAGCCGCGCAGAGCTGGCGCACCGTCACCATGTCCCGGCAGCTCTCCGGTGAGGAGAGCCTGGACACGAGAGTCCGGTTTGGGGCAGGCCGCCTGAGCATCCGCCCCGCCGACCAGGGGGTCCTCTACCGCCTGCACCTCCGTTACGATGAGGATGCCTTCGAGCCTGTCGCGGAGTTCGACGGAAGCCACCTCAGGCTGGGTGTCGAGGGGACCAAGCGTTCCATTCGTTGGAACGAGAAGGAGAACCAGGAGATGGAGCTGTCCCTGGCCAGGGGGGTCCCCATGAACCTGGACCTGGAGTTCGGGGCGGTCCGGGCCGAGGTGGACCTGGGGGGACTGGCCCTGACAGGCTTGGACCTCTCCACGGGAGCCTCGGAATCCCGGGTGGAGATCTCGGAGCCGAATCCGGCCGGGATGCCCAGCGCCAGCTTCGAGGTGGGAGCGGCCGATTTCCGGGTCCGTAAGCTGGGCAACCTCAACGCGGAGCGCATCACCGTCGACGCCGGCGTGGGGAGCGTGGTGTTGGATTTCCAGGGGGAGTGGCAGAGAGACGCAAGTGTTTCGGTGGACATGGGGCTGGGAGCCCTGGAGCTTCGCTTTCCCGAGGGGCTGGGCGTTCGCCTGATCAAGGACACCTTCCTGACCTCCCTGGACTCGGAGGGACTGGTGAAGCGGGGGGATTCCTATTACTCCGTGGATTGGGATGAGGCCCAGTACCACGTGACGGTGTCGGTGGACGCGGCCTTCGGAAGTATCAATGTGGTGTGGGTCCGTTGAGGAATCGAGGAGGAGGAGACCATGGGGACAATCCTGACGTTTCTGGCCGTGGGCCTGGTAACCCTCATCGCCGCGGGGGTCGTGCTCTCCGTCCTCGGGGTGGTGTTTTCTCTGACCTTCGGGCTGGCTGCCTTCCTCCTTTTCAAGGTGGCCCCCGTCATGTTCCTGGGATGGCTCGTCCTGAAGCTCATCGACCGGGGCCGGGGCCGGAAGATGATCTCAGATGCAGACCAGAGATGGCTTGACGGAGGGTGAACCAACCGGCGGGGCGCGCCCAAGAAGCGGGGTCGGTTTCCGTGGAAGCCAGCCCCGCTTTCCTTTCTTCCGGCCGACCCGCTTGCCCGCCCCCCTCACGGCCCCCGAACCCGCACGGGACTGCCCACTACGGCGCCCGTCCTGCCCGCCGCCGAGCCATCCCGCACAGCCACCTCCACCCGGCCTTCCGAGTCCAGGAGTGCCATGATCTCCCCCGGCGTCCCTTCGCCGTATGAACCCCTGAGGCCAGCCGGGAATCCACCCACCTCCACTCCCCCCTCCCGTCGGACCGCTTCCACCGGCAGATTGGTGGCCAGGTTCCCGAAATGGTC
>JBFYZD010000365.1:0-4157 GCA_041309685.1 Gemmatimonadales bacterium | reverse complement strand
GGAGCACGCCGAGGAGCTCACCGTGGGGGCGCGGGGGCTTCACGAAGCCCTCTACGGAGGGGAGGAGTCCCTGTCGGACCAGGTGTCGGCCCTTCGAGCCCTCCTCGATCGGCTGGCCAGGCTCGATCCGTCCCTGGCTAACGGGCTGGGATCCCTCGATGAGGCCTATCACCTCCTGGCGGAGACCGGGCAGCGGCTCGGGAGCTATGCCTCCAATCTGGAGGCGGATCCGGCCCGCCTGGAGGCCATCCGGCGCCGGCAGGACCTCCTCTTTCGCCTGAAGCGGAAATATGGACCGGGGCTGGCGCAGGTTCTGGAGACCGGGAGGAGGATAAGCAGCGAGTTGGCGGAACTGGAGGGGGCCTCCTACGACCTGAAAGGGTTGGAGGAAGAGGTGGCGCTGGCCCGGGAGAGCTTCCACTCCGTCGCCAGAGAGCTCTCCGCCCGACGTCTTGAGGCTGCCGAGGGGCTCACGGGCGCCGTGGCGGCACTTCTCCCTGAGCTGGGCCTCCCGGGAGGAGATTTCCGGATTGCGGTCTCCCCCCTGGAGGAGCCCGGCGCCGGCGGGGCGGAACGAGTGGAGTTCCTCGTGTCCCTCAACCCCGGTTTCGACCCCGGGCCCCTGGCCCGCATCGCTTCCGGGGGGGAGCTCTCCCGGGTCATGCTGGCGCTGAAGACCATCCTGGCCGGGGTGGACCGGGTCCCAACCCTGGTCTTCGACGAGGTGGACGCCGGGATCGGGGGCGAGGTCGCTCTCCAGGTTGCGGCGAAGCTCCGGGAGGTGGCCCGCCATCACCAGGTCTTCGTCATCACGCACCTGCCCCAGCTTGCGTCCGGTGCGCATCACCAGCTCTTCGTCGAGAAGGGGGAGGTGGAGGGGCTGGCCTCCACCCGGGTCAGGGAGCTGGTTGGGGAAGATCGGGTCCGGGAGGTCGCCCGGATGCTGGGTGGAGACCCCGAGTCCTCTACGTCCAGGGACCATGCCCGGGAGCTTCTGGGGGTCCGGTGAGGGTACATCTCTGGGCATGAGGCGGCCCCGGTGACCTGCCCCTTCCGCCCCCGGGCCCGTCCCAGCCCGGGGTGCCCCCTATCTGCCGGGCGTTTCCGGGTCCGGAGGAATCGGGGCCTTCCGGCCCCAGAAGGACCGATAGAGGGTGATCCCCGCCTCGAACCGCCCTCCCTTGGGGGTCTGGCCTCCGCTTCCGGCAATGGATTGGAAGTAGGTGGCCCGCAGGTGGACCGGGAGGGAGGCCTCTCCCCTGTCGAAGGCCTCCACGGAGGAATACGTCGCGCTGAACCCGACCTCCTGGAGGCTCTCTTCCGTCTCCTGGTTCAGGAGACCGGCCGGAGGATAGTCGAGCCTCTCCAGGATCTCCGGGTCGATGGGCTGGAGAGCGTAGGCATCCTCCCCCTTCGACCAGGAGTGGTAGCGGACCCCGAGGGTGAGGTTGGGGCTGAGATGGAAGCGAGGGTTCAGGTCCAGCTCCAGATAATTCCCCGGGGTTCGGAGGAGGGGTGCCAGGCGCCCCCAATTCGGCAAGGCCTCCCCCGGGGCGGCGATCCGCCGGAGGATCTCCCCCTCCCGTTGCATCCCGTAGCGGAGCCGGCCCCAGGCTCCCAGGCGCCGTCCCATCTCCACCACCCCGAAGACGCTTCCCTCCAGGTCCATCTGCCCGTCGCCGGGGCTCACGTCCAGAAACCGGTTGGGGTCGTCCTGCTCCCCGGTCCCCAGGCGGACCAATCCGCCGAGGCCGAGCTGGTACCGGAGGAAGGGGAGGTTCCCCATGGAATCAGCCTGAAAACCACCCCTGAAGAGGCGGACGGCCGCGGTGATCTCGATGTCCCCCAGGCTCCAGAGGGTTGTCCAATCCTCCAGGGGCGGTGCGCGCATGGAATTGCTCGCCAGGAAGGCGCCAAAGCTCTCGGCGTCGAAATAGCCCGAGGCCAGGGGGAGGGATCCCGGGACCCCCGGAAACCCCAGGGCTCCGAGGGAGGCCCTCAGCGCGTCGAGTCGGGCCTGGAGTTGTGTCCCTGCCGCGGATTTCGAGACCGGAAAGACGGTGGCCTGGGAGTAGGCCAGGGAGAGCGCTTCCAGATAGGCCTCGGCTTGGGATACGGCCGGGTCCCCTGGGTGGGCCGCACCCGCGGCCTCCACCGTGAGCCGGAAGTCTTCCAGGAAGCGGGCCACGGTGCCCGGGTCGGTGGCGTACGGGCTGGGTCCCACATCGGCCGAAATGGAATCCGCCTCGAGGGAGAAGAGGATCTCCGACCGGGGGCGCACCAGTGGGACCATGGCGCCGAGGGTGAGCCAGTCCGTGAGGCCCACCTCCAACCGGAAGGGGAAGGTCAGCACGCCCTGATCCACCAGGGCGTTGCTCACCCCCAGGCGGACCCGGTAGGACGGGTCGTTCAAGGCCCGGGCGAGGTTGGCCTCCAGGTCCCGGAGCTGGGGCAGGACATCGCTCCCCAGGGGGCTCGCGGTCAGGTCCATCCCGAGGGGTTCCACCGCCTTCGCCCCGTCGGGTGCGAGTCCGTAGCGGAAGTCCCAGGTCCAAAAGGAGGGGGCGAAGTCCAGGCTGACCCGGCCCCGACGGAGCCAAGGGAGCTCCTGGGCTTGGGCGGAGGGGGCCTCGACCCCACCCCAGGCCGTGGCGGTGAGGGCCAGGACGGGAATCCATGCGACCTTGGGCGGCGTGAACCGGGTCATGCCGGGGATTTCCGGGGCTCATGTGGGCCGAAGGAGGGGGCAGGAAACGGTGCCCCGACGGGCGGAAAACGGAAGGAAATCTAATGGGGCGAAGGGGTTGGGGGAAACGACCAGGGGCCATTTCGGCTTGACACCCCCGGGGGGGATTTCTAGCTTGGACATCGCATCCGGGAGCCTTGACCGGAACCTGACCCCTTTCAACGGGTAGGGATTCGACGGATCCTCCCCGGGGGCATGCGGGAATAGCTCAGTTGGTAGAGCACAACCTTGCCAAGGTTGGGGTCGCGGGTTCGAGTCCCGTTTCCCGCTCTGGGGGGGCGATTCGGTGAGGAGCCGTCCATCGCCCCCCTTCAATTTGGCGCCGTAGCCAAGTGGTAAGGCAGAGGTCTGCAAAACCTCCATTCGGCGGTTCGACTCCGCCCGGCGCCTCTGTCAAAGGCGGGCAGCCCCATCATGGGGGTGCCCGCCTTTCTCGTTTCGTTCCGGCCAGACGCCGGCCGCAGGCTTCGAGCCGGGGGGACCCGGGAAGGGGAACGACCCCCGCCGGGGGGACGGCGCCGGAGCGGGCCAGGGGCGGAGGGAGTGGTGGGAGGAGGAGCGGGGTGGGCCACCCACCCGGCCGGCCAAGGCGGAAGGCAGGTGGGGGTGCGCGAGGCTCAGGGGAGGAAGGTCTCGACCCTCCAGCTCGAAATCACCAGACGACGATCATGGTCTCCTCCCAGGTCAAGGCTCCCTGTGCTGCTCCAACTGCCGATAGCATCGGCACTACAGATGTTTATCTTTAGCTTTTTCTTCCCGGGGCGGTCCCAGGAGGGCCCCGCGGGTGCCGGCGTTGTCCCTTTGGGCGCGGGAGAAGGAACCCGTTCCCCGGGGGGTGACCCGATCCCGCCCGGAGGGATTGTCCGGAGAAGCCCGGACCCCTTTCTTGTCCCTTCGGTCGATCCGATGTCCCTTCCCCCGACAGGGAGGACCGTGCCATGCGAGCCGTGCTTCTTCCCCTTCTTCTCGGACTGTCGGCCACGGCCCCCCCTCCGCCGATTCAGGCCCAGGAGCCCGGCGGGTTGGCCATCTCCTCGCCGGATGGCTTTCTCTCCCTGGTCCTCTCACCGGGGGCCGAGCTGACCTACCGGGTGGAGTGGCGGGGCCAGCCCCTGGTGCTCCCCTCCCCCCTCTCCTTGACCCTGGGAGGCGGGCGGGTGCTGGGCCCCGGCGCCCGCGTGGCTTCGGCGGAGCGGAGGACGGTGGACCAGGAGCTCCATCCGGTGGTTCCCGAGAAGGATGCCCTCATCCGGGACCACTTCAACGAGCTGACGGTGATCTTCCAGGGTGGATGGTCCCTGGTGCTCCGGGCGTACGACGACGGAGTGGCTTACCGCTTTCGCGTCGCTACCCCGGGCGAGCTGATCGTCGCGGACGAGGCTTTCTCGGCCTGCTTCCCTGGGGACCCCAG
>JBFYZD010000364.1:0-3330 GCA_041309685.1 Gemmatimonadales bacterium | reverse complement strand
TTCGTGATCCGGCTCCTCTACCTGGTGGTACGGCAGCGCTACCAGTTTGCCAAGGGGTACTATGCCCGTTTTGCCGAGCGCCTCTACGGGCGTGTGGTGCGCCTCTTCTACTTCCCCTTCGTGCGGGCCTTGAAGGGTATCCTGGGCCCGAACGCCTTCCTCGACTACATGTCCGACTTCCGCTACCCCCTGTCCGGGGAGTTCGCGACCTTCGTGAGCATCGCCCGGGAGATGCGGTTTCCCTCGGATTGGGGGATCGAGGTGGGGGTGCTGGGGGAGATCTACCGCCTGGTGCGGGTGCCCCGGGTGTGCCAGGTGGAGCTCGTCGGGCGCTACGATCACAAGCACCAGACGATCGGCTCTTCCCCCGGACAGGGATTGCTGGGAATGGCCAGGGACATCGCCCGCACCTTCTTCACCCACCTGGCCGGGCAGGGGCACGTCCTTTCCAACGAGTTCTTCGACACGCTGCGGTTGACCTACGTGATGCGGGCCCGGGAGTTCGCCGACGCTTACGAGAACCTCTCCGAGATGCACGGCGGACTGACCTTCGACCTCCACGAGGAGATGTCGGCCATCGAGGGGTTCGCCCAGGCCATCGAGGAGGCCGTGAAGGACTTCCGGGCCTACCGGTTCGGCTCTCCCCTCATACCGAACTGGCGCAGGGTGGAAGTGGCGATGGAGGGTGTGGGGGAGGAGCTGCGCTCGGCCTTCGACGCAACCAGGGACTGATCAGGGGGCGGAAGGCTCAGCCCTCGATCATCCGGTTGTAGAGGAGGATCTCCGGCCGGTATTCGAAGTGGATGGTGTCGAAGTGGGCCCACTTCCCGCCCCAGACGAACCCGTGCCTCTCGAAGGCCTCCACGACGGCGGCAGGAGGGCTCCACCTCCGGTCCAGGGGAATCCGGTGCCAATCCTCCCGGTGGAACACCCGGCTCCACCGCCAGTACACGTGCTTCCCACCGTAGGACCTGGGAACCAGGTCCACCGCCAGCCCCCAGGCGTGGTAGCTCCGGTGCCCTGAGCCTGCGACGTCCTTGTCCTTGAAGGAATAGGCGATCTCCAGGTCTGCCATCCAGCGCGCCACCGCCGGGTCGGCGGCCGCCGCGGCGAGGATCTCCCGCTCCACGGCCTGGAGCGGCCCGATGGAGAGGGTGTTCAGGAAAAGGCGGCGGTCCAGGAAGGTGACCGACCGGCAGTGCCGGCGGATCTCCGACTCGGTCCTGCCGAAGAGCGCCTCCAGAACGTCCGTGGACTGCGCCGGGCTCTCCCCCGGAGCAGGCGGTTCCCGGAGACGGTCCAGGGGGTAGGTGTAGAAGAACGGGTCGAACCGCTCCGCCTCGTCCAGGTGGGCCCCCCCCAGCATCCGGCCATCCTGGAAGTGGATGGCGCGGCCTCCCGCGGTGAAGACCACATCGTCCCCGGGGAAGCTCACCGCCTCGATGAGGGGTCCGTAGGCCTGGAGGAAGGCCTGCACCCTCGGGTCGCTTCGGAGATCCCCGCCCCCGGCGGGACTCTCGCCAGCGGGTGCGGGTCCGGCGCCGCCCAAGGTTGGTCCCGGCCCAGGCAGGGGCCGGGCGGCGCCCACCCATCCCATGGCGAGGGCGGTGGCGGCGAGGAAGAGCATCCACCTCATCGAGGCACCCGGTAGCTGAGGTCGCGGTCCAACCCAGAAAGCCCTTTCTCGAAAGTACTCCCCCGAGCCGAGGGAGAGATCCGGTCCCTGTCAGGATTGTGTCAGGGATCCATCCCGGCCTTCCAGCGTCCGCCGCTTCCGGGGGGAAGGGGCAAATGAACGTCCGCGGACGCCTCGTCAAGGGGCGAGGGGTCCCCCTCCTCCCGGTGTCCGGGAACATCTGGTGCGCTCCCCCTCCCCTTTTCCCAGGATTCATGCTATTCTTCAACCAAGCGAGAACGCTCCGGCGGGTATTCCGGAGCCCGGTGACGAGATGGATCTGGGCCTCGATGGTTCAGGTTCGCTTCTGTTTCCCTCGCCAGAAAAAGGTGAGTTCCCGTGGGACGGAGATACCGGGCCCCGAGAACGCCAGTAGAACACAGGGAGTACGGTACATGCGCAGCACGGGAACCGTGAAGTGGTTCAACGATCAGAAGGGCTTCGGATTCATCACCCCCGAGGACGGAAGCAAGGATTGCTTCGTGCACCACTCGGCCATCCAGGGCGAGGGCTTCAAGAGCCTCTCCGAGGGTGACCGCGTGAGCTTCGACGTGGTGCAGGGCCAGAAGGGCCCCGCCGCCGAGAACGTGACCAAGATCTGACCGGGGAGCTCCGCCTCGCGGAGTTGAAACCGCCGCTCCGGTCCGTCCGGGGCGGCGGTTTCTTTTTTGGGGCCTGAGAACTTCCCCCCCTGAGGGTCGGAGGTCCTCCTCTCCCCGGGAAGCCCGACGCAGGCCCATCGGCGCCTTCCGGGCGCCCGCGCCGCCCTGCTACCTTCCCACCCATGCCGACCCCTCCCTCCCCCCACACCGTCCTCCGCCAGGTCTTCGGGTTCGACACCTTCCTCCCGGGCCAGGAGGAGGTCATCGAGGCGGTCCTCGCCCGACGGGACTGCATCGCCGTGATGCCGACGGGGGCGGGGAAGTCACTCACCTATCAGCTACCGGCCCGGATCCTGAAGGGTACGGTGCTGGTTCTCTCCCCCCTCATCAGCCTCATGAAGGACCAGGTGGATGCCCTGAGGGAGCTGGGGTTCCGGGCCGCGGAGATCAACTCCACCCTGGAGGGGGAGGAGCGGCAGGCCCGTCTGGCCGCCTTCCGCCGGGGGGAGTACGAGCTGGTGTACCTGGCCCCGGAGGCCCTGGACGGCCCCCTCCGGGAGTTCATCGAGGGATGCCCCATCAGCCTGCTGGTGGTGGACGAGGCGCACTGCATCAGCCAGTGGGGGCATGATTTCCGCCCCTCCTACCGGCGGCTGCGGGGCCTCAAGGTCGGGCTCGACGTGCCCGTGCTGGCGTTGACCGCCACGGCCACCCGCGCCGTGGCCCGGGACATCGTCCGGGAGCTGGGGATGAACGGGCCCGCCGGCTTCAAGGGCTCCTTCTTCCGGCCCAACCTCCGCATCCTCTGCCGGAAGAAGGGGACGGGGGACACCCGCGGGGAGATCCTCGGGCTGATCCGCCGCCGGGCCGGGGAGAGCGGGATCGTGTACTGCCTCAGTCGCCGGGGGGTGGAGCAGACGGCGGCCTTCCTGCGGGCCAACGGAGTCCGGGCCCGCCCCTACCACGCGGGCCTTCCGGACGAGGAGCGCCAGGCCACCCAGGAGGCATTCCAGCGGGATGACATCGACGTCATCGTGGCCACGGTCGCCTTCG
>JBFYZD010000363.1:0-11645 GCA_041309685.1 Gemmatimonadales bacterium | reverse complement strand
CGACATGATCTTCATCGACGGAGAGGCCTGGCCCCCTTCCCTGCACGGCACCGGGACCGAGGACTACTTCAACACCTCCTGGTGCCCCGACACCCTCTTCACCCATCCCTACTACGGCTACGGGCGCGTGAACGACGACCTGGGGTGGCTGGGGCGGACCCATGTCTACCGCTTCCACATCACCGACCCCGTCTACTTCGACCGTTCCCTGCGCTTCACCATCGAGCACGGGCACGACAACAACCTCACCCTGGACATGGCCACGGTGGCCTACTGGTACCAGGAAGGGATCCACAAACCCTTCCCGCCCCTCCCGGACCGGGCCTCCCGGGCGCCCCTGCCCATGGTAACCCCCTCCGACATCCACCGGTGGCGGCAGGAATGGCGAAAAAACATGGGGAACGACCCGAAGCTCTGGGGGAACGAGACGCGGCCGAGGGGCGGGGGGGGGTGAGGGGGGCTCTCGTCCCCGGCGCCTCGGCCCCCGCGGGGGAGGCCACGGCCGAAGAACGGAGCCGGCCCGGGAGGGCAGATCCCGGGCCGGTTCGGAAGGGTGGGATGGCGGAGGAGGGACTCGAACCCCCGACACGCGGATTATGATTCCGCTGCTCTGACCAGCTGAGCTACTCCGCCGTGGACAGAAAAGCTCATGGGGCGCCGGAGGGGTGTCAAGGGGCTCAAAGGCCCATCCCAGGCCAACTCCGGAGGCCCCGGCCGGGCTTCCTCACGCCGGGAGCGTCTCGGGGCCAGCCCGAAGGGAATCCGGGCCCGGCAGGCTGAAGGTGGCGCGCTCCCGGGGCGTACGTTCTTTTATCGGTGTGGGACCGCTCCCCGCCCGCTCCCTTCACCACCGGTACCCGACCGCAAGGAGACCGCCATGGACCTCGGAGCCCTCCTCATTCCCCTGGCCGCATTGGGTGCTGGGGCCCTCCTCACCTCCCTCCGGGTTCTCTGGGAGTACGAGCGGGGCGTGATCTTCCGCCTGGGCAAGCTGACCCGCGCCAAGGGCCCCGGCCTCATCTTCCTGGTCCCCTTCGGGGTGGAGCGCATGCGGAAGATGGACCTTCGCATCGTGGCCCTGGACATCCCTCCCCAGGACACCATCACCAAGGACAACGTGAGCCTCTCGGTGAACGCCGTGGTCTACTTCCGGGTGGCGGACCCGGCCAAGGCGGTGGTGGAGATCGAGGACTACTACTTCGCCACCAGCCAGCTCGCCCAGACTACGCTCAGGAGCGTCATCGGCCAGTCGGAGCTGGACGAGCTCCTGGCGGAGCGGGAGCAGATCAACGAAATCGTGCGGAAGATCATCGACGAGGGCACCGACCCCTGGGGGGTGGAAGTCACCGGAGTGGAGATCAAGGACATCGACCTCCCCAAGGAGATGAAGCGGGCCATGGCCAAGCAGGCCGAGGCGGAGCGGGAGCGGCGGGGGAAGGTCATCGCCGCCGAGGGGGAGTACCAGGCCTCGAAGAAGCTGGCGCTGGCGGCCAACGTCATCGAGCGCCACCCCGTGGCCATCCAGCTCCGCTTCATGCAGACGGCGGTGGAGATCGCCGCGGAAAACAACTCCACCACCGTCTTCCCCATCCCCATGGAGCTGTTCGGGAACCTCGGCCGGGTCAAGGGGCAGCCTCTCACCCCGGAGGAGGAGGCGGAGTACCTGGCCGCCAACCATGAGGAGGAGGAGGCGCCCGGCCTGCCGGATGGGGGTCAGACCCACCTCCTGGCCGAGACCGCCAAGTCCATCCTGGGGTTGGGGGGCGGGGAGAAGAAGGGGAAGGCGAAGGAGAAGGCCAGGGCCGAGGACGAGGGGTAGGCACCCGGAGGGTGGGGAGACGGACGGGAGGAGGGGGGCCGGAAACCCGGCCCCCCTTCTCTCATCGGATCGTGTCCGCCACCGAATCCCTGGGCTCGGCCAGGCGGTAGAGCACCTCTCCCGTCCGGATCATGCCGAACCGCTCCCGGGCCAGCCGCTCCAGCGTGGCGGAATCGTTCTGGAGGGAATCGGCCCAGGCCCTGAGCGAATCGATCTCCCTCCGGAGGCCCACCAGCTCCCGCTCCTGGGCAGCCATCTGCTGGCCGATCCTGCGGAGCCCGAGGAGGGAATACTCCCCCCCGAAGAGGGCGTAGTAGACCGCAACCCCAAGGAGGATCGGCAGGATGAAACGTCTTACCTTCACCACAAGGTCCTGCCGGGGTAACGGGCACTTCCTCCGAGCCCCTCCTCGATCCGGAGGAGCTGGTTGTACTTGGCCACCCGGTCCGTCCGGCTGGCGCTCCCGGTCTTGATCTGCCCCACCCCCGTGGCCACGGCCAGGTCGGCGATGAAGGTATCCTCCGTCTCGCCGGACCGGTGGGAGATGACGGAGCGGTAACCCGCCTCGTCGGCCATGCGGATGGCCTGGAGGGTCTCGGTGAGGGTCCCGATCTGGTTCACCTTGATGAGGATGGCGTTGGCTACCCCCTCCTGGATCCCCCGCTCCAGGCGGGTAGGGTTGGTGACGAAGATGTCGTCCCCCACGATCTGAACCTGGGCTCCCAGAGCCTTGGTGAGGGCTTTCCACCCCCCCCAGTCGTCCTCGTCCAGGAGGTCCTCCACCGAGCGGATGGGGTACTTCTTCAGCCACTCCGCCCAGAACTGGACCATCCCGGGGCTGTCGAAGCGCTCTCCCGAAGACCAGCGGAAGACGTATTCCCCCTCGTCGGAATAGAACTCGCTGGCGGCGGCATCGATGGCCAGGACGATGTCGTCTCCGGGGTGGTAGCCGGCCCGCTCGATGGCGGTCAGGATCACCTCCACCGCTTCATCGTTGCTGGACAGGTCCGGCGCGAATCCCCCTTCGTCTCCCACCGCGGTGTTCTTCCCCTGCTCGGCCAGGACCTTCTTCAGGTTGTGGAACACCTCCGCTCCCATGCGCAGCCCCTCGGCGAAGGTGGGCGCCCCGACGGGCATCACCATGAACTCCTGGATGTCCACGTTGTTGGGGGCGTGGGACCCGCCGTTCAGGATGTTCATCATGGGCACGGGAAGGAGGTTGGCCGACGGTCCTCCCAGGTACCGGAAGAGGGGGGTTCCCAACTCCGCAGCCGCGGCCCGAGCCGCTGCCATGGACACGGAGAGGATGGCGTTGGCCCCCAGGCGCCCCTTGTTGGGCGTGCCGTCCAACTCGATGAGCGTCCGGTCGATATCGAGCTGCTCCTTGGCCTCGAAGCCCAGCAGGGCGCTCCGGATCTCTCCGTTCACGTGCTCGACCGCCTTGAGCACTCCCTTCCCCAGGTAGCGCCGGGGGTCCTTGTCCCGGAGCTCCACGGCCTCGTGCTCGCCGGTGGACGCTCCGCTGGGTACGGCCGCACGGCCCCGGGCCCCGGTCCCCAGGATGATCTCCGCTTCGACGGTGGGGTTCCCCCGGGAATCCAGGATCTCCCGGCCCCGAATGTCCAGAATGGCTGACACGGTTGGCTCCTCGCTTCCTTTGAACGGCGCTCTGTGGCGCCCGGGCCTCCCCGGGCGTCCTTCTCGACTCAGGTGTCGGCCCCGGCTCCCCGGAGCCCCTGCCCCTCCGGGCCGCCGGGGGCTTCCTCCTCGGCGGACGGAAGGGTCGCTTCCCCGGCGTCCGGCACCTCCCCCTTCAGCTCCATGATAGCCCCCCGGCACTCCTGAAGGAGCCGGTTCCGGTCCCGGAGGGTCAGCCCCCCGGTGGGGATGGGCTTACCGATCCGCAGCCGGATCTCGCCGGAGCGGATACGGCTGGACCCCTTGGCCATGATCTCCCGGCTCCCCAGGATCGCCACGGGCACCACCGGCACCTGCCCCTGGATGGCCAGGACGAAGGCCCCCTTCTTGAAGGCCTTCACCCGCCCATCGGGGGAGCGGGTTCCCTCGGGGAAGAGCACCATGGTGAGGCGATCCTCATGGATCTCCCTCCAGGCCTGGTCCAGCGACTCGATGGCCGCCTCCCGGTTTCCCCGGTCCACCGAGATGTGGCCGCAGGATTTCCAGGCCCGGCCGAAGACGGGGATCCCCTCCAGCTCCCGCTTGGCCACGAACCGATAGCGGACCGGCAGATGGGCCGCCAGGGCGAAGACGTCGAACCAGGACTGGTGGTTGGACACCACGATCTGGGGGGCGTCGGTCCGGAGGTTCTCCACCCCTTCCAGGACCACCCTGACTCCTGAGGCCCACAGGAGGGCCTTGGCCCAGTTGCGGGCGGCCCTGTCGCAGGCCCGGTGGAGATTCCGGCGCCAGAGGTAGGTCCTGAGAACGGGGTTGCCGGCGTACCAGAAGGTGGCCACCCCGCCGAAGAGATGGACCCAGATCGTCCGGATCACCCCGGCTCCTTCCCAAGGAAATGACTGAAGCCCCCGAACCCCAGGGGAACGATCGGCCCCGATTCCGCCTCCAGGTGGACCCCCTCTCCCTCCCTCACCCGACCGACCCGGGTGAGGGGGATCCCGAACTCCTTCCGAAACGAATCCGGACACCCCTCCAGCCCCCCCGGGGGGGCGGTGAAGCATAGCTCGTAATCTTCCCCCCCTGTCAAGGCGAGATGGAGCCTCAGGGCCGGGTCCGGGATGACGGCTTCGAGCCCGGGGTGGAGGGGCACGGCGCCGCCCTCGATCACCACCGCCACTCCCCCTGCCGCGGCCAGATGTCCCGCGTCCCCCGCCAGGCCGTCGGAGAGGTCCAGGAGGGCGTGGAGCGAAGCCCGCTCCGCCAGCCACCGGACCTCCCGGATGCGGGGGTGGGGGCGTGCGAAGGCGGCCCGGAGCGTCCCGGGGGGCTCACTCCCCTGCCTCCAGAGGTGCACCGCCCCGCCACTCCCTCCCAGCCACCCCGTCACCCAGAGCTCGTCCCCCGGACGGCTGCCGGTGCGGAGGATCGGAGAGGGGGTGCGGCCCAGGACCACGACGTCCACAACCAGGGGACCGGGGGAGGCGGAGAGGTCTCCCCCGAGGATCTGCGCCCCCTCCCGCGCGCACGCCTCCGCGGCGCCCTTCTGGACGGCGGCGGCCTCCCCGGCGGGGTCGGCCGGCCCCAGGGCCAGGGAGAGGAGGACGCCCAGGGGCTCGGCGCCCATGGCCGCGAGGTCGCTCAGGGCCGAGGCCGCGGCCCGGTAGCCGGCCTCCTCCAGGGTGATCCACTCCCGGCGGAAGTGGACCCCTTCCACCGACAGGTCGCAGCTCACCACCACCCCCCCCTCCAGCACCAGGGCGTCGTCCCCGGGGCCGACCCGGACCCCGGGGGGAAGGGGGAGCTCCGGGCCCAGGAGCCCGCGGATGAGGTCGAACTCGGGCCCCTTCCCCAGGGGAATCCTCACCGGGCCGGATCCTGGTCGAAGAGGACGAAGGGAAGGTCGAGCTCGCTGTCCCCGTCGCCCTCCTCCCTCAGGGCCCCCGGCATCGCCTCCACCACGTCCTCGGGCGTCAGGCTCACCCCCAGCCCCGTCCTCAGGGCGGCCCGGCCCGAGGTGAAGAGCCCCAGCGCCGCGGCCTCGGGGGGGGGCGATCCCTGGGCCAGGAACCCGGCGATCACCCCCGAGAGGACATCCCCCATCCCCGCCGCCGCCAGGTCCGAGGAGGCCACGGTGTCCACCATGAGGCGCCCCGTGGGGGTGGCCACCAGAGAGGGCATCCCCTTCAGGAGGACGGCGCACCCCGTCTCCCGGGCCGTTCCCAGCGCCACCTCCGGGCGATGGGAGGTGACCCCCCGGGGATCGAGGCCGGCCAGGCGGGCCATCTCCCCGGGGTGGGGGGTCACCACCATCTCCCGGCGCCCGGCGATCTCTTTCAAGGAAGGAGCCCGGCCGGCCGCGATCAGGTTCAGGGCATCGGCGTCCAGGAGAAGGGGGATCGAGCCCGCGGCCTCCAGGACCCGGCGCAGGATGGCTTCCCCTCCCTCCCCGGTTCCCAACCCCGGACCGGCTCCCAAGGCCCGGGAGGCGGCGATGGCCTCTTCCAGGGCGCCGGAGTCGGTGGCGTCCACGTAGACCGCCTCGGGAACGGCTCCTTGGAGGATGGCGCGGTTCTCCGGGGGCGAAGCGATGCGGACGAAGCCCACCCCGGCCCGGAGGGAGGCACGGGCGGCGAGGATGGCGGCCCCCGCCATGCCCGCACGACCCGCCACCAGCAGGAGCGCGCCCACGGCGTTCTTGTGGGTGTCCGGCTCCCGGCGGGGAAGGCGCCGGGTCACCCACCCCGGGGTGATGAGGGTCCCCTGGAAGGTGGCCTCCTCCACCGGGGGAAAGCCGATCTCCACCACCACCAACCGCCCCACCAGCTTCCGGCCCGGATGCAGGAGGCTCCCGAGCTTGGCGCCCCCGAAGGCCACCGTCACCGCCGCCGCCACCGCGTCTCCGGGCACCGCTCCCGTGACGGCATCCACCCCGGAGGGGATGTCCATCGCCAGGACCGGGGCGTCGGCCCGGTTCATCCCGTTGATGGCCCATCCCTGCCGCTCCCGGGGGGGGCCGCTGATCCCCGTGCCCAGGACCCCGTCCACGATCACCCCGGCGTGGGCCAGCTCCCCGTCCAGCAGGGATCCCCTTCCCTCGAAATCCCGGTCCAGGAGGGTCCGGATCCCCCACCCGTGGAGGAGGTCCTCCTCCCCTCCCCGCTCCCCCACCAGGACCGCCGTCACGGGCCGGCCCCAGGCGGCCAGGTTCCTCAGGAGGACCAGGGCATCCCCCCCGTTGTTCCCCGCCCCCACCAGGGCCGTGACCTGGCCCCGGGGGAAGAGACGCTCCAGGACGAGCGCCGCGGAGCGTCCCGCGTTCTCCATGAGGGTCGCCTGAGGGACCCCCAGCTCCTGGATGGCGTGACGGTCGAACCCGGCGCTTTCCACGCCGGTGGGGGCCCCGACCAGGGCCCGTCCGAAGGGCCGGAGGGGGGGAGGTGCGGGCGAATTCATGGAAATCCCTCGGGGTGGAGGGAGGAGCGGAGGTCCGGCGCTGGGAAGGCCGGGGCCCCCTTCCCGGGGACCCCATGCCGGGCGAGACGGACTACTTGTAGCTCTGGCCGATGGTCCGGCCGAAGGTGATCTCCCCGTTGTCGATGCGGATGTTGAATCCGCACTCGGGGTTCGAGCATACCCAGGCCTTATAACGGATGGGAGCCCCTTCCCGGCCATAGTCCGAAAGGGGAAGGAGGATTCCGTTGTCGCATTTCTGGCACTTCGGATACCCGGTCTCTTCCACCATGGTCAACCCCTCCCAACTTCAGGTAGGTTCCTGGCCCGCCCGGGCATGAGCCCCGACGGACCTCCTCTCACGTCGCCCTGGGTTCGAACCTCCCCCCCCAGGGGTATCTCAGGTCGAAAACCTCCTCGAAATCGAAGAGGTTCTGGAAGTCCTCCCGGCGATCCTCCTCCCGCTTCACCAGCAGGCCGCACTCCACCAGCGTGAAGACGATCTCACCCATGTCCTCGGTGGAGTGGATCCCCCAGTGGGCCAGAACGGTCCGGGCCAGGGGCCCGTACTCCGCCAGGGCCAGGTCCCGGACGCCATGGGCGAGCTCCTCCCCGGAGATGTGCCTGGGCTCCTCCAGCTCCCCCATGACCGCGTTCAGGGCGGAGAGAAGGAAGAGATAGGCGTGGCCGTGGAAGCGGGGATTCCGCTCCCTCAGGCGATCCAGGATCTCGTCCGCGAAAGGCAGCTCCGTCATTTGTCGAAAGTTACGCTCTTCCCCGGGGGGCGCCACCCTCCCGAGTTCCCGGGACCGCGGAATCGAGTGAGGGGACGCGCCCTTCCCGGCCATGGTCGGCCGCCCCTCACCCCGGGACGACGAGATCCTCGTACAGGGGGTAGGCGCGGCACAGCTCCGTCACCTCCGCCCTCACGGAGCGCACCTCCTCTTCGCCCCCCGCCGCGTCCAGCACCTTCACGATCCAGCCGGCGATCCGCTCCATCTCCTCCGCCCCCATCCCCCGGGTGGTGAGGGCCGGGGTCCCGATGCGGAGCCCCGACGTGACGAAGGGGGAGCGGGTCTCGCCGGGAACGGTGTTCTTGTTCACGGTGATGCCCGCCGCTTCCAGGGCGTGCTCGGCCTCCTTTCCCGGCAGCTCCGGGTGGCTGGGGCGGAGGTCCACCAGCATCAGGTGGTTGTCGGTGCCGTCGCTCACCAGCTTCAACCCCCGGCTCACCAGCCCTTCCGCCAGGGCCCGGGCATTGTCCACGATGCGCCGGGTGTAGACGGCGAACTCGGGCTGGAGGGCTTCCTGGAAGGCCACCGCCTTCGCCGCGATGACGTGCATCAACGGTCCGCCCTGGGTGCCGGGGAAGACCGCCTTGTCGATGGCCTTGGCATGCTCCGCCTTGCAGAGGATCAGCCCGCCCCGGGGCCCCCGCAGGGTCTTGTGGGTCGTGGTGGTGACGACATCGGCCCAGGGGATGGGGCTGGGATGGACCCCGGTCGCCACCAGCCCGGCGATGTGGGCCATGTCCACCATGAGGATCGCCCCCACCTCCTTCGCGATGTCGCCGAAGGCCTCGAAATCGATGGTCCGGGGATAGGCGCTGGCCCCGGCGATGATGAGGCGGGGTCGGTCCCTGCGGGCCTGTTCCCGCAGGGCATCGTAGTCGATGCGCCCGTCGTCGGGCCGGACACCGTAGGACCCCACCTGGAAGAGCAGACCGCTGAAGTTCACCGGCGAGCCGTGGGTGAGGTGGCCTCCGTGGCTCAGATCCATGCCCAGGATCCGGTCCCCGGCTTTCAGGAAGGCCAGGAACGCGGCCATGTTCGCCTGGGCCCCGGCGTGGGGCTGGACGTTGGCATGGTCGGCCCTGAAGAGGGCCTTGGCCCGGTCCCGGGCCAGATCCTCCACCACATCCACGTGCTCGCACCCCCCGTAGTAGCGCTTGCCGGGGAGCCCCTCGGCGTACTTGTTCGTCAGGACGGTCCCCATGGCCTCCAGCACGGCGAGGGACACGAAGTTCTCGCTGGCGATGCACTCCAGCTGGGACGCCTGGCGCCGGGCCTCGGCCTGGATGGCGTGGTACGTTTGCGGGTCGGTCTTCTTCAGATGGTCATACATGGTCGGCTTCAGGTCTCGTGTTTCGGGAGGGCCGCGTCCGCGGCCTGGCAGGCAGGGATCTCATCCCCAGGAGGAACCGTAGCTCAGGGACCCCAGCTCCGTCCGATGCAGGAAGCGGACCCGTTCTATCCGCTCTTCCGCGGCCCGGTCGGCGGCCTCGGCGGTGGTGATCTTCTCGGCCCCGGCACGCTCGAAGATCCGCAGGAGGGTGCCGTAGATCTCCCCGGCCTTCCGCTTGCTGCGCTCCAGCGGCCACCCTTCGACCTCGGCGTAGACGTTGATGAGACCGCCGGCGTTCACCAGGTAGTCGGGCCCGTAGAGGATCTTCTTCTTCTCCAGGGCCTTGGCATGGCGGGCCTCCGCGAGCTGGTTGTTGGCCCCGCCCACGATGATCCCCACCTTCAGGACCTTCAGCGTCTCGTCGTTGATGATGGCGCCCAGGGCGCAAGGGGCGAAGATGTCGGCCTTCACCTCATAGATCTTCTTGGCCGGCACGACCGTGGCCCCGAACTCCTTCTTGACCACGTCCGTCTTCCCCTTGGAGATGTCGGACACGGTAAGCCGGGCCCCCTCCCGGTGGAGGAGCTCGCAGAGGAAGTAGCCCACGTGGCCCACGCCCTGCACCGTGACGTGCTTCCCTTCCAGGGAGTCGCTCCCGTACCTGTGCAGAGCCGCGGCCTTCATCCCGTTGTACACGCCGAAGGCCGTCACCGGAGAAGGATCACCGGACCGGCCCGGGAGGCCCACGACGTGGTCCGTCTCCATGTGGACGAAGTCCATGTCCGCGGGCGAGGTCCCCACGTCCTCGGCCGTGATATAGCGGCCCGCCAGGGATTCCACGGCCCGGCCGTGGGCCCGGAAGATCATCTCCCGGTCCCGGGTGGTGGGGTCCCCGACGATGACGCTCTTCCCGCCCCCGAGGTTCAGGCCGGCCAGGGCCGCCTTGTAGGTCATCCCCCGGGCCAGGCGAAGGGCGTCCTCAATGGCCTCGGCATCCGTGGCGTAGTTCCAGAACCGGGTCCCGCCGAGGGCAGGACCCAGGGTGGTGTCATGGATCGCGATGATGCCCTTGTACCCGAAGCTGGGCTCGCTCCAGAACACCAGCTGCTCGTGTCCCCGCAGTCCCAGTCTCTCGAAAATCTCCATGCGAGCTACCTCCCGGTCGATGAGGGTTGTCGGCTGCGCCGTCGCAGTGGTTCAGGCCCCCGCGGCCCGGAGCGCATCCCGGGCCACCACGAGCCTCATGATCTCATTGGTGCCTTCGTAGATCTCGGTCCCCTTCGCGTCCCGCAGGAGCTTCTCCACGGGATAGTCCCGCATATATCCGTACCCTCCAAAGATCTGCACGGCCTCGTCCGTGATCCAGACGGCATCCTCGGAGGCGGTGGCCTTGGCCATGGCCGCCAGGGCTCCAGCGGCGGGAGCCTCGGGATCCACTTCCCCCGCCGCCGGGAGGGGTTTCGAGCCTACCCCGGGGCGGGCCGCCTCCAGCGACTCGGCCGCATGGCGCATGAGAGCCCGGCCCCTCGTGATCCGCAGTGACATCTCCGCCAGCTTGAAGCGGGTGGCCTGGAAGCCGGACAGGGGGGTGTCGAACTGGACCCGCTCCGAGGCGTAAGCGCGGGCGTGCTCGAAGGCGGCCCGGGCGATCCCCAGGGCCTGGGCGGAGATGCCGAGGCGGCCCACGTCCATCGCCTCCATGGCGTAGCGGAACCCGGCCTTCTCCTCGCCCAGGAGGGCTCCCTCCTCCAGGCGGAGGCCGTCCAGCTCCACCTCCACCGTCTCGGACGCGGCCATCCCCATGGTCACTTCCCGCTTCCCCGGCCGGTACCCCGGCGTACGCCGGTCCACCAGGAAGGCGCTGATCCCCTCCCCCCCCTCCTCCTTCGCGAAGAGGACGATCAGCCCTGCCCGCCCCCCGTTGGTGATCCACTTCTTCCTTCCGTCCAGAACCCATCCGGGTCCCTCGGGGCGGTAGGAGGCGGAGAGGGCCCTGGCATCGCTCCCGGCTCCCGCCTCCGACAGGGCAAACGCCCCGAGGACCTCGCCGGTGGCCAGGCGGGGAAGCCACTCCTCCTTCTGGCCCTCGGTGCCGTGCGCCAGGACGAGGGAGGTCACGGGGCCCGAGTGGATGGCCACCCCCAGTGCCACGCTGGCGTCGCCCCAGGCCAACTCCTCCAGGACCAGGAGGTAGGAGGCGAGATCCAGCTCCAATCCCCCGTAAGCCTCGGGAACCCGCATCCCCATGAAGCCCAGCTCTCCCAGCTTGGCGAAGACCGCCGGGTCCAACCCCCGGGCGGCGTCCCAGGCCGGCGCGTGGGGGCGGAGCTCCTTCCGGGAGAACTCCCGGGCCAGCTCCCGGATCTCCCTCTGCTCCTCCGTCAGCCGCAGCGTCACGGCCTACCCCTGGTAGCCGAAGAAGCCGTGGCCCGTCTTCCTCCCGAGCCACCCGGCGGCCACGTATTTCCGCAGGAGGGGGCAGGGCCGGTAGCGGTCGTCCCCCAGATCCCGGTGCAGGACCTCCAGGATGCTGAGGCAGGTGTCCAGACCGATGAGATCCGCCAGGGCCAGGGGCCCCATGGGATGGGCCATCCCCAGCTTCATGACCGTATCG
>JBFYZD010000362.1:0-6336 GCA_041309685.1 Gemmatimonadales bacterium | reverse complement strand
ATCGTTCCCTCGACGAAAGACGTACTGGAATCAAGCCTGAAATAATACTCAAAGAGACCGGTTGGATCAACAGGCCCCGGGCCCCTTCCCGGGGCCTCACCCCCGAGGAGGCCGGGGGCTGAGGGAACAGGGCCTTCCGAAAGGCGCCGGTCCCGCGGTAACTTCCCCGGTCTATGGATTTCCTGGTCTATCTCCCCGTCCTCCTGTTTTCGGTGGTGGCTCACGAAGTGGCCCACGCCCAGGTGGCGAAATGGGAGGGTGACGAAACGGCCTACCGGCTCGGACGAATCACCCTGAACCCCTTTCCCCATCTGGATCTCATGGGCTCGGTCATCGTTCCCCTCCTTCTCTTCTTCCTGCCAGGGGACTTCCTCTTCGGTTGGGCCAAACCCGTGCCGGTGAACCCCACCAACTTCCGCGATTACAAGTGGGGGGACATCCGGGTGTCCCTGGCCGGGATCGCGGCGAACCTGATCCTCGCGGCGGTCGCCGTCCTTCTCGCAGGGCTGATTCTGTTGGCGGAGCCCTGGGTCGGGGAGATGGGCGGGTTCCGCCAGATCCTCCTGGAGGCTCTCTTCTTCGGGATCTTCATCAACCTCATTCTGGCCTTCTTCAACCTCATCCCCATCCCTCCCCTGGACGGATCCCACGTCCTGTATCACCTCCTCCCCTCCGACCTCGGCCGGCGCTACCGGGAGATGGGACGGTACGGGATCGGCATCCTCATGCTGGTGATGTTCGTCTTTCCCGGGGCGTTCAGCCTTCTTCTCTGGCCGGTCCACGCGCTCATGGGCGCGGCCGTGAGCCTTCTGGAGCTCCTGGCTTGAAGGAGCGGGGTGGATTCGGCCCCAAGTGGGGAGAGGTCTCTCCTGGACGTCCCTCCATGAAGCGAGACGTCCTGGTGGTGGAGCTGGACCGTTTTCAGGGCCCCCTGGATCTCCTTCTCCACCTGATCCGCCAGCAGGACATCGACATCTTCGACATCCCCATCGCCACCATCACGGATCAGTTCCTCGGAGCCATTCGGGGCATCGCCGCCGAGGATCTGGACTGGGCCGGGGAGTTCCTGGAGATGGCCGCGACCCTGATCCGGATCAAAGCCCAGATGCTTCTTCCTCGCTCCTCGGAAGAAGAGGATGAGGATCCCCGGGCGGAGCTGGTGCGGCGTCTCCTGGAGTACGAGCAGATCAGGGAGATCGCCGCCCGCCTCTCCTCGGCGGAGGCTGAGCGGGGCCGGCGCTTCAGCAAGGGGTACCTGGAACCTCGCCCGAAGGGTCTCTTGCTGGACACTCCCCTGGAGACCAACTGGGAGGAGGTGATGGAGGCGGCCATGAGGGTGGAGCTTCCCCACCCCCTGGCCCGAGCCCATCGGGTGACGACGGGTCTGGTGGCCCTGGAAGAGAAGATCCAACTCATCCTGGACACCCTAAGGATGGTGACCCGGGTGGAGTTCAGAGAGCTCCTCGCCCCCTGGAAGGATCGGATGCACGGCGTCATGACCCTCCTGGCGGGGCTCGAGCTGACCCGCCAGCGGGTGGTGACCCTCCAGCAGTCCAGGCTCTTCAGCGAGCTCTGGATTCTCCGGAAGGATCTGGAGGCTTGGAGGGGGGAGATCGAAGGGGAGGGAAGGGGGAGCGGGGAGGAGGAAGGGGTAGGGGGCAGGAGACCTGAAAGGGAGGACTGGGTGTGAAAGCGTCCCAGATCGTGGAGGGGGTCCTTTTTTCCAGCGATGCCCCCCTGAAGGCCGAGGAGATCGCCCGGGCCGATGAGTCCCTGGATGAGGACAAGGTGGAGCAGGCGATCCAGGAGCTCAGGACCCTCTACGACGAGTCGGAGCGCGCGTTCCAGATCATGGAGCTGGGGGAGGGCTATCAGATCCTGACCCGTCCTGAGTTCGCCTCCTACCTGGAGCGCTTCGATACCGTGCCCCGGCCCTCCCGCCTCTCCGGGCCGGCGCTGGAAACGCTGGCCATCATCGCCTACCGCCAGCCCATCGGACGGGTGGAGATGGAATACATCCGGGGGGTGGGGTCGGCGGGGGTGATCCGGACTCTCCAGGACCGGGATCTCATCGACGTGGTGGGCCGGTCCGAGGGGTTGGGCCGTCCCCTCCTGTACGGAACGACGCAACGGTTCCTGGAGCATTTCGGGTTCTCCTCGCTGGACGACCTGCCCCGGCCCGAGGAGCTTCCCGTGATCCTCCGGGACCGATCCCCCTTGGAGGAGCTTCTGGAACGGGAGGAGGGAGGCCCGGGGGCTCCCGGGAGGGAGCCCGTGGAGGGGGAGGCGCTCGATGGAGGGGGGGAGGAGGAGGATCGCCACGGCTGAGAATGCGGGGATCCGGATCCAGAAGTACCTTTCCCGGGCCGGAGTGGCCTCCCGCCGGGAGGCGGAAGCCATGATCCTCCAGGGGCGGGTCCGGGTGAACGGGGCACCGGTTTCGGGCATGGGCTTGCGGGTCAGGCCGGGGAAGGACCGGGTGGAGGTGGACGGGAGGCCGGTGAAGGGAACCCCCCTCCGCTGGATCCTCCTGAACAAGCCCGGGGGGACCCTCTGCACCAGGATGGATCCCCAGGGGCGGCCCACGGTCTACGGGCTGCTGCCCTCCGCGCTGCGGGAACTCCGGTATGTGGGGCGCCTGGACTGGGACACGGAAGGGCTCCTGCTCCTGACCAACCAGGGGGAGCTGGTGCACCGGCTCACCCACCCGTCCTACGAGGTGGAGCGGGAGTATGAAGCCTGGGTGGAGGGCATCCCGGGAGGGGACACCCTCCGCCGGCTTCTGAAGGGGGTCGAGCTGGAGGACGGCGCTGCCCGGGTGGCCGGAGTCCGGATGCTGCGGACCACCCGGGACGGCGCGGTCCTCTCGGTGGTCCTCAAGGAGGGGCGAAAGAGGGAGGTGCGCCGCCTCCTGGAGGCGGTGGCACATCCTGTGCGGCGGTTGCGCCGGGTCCGCTTCGGCCCGATGCGCCTCGGAGAGTTGAAGGCCGGTGAGTGGAGAGATCTGACCCCAAACGAGATCCGGGCCCTGGCGCGAGCGGTCCGGTTGGAGGAGAGACCATGACCCGAGACGTGGGTGGGTTGGAGCTGAAAGGGAGCACGATCCTGATCCTCGGGGGGGCCGGTCTGGTGGGAGAGGCCGTGGCCCGGGTCCTCCTTCGCCACGGCCCTGGGCGGGTGGTCGTTGCGGGGCTGACCCGGGAGGAGGCGGAGGAATCCGTTCAGGATCTTAGGGAGGAGTTCGCCGGGTCCGGGGCCCTCATCGACCCCTTCTGGGGGAACC
This sequence comes from Gemmatimonadales bacterium, assembly GCA_041309685.1. Classification (GTDB taxonomy): domain Bacteria; phylum Gemmatimonadota; class Gemmatimonadetes; order Longimicrobiales; family Gaopeijiaceae; genus JBFYZD01. Next base: position 3,053 of record JBFYZD010000362.1, on the reverse strand, counting down.
TCTTCGTGCCGGCGGCGCTCAAGGACCGGCCCCGGGCGGAAACCCTGGCCGACCCCGATTCCCTGAGCCTTCTGGTGGGGGACCTGTACGGGGAGCTCACCGATGAGGTCTTCCGGCGCTCGGCGCTGGGGGGGCTCCTCCTGGACGTGCGGCCGGAGGTGGTGGTGGACTCCATCAACACCGCCGGTGCCCTGGCCTATCAGAACTTCTTCAACTCCGCCATGGAGCTTCGGGAATCCGCCCGCGAGGGAGGGGCGACGCTGGCGGAGGTGGAAAGGCATCTGGCCACCTCCTACCTCCCCCAGCTCATCCGGCACACGCAGATCGCCCTCAAGGGCATGACGGAGGTGGGGACTCGCGTCTACCTGAAGATCGGGACCGTAGGGACGGGCGGGATGGGGATGAACATCCCCTTCACCCACTCCGAGGAGCGCCCCTCCAGGATGCTGATGGCCAAGTCCAGCCTGGCGGGAGCCCACACGCTCCTCCTCTATCTCATGGCCCGGACCCCGGGCGGGCCCTCGGTGAAGGAGATCAAGCCCACCGCCGCCATCAGCTGGAAATCCCTGGGGCAGGGCCCCATCCAGTTCCGCCATCGCACGCTGGAACGGTGTGACGCCATTGCCCCCCTCCCCCTGGACGAGGCCTTTCTTCCCGAGGCCACCCGGGGGTTCCGGCGCCTGGGGCGGCCCATCGAGGGGGTATTCCTCCATTCCGGGGAAAACGGCCTCTTCTCCCTGGGAGAGTTCGAGACCCTCACGGCCCTGGGACTGATGGAGTTCGTCACGCCCGAGGAGATCGCGGCGAACGTGCTCCAGGAGATCCTGGCGCATCCCACGGGGCGAGACGTGATCGCCTCCCTCGATGCCGCGACCATGGGGCCCACCTATCGGGCAGGGGTGCTCAGGAGCAAGGCCCTGGATTGGATGGAAGACAGGGAGAAGGAAAGCGGTGTGGAGGGGGTGGCCTACGAGATGCTGGGGCCTCCCCGCCTCACCAAGCTCCTCTTCGAGGGATCCATCCTCAAGCGGCTCTTCGGGACCTACGAGGCGGCGGCGGCCCTGGATCCGGAGGGGACGTCCGAGAGGGCTCAGGCCATGGTGGAGGAGGATCACGACTTCCGGCAGCGGATCGTCTCCACCGGAGTGCCCGTTCTCCTCCGGGACGGAGGGGCGCTCCTCCGGGGCCCGGTGGTCAAGGTCCTACCCCCGGTCAATCAGCCGCTGGAGGATAAGCTGGTGGACTCGGGCTGGGTGGATCTCCGGCCCGAGAACTGGGCCCGTTGGCGGGAGAGGGTCCGGGCCGTGATCCGGGAGACCCGGGAAAAGCCCGGGGTGGAGAAGGGTTCCCGTACCGACTTCGACCATGGGGACACCGGGCCGGCTCTGCGTCCCGGCCGCTTGGCCGCCTGGGTCTTCCGGGTGGAGGAGGGTGGGGATCGCATCAAGTGGTGAGGGCGGCGGTGGGCGGGGTCTTGCCCCGCTGAACCCGTTCTCCCGCCGAGCCCCCGGGCCCTTCTAGGGCTCGGGGGTTTCCCATCCCTCCGCTCCCACCAGCGGCACGAACCTGCAGGCGAGGAGGGTCTCGGAGGTGAAGAGGCTCCCGTTCCGGGTCACCCGGACGAGACTCTGGAGGTGGCGGTCCCCTACGGGCACCACCAGGCGGCCTCCCTGGGCCGTCAACTGGTCCTTCAGGGACTCGGGGACCCTGGGGGCGCCTGCTGTCACCAGGATGGCATCGAAGGGGCCTTCCTGGGGCCACCCCAGCGTTCCGTCCCCCACCCGCAGGTGGACGTTGCCGCAACCCCTGGCCACCAGCGCCTCTCCAGCCCGGCTCGACAGGGGCTGGATCCTCTCGACGCTGAATACCTCCCCCGCCAGCCGGGCCAGGATCGCCGTCTGATACCCGCTCCCCGTCCCGATCTCCAGAACGCGGTCGCCGGCCTGGAGGAGGAGGGCCTCGGTCATGGCGGCCACCATGTACGGCTGGGAGATGGTTTGGCCATGGGAAAGGGGGAGGGCCTGGTCCTGGTAGGCCTGGTTCCTCTGTTCGGGAGGAAGGAAATCCTCCCGCGGGATCTCCCCCATGACCCGAAGAACCTCCTCGGAGCGGATGCCCCTCGCCCGGAGGTGGCGATCCACCATCAGGGCCCGCTCCCCGGCCGCACCCATGCGCCGCCCCGTCAAGGACCGGGATCTCCACCCAGGGGGAGGGCGGGGGGTGGGCCGCCCGTTCCCGATCTCGCCAGGGAGGTGGGGACCACGTCATCTCCCCTTGCGGTCGGGCCGTTTCAGGAGCCTGTCCAGGACATCCGTCTTCCCGGCCACCAGCGCCACGTCGGACTCCTTCAGGACCGACTCCGGCCCTGGCACCACCGTCCACTCTCCCTGCAGGACGTCGAAGATGGCCACCACCTGGACCCCGTGGGTCCGGGGCAGGGCCAGCTCGAAGAGGTTGCGGCCCACCCACGCATCCGGAATGGCGATCTCCTCAATGGCGTAGTCGTTCCCGATGGGGATGAAGTCCAGTACCGTCGTGGAGACGAGGCGTCTCACCAGCCGCTCCGCAGCCTCCTTCTCCGGGAACACCATGTCCACGAGGCCGAAGGGCTCCAGGGCCTGGGCGGCGCGGGCATTGGGGACCTTGGCGTACACGTTTTGAACCCCGGCGTCCCGAAGGGCGAGAATGGAGAGGATGGCCGCCGCAAGGTCCTCCCCCGTGCTCACCACCGCCGCGTCGGCCCCCTCCACCCCTACCTCCTTCAGAAGGTTGACGTCGGTGGCATCCCCGGCCACGCAGCGCGTCACCTCCGAAGCATGCCGGTCCACCAGGGCCTCCCGGCGGTCAATGGCGATGACGTCGTGCCCTTCCCCATACAGGGTCCGAGCAACCCACGAGCCGAACCCTCCCAGACCGATGACCACGAAACGTTTCACGTTGGGCCCCTCCGTTACGATTACCCTATGGTGACGTCTTCCTCCCCGAAACGGTAGGGCGGAGAGGCTCCCCTCCTGGGAGCCGCCATGGCCCCCACCAACACCAGGAGCCCAACC
>JBFYZD010000361.1:0-9891 GCA_041309685.1 Gemmatimonadales bacterium | reverse complement strand
CTGATCCCCTCCCGGGGCTCCGGGGTCGCGCCCCGCCAGGCCGCTCCGGGGAAGGAGCCCCCCGGAGGACGGGTATCCGAAAGGCCGGCGGCGGACCCCCCCAGGACGCGGGGAAGAGCTCCTGCCCCACCCCCGGACAAGGACGTGTCGGCGCTGGACCGTGAATGGATCATGGCTCTGACCGAGGCGTCCAAGGCTCGCCCGGGAAAGGGCGTGGCCGGGTGGTTCCCATCCCCCGAGCGGGTCATCTGGGACTGGCCTCGGCTTGAGGAACGCATCGTAGAGGATCCCGACTGATGGCGATTGAAGGCTCCCTGGCGGACGTCAGCCTGGCGGACATCTGTCAGCTCCTTTCCCTGGGGCGGAAGACCGGATGCCTCACCGTCACCGACCGCTCCAACTTCGGCTACGTCTACTTCAAGGCCGGCCGGGTCATTTTCGCCTCGGTCCTGAACCGGCCGGATCGCCTGGGGGAGCTCCTGGTCAGGAACGGCGCCATCCAGCGCGAGGACCTTTCCCGGGCCATGGAGGAACAGGGCCGGCAGAGCGGGAAGCGGCTCGGGGAGATCCTGGTGGGGCTCGGCCTCCTTTCCCAGGACGAGTTGGAGAGGTGGATCACCATCCAGATCCAGGAGGCGGTGTATCACCTGTTCACCTGGAGCCAGGGGTCCTTTCATTTCAACCCCGACGAGCGCCCCGATGAGAGGCAGGTGTTCCTCGTCTCCCTGAACTCCGACGCCCTCCTCATGGAGGGGGCCCGCCGGGTGGACGAATGGAGCCTCATCGAGAGGAAGATCCCCTCGCTGGATCTGATCTTCAAGATGGTCCGGGATCCCCAGGGGGAAGAGGGGGTGGAGCTGAGCGTGAACCAGAAGAAGCTCCTTCCCCTCCTGGACGGCTCCCATACGGTGGACGAGCTGGTGAGAGAGTCGGGGTTGGTGGAGTTCGAGACGGGGAAGGCCCTCTACGAGCTCATCCAGGCGGGATTCGTCCAACAGGTGGGGCGAAAGGTCCCCAAGGGGGAGAAGAAGGACGACTCGGCGGTGGAGCAGCATGTGAACCTCGGTCAGGCCTTCTACAAGGCCGGCATGCTGGAGGACGCCGCCCGGGAATTCGGGGAGGCGCTCAAGGGAGACCCCTCCGAGGCCACCTCCCGGTTCCGCCTGGGGCTCATCAGCCTCCGGGGGGGGGACGCGGAGGGGGCGCTCAGGCATTTCGCCTCCATGCCCGGGAGGGAAACCAGGGGGTACGGTGTGCTCAGGAACCGTGCCCTGGCCCTGGAGAAGCTGGGGCGGTTCGATGAGGCCCTTCGCACCCTCAGCGAGGCCGGCACGGTCAGGGCCGGGGACCCGGGCCTGGCCATGGCCCGGGGGATCGTGGAGCTCAAGGCCGGGGACGCCACCGCCGCCCGAGCGAGCTTCCGGAAGTACCGGAAGGACAAGGGGAAGGAGAGACCCCCCGCCCTGTTCTATTCCTTCGCCGTCCTGGCTGCGGCGGTGGCGGGGTACCTGGACGAGGCCATCTCCCTCGGCCGGGAAGGGCTTCAGCTCCACCCGGAGGACTCCGCCATCCTGGTGAACACCGGGGCGGTTCTGGACCAGAAGGGGGACCACGAGGCGGCGGAGCAGTATTTCCTCCGCGCCCTCTCCTCCGGCTCCGACGGGCCCCCCCAGGCCCACAAGAACCTGGGAGATCAGGCCCTCCGCCGGGGCGACCGCATGGGGGCCCGCGCCCACTACGAGAGTGCGGCGAAGCTGAACCCCGCCCTGGGGGACGACCTCTACCTGAAGCTGGGGGAGATCGCGCTCGCCGAGGCCGACAAGGCCATGGCCATCCTTTTCCTCCGGCGGGCCCTGGAGCTCAACCCCCGGAACTCCGACGCAAGGGGCTATCTGGAGGATCTCTCGGCCCACCCCTGAGGGACCTTTCCTCCCCCGTGCTCCTCCACCTCCTGGCCTTCCTGTTCCCGGCGCTTCCCGCGCCGGCCCAGCTTCTCACCGGAGAACGGGTTCAGGTCGTCTTCGAGGCCGCCGATTCCCTCCGGGCCGCACGGATCCTCCGTTTCCTGGAGGGCCTGGGACCTCTGGCGGGGCTTCCCGACACCCTGCCGGCGGGGGTCACCCTGTTCATCGCTTCTTCCCAGCGCGAGTTCGATTCCCTCACGGGCGGGGGCGTGCCGGAATGGGGCGCCGGGGTGGCGATTCCCTCCCTGGGACGGATCGTGGTTCCGGGGTTCGGGACCCAGCGTGCCCGGGGTTGGGACGAAGCCCGGGTTCTGCGCCACGAGTGGGCCCACCTGGCCCTTTACCAGCAGGCGGGCGGACTTCGGGCTCCCCGCTGGTTCGACGAGGGGTACGCCGAATGGGCGTCGGGGGGGTGGAACCCCGATCAGGGATGGCGCCTGCGGGTCGCCTTCGCCCTGGGACGTGCCCCCCCCCTGGACTCCCTCGTGCTGGACTGGCCCCGGGACCGGGCCTCGGCGGAGCTGGCCTACCTCCTCTCCGCCACGGCGGTGGAGTACCTGGTCCGCGAGAGCGGGGAGCGGGGCCTCGGGATCTTCCTGGAGCGGTGGCGGGAGGGTGGCAGCTTCCCGGCCGCGTTCCAGAGCGTCTATGGCGTTACCCCGGGGCAGTTCGAGGAGGACTGGAAACGCTATGTGAAGAGGCGCTACGGGTGGCTCTTCGTCCTCTCCCACTCCACCGTGTTCTGGCTTGCCCTCTCCCTCTCCCTCCTGGTCATGGCCCGGGTGCGGAGGGGGAGGAACCGGGAGGGTATGGCCCGCCTGCGGGCCACCGAGCCCCCGGAGGATCCGGCCTATTGGGAGGAGGACGTCGAGGGAACAAACAAGCCCCCGGAGCGGTCCCCAGAGGGGGGTGGACCCGCCGGGGAAGATGGCCTCCCGCCGGGGGGAAGCCCAACCAACCAGGACCCGTGACCCATGGCCCAACGCATCATGGTGGTGGACGACGATCCGGATCATCTCGGCATCGTGAGCACGATCCTCGAGGAAAGCGGCTACGAGGTGGAGAGGGCCGGCGACGCGGAGGAGGCCCTGGCCCGGATCCATGCCTTCGACCCGGCTCTGGTCCTGACGGATCTCAAGCTCCCGGGGCTGGACGGGGTGGCCCTCCTGGAACGCATCCGGGCGGGGATGGAGGGGGTGGAGGTGGTGGTCATGACCGGGCACGAGGACATGACCTCCGCCATCGGAGCCATGAAGGCCGGGGCCTTCGACTACGTGGTGAAACCCATCGAGGTGGGCGCCCTTCGGGAGCTCGCGGCCCGCAGTCTCCGGGAGCGGGCGCTCAACCTGGAGGCGAAGAAGGCCAGGCCCGAGGGAGGGGAAGGGGAGGCCGGGGCGGTCATCGGCCGGGACCCCCGCATGATCGACATCTACAAGACGATCGGGGTCCTGGCCCGCAACCGGGCCACGGTCCTCCTGCGGGGGGAGACGGGAACGGGGAAGGAGGTCATGGCCCGGGCCATCCACCAGCATTCCCTCCATGCCGGGGAGCCCTTCCTGGCGGTGAACTGCACCGCCCTCACCGACACCCTGCTCGCGTCGGAGCTCTTCGGCCATGTGAAAGGGGCCTTCACCGGAGCCGTTTCCGGCCGCAAAGGATACTTCGAGCTCGCCGGGACCGGGACGATCTTCCTGGACGAGATCGGGGACACCACGCTGGAGTTCCAGACCAAGCTCCTGAGGGTGCTCCAGGACCGGACCTTCTTCCCGGTGGGAGGGGAGTCGGTCCGGCGCACCGAGGCCCGTATCATCGCCGCCACCAACCAGGACCTGGAGGGGCTGGTGGAGGAGGGGGGCTTCCGGGAGGACCTCTATTTCCGCCTGCGGGTGGTGGAGATCGTGGTGCCCCCGTTGCGGGAGCGCCGGGGGGACATCCCCGATCTGGCCCGGCACCTCCTGGCCCGGATCCGGAGGGAAACCCAGCAGCCGGCTCTCCACGTATCCCCCGCCGCCATGAGGGTCCTGGAGACCTACGACTGGCCGGGGAACGTCCGGGAGCTGGAGAACGCCCTCACCCGCGGGTCCATTCTGGCCCGGGGGGCCACCCTGGGCCCGGAGCATCTGCGGCTGGGGACCGACCGGCCGGCGGTGGGGCGGGGAGAGGATGGTCCGGGGTGGAGCTCGGAGGGTGGGAAGGGGGGCGACGGATCCTGGGGCGAGCGGCGATCCGAGGCGGACTGGACCCTGGCCGGGGCCGTTTCCGGACACGTCCTGAAGGTCCTGGAGCATACGAAGGGGAACAAGAGCGAGGCCGCCCGCCTCCTGAGGATCTCCCGCTCCCGCCTGGCCCGCCTCCTGGAGAAGGCGGGGGTGGAGGACCAGGAGGAGGAGTAGCCTCCCCGCCCCGGGGCCCTTCCTTGACCTGGGCCGTACCGGGGGGGTAGGATTGCAGGCATCATGGGAACGAAGACGGAACCTTCGAAGCGAGAGGGCGGCCCCCGGGCGGCCCTGCAGTTTTCTGCCATCAACGGCATCCTGGGCGCTGCCGGGATCCTGACCGTGGCCCTGGGCTACCTTCTCCTCTCCCAGGGCTCCATCACCGCGGCCCCCCTCCTCCTCGTTCTCGGATACGTAATCCTGTTGCCGCTGGCCATCATCCTCTGAGGGCTCAGGCCCGGTGGAATCGGACGGCGGCCTCCTCCCCTCTCTGGAGGTATGGATGGGAGTCTGGACAAACCAGGAGCTCATCGCCCGTTGGCGGGAGGAGCCGGCCCCTCTCCTCCCCCTTCTGCACGCCTTTCAGGACCGGGACGGCTACCTCTCGGAGGAAACGCTTCGGGACGTGGCTGCCGGGCTCAGGATCCCCCTGGCGGACCTCTTCGGCACGGTGACCTTCTACCACCACTTCTCCCGGGAGCCCGGGGGGCTCATGAAGCCCAGGGTCTGCACGGGCCCGGTGTGCGCGTTGAAGGGGGCCCAGGCGCTGCTGGAGGAGCTGGCCCAGGAGGGGGCTCATGCCATGCCCTGTGCCGGCCGGTGCGACGACCCCATTCCCGTCCTGCGAGGGCACGGGGGGTACGCCGGGCTCCACGCCGACGGGTTGAAAGCCCACCTCTCCCCCCTTCCTCCTCCGCCCGTCGAGGGGGTGGAGGAGTGCGTCTTCGCCCACATCCGCCGGCGCAGCCGAGCAGGGATCCTGGGCTATCGCCGCTCCGGAGGGTATGGCGGGCTCAGGAAGGCGCTGGCGATGTCCCCCCAGGAGGTCATCCAGTCGCTTCAGATCAGCGGGCTCAACGGGCGGGGAGGGGCCGGATTCCCCACCTGGCGCAAGTGGCAGGCGGTGCGGGACGCCCCGGGAGATCCCAAGACTATCGTGTGCAACGCCGACGAGGGGGAGCCCGGGTGCTTCAAGGACCGGGCCATCATGGACCATGATCCCCACGCGGTCCTGGAGGGGATGCTCCTGGCGGGGTACGCTACCGGCGCACCCCGGGGGATCCTCTACCTCCGCTACGAATACCCCGAGACCTACCGGGTGCTGGAGCACGCCCTCCAGGAGGCCGAGGCGGAGGGATTCCTGGGGGACCGGGTGCTGGGGAGCGACTTCTCCTTCCGCATCCACCTGCGCCGGGGCGCCGGGGCCTACATCTGCGGGGAGGAGACGTCCCTCCTGAACTCCCTGGAGGGGAAGCACCCCTTCCCCCGCAACCGCCCCCCCTACCCCGTGACCCACGGATTCGAGAACCTCCCGACGGTGGTGAACAACGTGGAGACGCTGGCCACCGCGACCCACATCATGGAGCGGGGCGCGGAGTGGTACCGGGGGCTGGGGATGAACGGACAGGCGGGAACCAAGATCATCTCCCTCTCCGGCGACATCGTCCGGCCGGGAAACTACGAGGTGCCCATGGGGCTCCCCCTCCCCACCCTCCTGAACGAGTGGGCCGGGGGGGCGGGGGAGGGGCGCTCCGTGCAGGCCGTGACCATGGCGGGGCTCTCCGGAGGCTTCCTGGCGGGGGACGACCTGAGCGTGACGCTGGACGAGCCCGCCATCCGGGCCAAGGCGTCCTTTCTGGGGGCGGGTGGGATCATTGTCTTCGACGACACCCGTGACATGGTGGAGATGGCCCGCCTGGCCATGGAGTTCTTCGCCGAGGAGTCCTGCGGGAAGTGCTTCCCCTGCCGCATCGGGACACAACGTCTCCGGGAGCGGCTGGCGGGGGAGGCGGGGCCGAGGGAGCTGGGCGCCTGGGTGGACGAGGTGAACGACCTGGGGCGCACCATGAAGGAGATCAGCGCCTGCGGGTTGGGGCAGGCGGCCCCCCTCATCACCGAGTCCCTCCTCCGGTATTTCCCGGACGAGGTGGCACGGCACGTGCAAGGGTGAACGGCATGGCTGACGCGCTGGACATGAAGAAGAACGGGAAGGGGCTCCCCCGCCTGACCATGGACGGGGAGGAGGTGACCTTCACCCCCGGAGAGACGCTGTACCAGGTGGCGGAGCGCCACGGCCGGGACGTCCCCACTCTCTGCTTCGATCCCCGCCTGGAGCCCTTCGGGGGGTGCCGGCTCTGCGTGGTGGAGGTGGAGGGGTGGGGCAAGCCGGTGGCCTCCTGCACCACCCAGGCCCAGGCCGGAATGGTGGTTCGCACCACCAGCGACCGGCTTCAGGCCCACCGCCGGGTGCTCCTGGAGATGGTGGCCTCGGAGAACCGGGAGATCGACGTGGATCCGCTCTCCGGGTATCACTCCCAGGAGCTGGCCACCCTGGTGGACCGCTACGGGGCGCGCACGGGGCGCTTCGCCGGCAGGACATCCGGCCACAGCCGCCCCGACGACCCCAACCCCTTCATCCTGAGGGACTACGACAACTGCATCTCCTGTTACCGGTGCGTGCGGGTGTGCGCCGAGCGGGAGGGGGACTACGCCATCTCGGTCCAGGGCCGGGGCTTCGATACCCGGATCGCGGTGGAGTTCGACGGCCTGTTGAAGGGCTCCTCCTGTACCTTCTGCGGGCAGTGCGTGCAGACCTGCCCTACGGGGGCGTTGGCGGACCGGAAGGCGCTGGCCAGCAAGGACCTTCCCGGGGAGACCAGGAAGACCCGCACCATCTGTCCCTACTGCGGGGTGGGGTGCAGCATCGACATCCTCACCCGGAACGGAACGATGGTGGGGGTGCTGCCCGCCATGGACGGCCCCGCCAACGAGGGGGCGCTGTGCGTGAAGGGGCAGTACGCCTGGGACTTCGTGCAGCACCGGGAGCGTCTGACCACCCCGCTGGTCCGGGACGAGAGCGGCGAGCTCGTTCCCGCCACCTGGGACGAGGCGTTGGACCGGGCCGCCTCGGGGCTCCGGGAGGTGGTGGAGAAGTACGGGCGGGAGGCGGTCTACGGGATCGCCTCGGGGCGGGCCCCCAACGAGGCGGCCTATACGCTCCAGAAGCTCATGCGGGCGGGGTGGGGTCTGAACCACATCGATCACTGCGCCCGTGCCTGACACGCTCCCACAGTCGCCGGTCTGGCGGCAACGGTAGGTCAGGGCGCCATGACGAACCCTCTGGCGGACATGGACAAGCCCGATGTGATCTTCGCCATCGGGACCAACATGACGGAGGCGCACCCCGTGGCGGCCACCCGCCTGAAGCGGGCTCTGGCCCGGGGGGCGAAGCTCATCGTGGCCGACCCCCGGCGGGTGAAGCTCACGGAGCTGGCCCACCTCTACCTTCCTCTGAGGGTGGGCTCCGACGCCGCCCTCCTCCTGGCCATGGCCCATGTCATCGCCCGGGAGGGGTTGGTGAACGAGGCCTTCGTGGCCCGGTATACGACGGAGGCCGAGGCCTTCCTGGAGCACATCAAGCCCTTCACCCCCGAGTGGGCCGCGGGGATCACCGGAGTGCCGGCGGCGGACATCGCGAAGGCCGCCGTCTGGTACGCCTCGGCGGAGCGGGGCGCCATCTACTACACGCTGGGGATCACCGAGCACATCAGCGGCGTGGACAACGTCATGTGCCTCTCCAACCTGGCCCTCATGACGGGACACCTGGGCCGGGAGGGGACGGGGATCAACCCCATGCGGGGGCAGAACAACGTCCAGGGGGCCGGGGACGTGGGGGCCGCTCCCAACAACTTCGCCGGGTTCCAGAAGGTCACGGACCCGGCGGCCCAGGCCAAGTTCAGGGCGGCCTACGGCCGGGAGATCGATGCAGAGGTGGGGCCCACCAAGGTCACGGCTCTGGAGGAGTGCGGAGAGAAGTACCGGGCCATGATCATCGCCGGGGAGAACACCCTGGTGTCGGACCCGGACATGCACCTGGTGGAGCACGCCCTCAAGGCGCTGGATCACCTGGTGGTCATCGACCTCTTCCGCACCGAGACGGCGGAGCTGGCCCACGTGGTGCTTCCTGCCACCGGGTGGGCCGAGACCGACGGGAGCTTCGTGAACACGGAGCGGCGGGTGCAGAGGGTGAGGGCCGCCGTGGCCCCGGCGGGGGAGGCCAGGCCCGACTGGTGGATCATCGGGCAGATCGCCCAGCGCCTGGGGTTCAAGGGTTTCGACTGGAAGGACGCCGGGGAGGTGTTCGACGAGTTCGCCTCCCTCATGCCCATCTACGGGGGGCTCTCCTGGAAGCGGATCTCGAGCGGCCCGGGGCTGAACTGGCCCGTGCCCACCCCCGACCATCCCGGGACGCCCCGGCTGCACGAGGACGGGCCGGTGAACGGGCGGGGGATCTTCAAGGTCATCCGCTACCGGGACCCGGCGGAGTTCATCTCCGAAGCCTACCCCGTGTGGCTCACCACCGGCCGGCGCCTCCAGGCGTACCACACCCATACCCAGACGGGGCGGGCCAGTGGGATCGATTACCTCCTGTCCGAGGAAACGCTGGAGGTCCACCCCGACGACGTGGAGGCCTGGGGTCTCAGCGATGGCGGCTACGCCCTCGTGTCGAACACCCGGGGAAGCATCCGGGTGAAGGTGCAGGCCAGCAAACGTTCCCCCCGGGGCACGGTTTTCACCTCCTTCGCCTTCAGCGACACCCCGGTGAACGTCCTCACCGGGGGAGGCTACGATCCCGTGACCCAGACGGCGGAGATGAAGGTGATCCCCGTGAGGGTGGAGGCGGACTAGAGGTCCCATGACCCGCCGGGTCGTCCGCACCGTCTGTCCCCGCAATTGCTACTGCACCTGCGGGATGCTGGTGACGGTGGAGGACGGCCGCATCGTGGGCATCGAGGGGGATCCGGAGAACCCGGCCACCGAGGGCACCGTCTGCCTCAAGGGGCTCTCCTACGGGGAGCGCCAGACCCACCCCGACCGCCTCACCACCCCCCTGCGCCGCAACCCCCGGGGCGGGTTCGATCCCCTCACGTGGGAAGACGCCCTGGGGGAGATCGCCGCCACCCTGGGCCGCATCCGGGAGGAGTCGGGACCTCGGGCGGTCCTCCACTACGAAGGCTCCGGGAGCCATGGAGCCCTCTCCGGCCTGGCGGACGCCTTCTGGCACCCCTTCGGGGGCCCTACCCGGGCCCACGGGGACCTGTGCTGGCCGGCGGGGCTGGAGGCCACCCGTCTCACCTACGGCGCCAACCTGCACAACCACCCCATCCTCACCCGGGAGAGCCGGTTCGTCCTCCTCTGGGGGCACAACCCGGCCGAGACCAACGTGCACCAGTGGCGCCTGGTCCTGGACGCCCAGGAGCGGGGCGCCCGCGTTGCCGTCATCGATCCGCGCGCCACCGACAGCAGCGACGCCGCCGACCTTCACCTGAAGCCGCGGCCGGGCACCGACGGGGCCCTTGCCCTGGGGCTGGCCCACGTCATCCTGGAGGAAGGGCTGGAGGACCGGGCGTTCCTGGAGGCCCGGGCCCACGGCTTCGAGGCCTACCGGGAGCGGGTGGCGGCCTTCACACCGGAGCGGGCGGCGGAGATCA
>JBFYZD010000360.1:0-6447 GCA_041309685.1 Gemmatimonadales bacterium | reverse complement strand
CTCTACCTGAGGGCCCCCCCCCTCCGGCCCGCCCGGGCGGGGGCGGGCCGGCGGGCCGCCCCACGCTGCTTTCCGGGAGCCTTCGCTCAGCCCGCCGGGCTCCCCGCGATCCTCCCCTGGGCCCGTCCCAGCCAGAGACCCAGGGCACCCCACACCACCGCCAGGGGAACCGCCAGGGAGGCCAGCCCCATCAGGCCCATGCCCAGCCCGCCCAGGAGCCCTTCCGTCCAGGCCCCCACCACGTCCCCGGCCCGGTACACGAAGGTGTCGATGAAAGCCTTCGACTTGTACTTGTCCTCCCGCCTCACCACGGTGAAGAGGGTCTCCCGGGCCGGCCGCATGATGGCCCGCTGCACCGCCCGGAAGAAGGCCTCGAAGATCACCAGGGCCACCAGAGTGCCGGCGATGGCCAGGCCGACGAACCCCAGCACCACGGTGATGGGGAGGAGGGCGAGGGTCACGGCCACCCCCAGGCGCTTCATGAGGTGGCCGGTCACCACGAGCTGGAGGAGCAGGGTGGCCACCTGGGTGATCAGGTCGATCCGGGCGAAGACCGTGGTACGCAGGTCCAGGTCCTCTCCCAGGGCGGCCACCATGGCGAGGCGGGTGAAATAGAGGAAGGTCACCATCACCGCCAGGATCAGAACGAAGGCGGAGATGCCCAGGAGGTAGCGCGAAGCGAAGACGGCCCGGAGTCCCTCCCAGGCGCTCCCGCCGATCACCGCCCGTTCGTCCACCACCGGCGGGGCCTCGGCGTCGTCGGGGTCCGGGGAGCGCTCCGGCTGGAGCCGCGCCACCATCCAGGCCGCCCCCATGGCGAGGAAGAGGAACGTCACGGACACCAGAAGGAGGTTGGCGGTGCCCAGGGGCTGAGCCAGCACAGCGGCCAGCGACGGTCCGGCAATGGCGCCCAGCGTGCCCCCCACGGCGATGACCCCGAAGAGCCGCTTGCTCTGCTCCAGGGAGAACCGATCCGCCATGAGGGCCCAGAACACCATCGTGGAGAAGAGGTTGAACACGCTGAACCACACGTAGAACACCCGCCCCGATGTCTCTCCCGCGGCCTCCGGGGCGAAGGTCAGCAGAGCCCAGAAAGCCAGGAGACTCCCTCCGAAGAACAGATACGTCGCGGCGATGAACGTGAGGCGGCGAAAGCGGCTCACCAGAAACCCGAAGACCGGGTTCACCAGGAGCGTCACCACCGCGGTGCCGATGAAGAGCCAGCGCACCGCGTCCAGGCTGCCCCTCATCCCCAGGGCGTCCCGGGCCGGCCGCAGGACCATCAGGGCGGTGAGGACGCAGAAGAAGAAGAAGGCCGAGGCCAGGAGGGGAGCAATCTCCCCGGAACGGACGTTGGCGAACCGCTGAAGGGCAGTGGTCATGGCATCGGGAGTCCAGAGGGGAAGGGGAAGGCCGCGGCGGGTCGCCGGGACCCCAGGAGGATAAGGACGTCGCCGGAGACGAGCAAGCGGAGGGGCGGCGCCTCCCGGTTCTTCTTCCCCCGGACGCTCGCGAGCCCGCACGGAGGCCCTTGACGAATCGTCCCTTTGGACCAAGTCTAAATCCCATCATGGATGTCCTGTCCCTTCTGAGGGAGCGCGGGATACAACCCACGCCCCAGCGCCTGGCCGTGGCCGAGGTCGTGCTGCGGAGCGGGGTCCACCCGTCCGCCGACGAGGTGTTCGCCCGGGTCCGGGACGACCTCCCCACGATTTCCCGGGCCACCGTCTACAACACGCTGAACCTCCTGGTGGAGAAGGGACTCCTCATGTCCCAGATCCTGAGGGAGGGCACGGTGGTGTTCGACCCCAACGTCCAGCGGCACCATCACTTCATCGACGAGAGGACGGGCCGGATCTATGACCTTCCCTGGAGCGCCCTCAGGGTCAGCGGCACCGGCGCGCTGGAGGGGTTCGAGGTCCGGGACTACCACGTGGTGATGAAGGGCCGAGCCGGAAAACCCAGGAACAACAAGCGATCCTAGCAGGGCGTACCGGGACCCGCCCCACCGGGGATCCCGGGCCCGCCTTCTGGACAGGATCTAAAGCAATACATCGTCGAACCCCACGCTCTCAACCTCAGGAGGCAGCATGAAGAAGACCCGACTCACCACATCCGCGGGGATTCCGGTTGGCGACAACCAGAACTCCCTCACCGCCGGGCCCAGGGGACCCCTCCTCGTCCAGGATTGGCCGCTCTTTGAGAAGCACGCCCACTTCAACCGGGAGCGCATCCCCGAACGGGTGGTCCATGCCAAGGGCTCGGCCGCGTACGGGACCTTCACGGTCACCCAGGACATCACGCGATACACCAAGGCCAAGCTCTTCTCCAGGGTGGGGAAGAGGACCGAGTGCCTGCTGCGCTTCTCCACGGTGGCGGGGGAGCGGGGAGCGGCGGACGCCGAGCGGGACGTGCGGGGCTTCGCCATGAAGTTCTACACGGAGGAGGGGAACTGGGACCTGGTGGGGAACAACACGCCGGTCTTCTTCGTCCGCGATCCCTACAAGTTCTCCGACTTCATCCATACCCAGAAGCGGGACCCCAGGACGAACCTGCGCAGTCCGGAGGCCATGTGGGATTTCTGGTCCCTGTCCCCGGAGAGCGTGCACCAGGTTACGATCCTCTTCTCCGACCGGGGGCTTCCCAGGAGCTACCGGCACATGAACGGGTACGGCAGCCACACCTACAGCTTCATCAACGAGAAGGGGAAGCGCTTCTGGGTGAAGTTCCACCTGAAGACGCTGCAGGGAATCCAGTGCCTCACCGACCAGGAGGCGGAGCGGATCATCGCCGGGGACCGGGAGAGCCACCAGCGGGACCTCTTCAACGCCATCGAGGGCGGGGACTTCCCCCGGTGGAGGGTCATGGTCCAGGTCATGCCCGAGAAGGACGCCGAGAAGGTACCCTACCACCCCTTCGACCTCACCAAGGTGTGGCCCCACAAGGACTATCCCCTCAAGGAGGTGGGGATCCTGGAGCTCAACCGGAACCCCCAGGACTACTTCGCCGAGGTGGAGCAGGCGGCGTTTTCCCCGGCCAACATGGTGCCGGGCATCGGACCCAGCCCCGACAAGATGCTCCAGTTCCGCATCTTCTCCTACGCCGACGCCCACCGCTACCGGCTGGGGGTCAACTACGAGGCCCTGCCGGTGAACGCCCCCCACTGCCCGGTGCACACCTACCACCGGGACGGGGCCATGCGCTTCGACGGCAATCCCGCCGCCATCCACTACGAGCCCAACAGCAAGGGCGGCCCCATGGAGGACCCGGCGTTCCGGGAGCCGCCCCTGGCGCTGGACGGGGACGCCGACCGCTATGACCACCGCAAGGGGAACGACGACTACACCCAGGCGGGGAACCTCTACCGCCTCCTGCCCCCGGACGAGAAGGAGCGCCTGCACCAGGCGCTGGCCTGCGCCCTGAAGGGGGTCTCGAAGAAGATCGTCCAACGCCAGATCGAGGTCTTCGCGAAAGCCGATCCGGCCTACGGGGAAGGGGTGCGGCAGGCGCTGAAGCGCTTGGGGCGGTGAGCGGTTCCTGACCCGAATCCCGGGAGAAGCACGCCCCCGCGGGCCGCGTGGCCTGCGGGGGCGGTCCCCCCGGGGCGTGACCAGCCCGTGCCTTTTCTGTTCCCCTTCGCCTGGACCGCGGGCTCAACCGGAGGCGGTCCTCAGAGGAACGCCTCCACCCGCGCCACCTCACCCTCCGTGCTCCATCGGAGACCCAGTCCGTAGAAGGCCAGACGGTCCAGGACCACGCCCAGGGAAAGGGACAGGAGGGCCCAACCCCCGGCACCCAGGAGGAGGAGGGCGGCCGGGAGGGCGCTCCCCAGGGCAAGCCGGGCCCCCACGATCGAGCGCCGGAAACGGAGGAGCTCCGGGTGGGTCGCCGCCGCGGAGGCAGGTGCGCCTCGCCGTCCCGGGATCCTGAGGAGGAAGAGGGTGGCGTCGGCGACCAGGAGGATCCCTACGACGGCGGCCGGCACCAGGTCGGGGGCGAGAGCGGGAGCGAGCCGGGGCACCCCGAGCAGCGCCACCCACCCCCAGAGGGTCCCCTGGGCCAGGGGCTGGAATACGGCGGCCCCCCGCCAGGCGAACTGGTGGGGAAGGCGGTACACCAGACCGATGCTCAGGAGGGCTGCCAGGGAGGCGACGACCACGAACCCTCCCACCCACCCCGCCCAGGGAGATCCCATGGGGAGGGCGGCCGCCACCACTCCCCCTCCCACGACCGCCCCCACCGCCGCCACCTCGCGGCTCAGGGGACTCCTCCCCAATCGCCGCAACGCCAGGGGGCCCCGGAACGGGCGGCCCAGATGCCCCAGGGAGGCCAGGAGGGCGGCCCCGAAGAGGGCGGAGAGAAGGAAGGCGGCGGGACGGGGGAAGGCCGGCCCCGCGGCCCCGACGACGATCCCGAGGAGCCAGGCCGCCCCGACCCCCCCTCCCATGGTGGCCAGGGCGGTGAACAGGACCAGAGGGCCCTCGTGGAATCCCTTCCCGCCGGCGCGTCCCCCCCTAGCCATGGGGTTCCCTCTCCCCCGCCAGGATCTTCCGGAGCCCTTCCAGCGCCGCCTCCCGGAGGGCTCCCGCCGGTGGCGACAGCCTCAGGGAGGGCCGGGCGCCCCCGGGGTCGGCGAACCCGGGGAGATCCGTCGCCGCCATGAACGAAGGGGGCGCCTCCCCCCCGTCGGCGGCGAAGCGGAGCGCCCTGGTGGGGCAGGCCGCGACACACGCCGGCTCCAGCCCCTCCTTGAGCCGGGGCGCGCAGAGATGGCACTTGGTCATGACCCCCGCGACGGCGTCGTAGGCCGGGGCGCCGAAGGGGCACGCCATCTCGCAGAAGCGGCACCCGATGCAACGCTGGGCATGGAGGAGGACCACCCCGTCGGGTCGCTTCTCCAGCGCCCCGGTGGGGCAGGCGTCGGCGCAGGGCGGGGCTTCGCAGTGGTGGCAGGCCAGGGAGAGGTGGTAGGTGGGGCCGATGGGGCTGCGGGCCGGGTTCAGGGGGAGGATGCGGCGCCAGGAGATCGCCCCGGGGAGTTGGTTCTCCATCCGGCAGGCCAGGACGCAGGCGCCGCACCCCACGCAGCGGGCCAGGTCCAGGAGGAAGCCGGCGCCGGAGGTCATACCCCCTCCACCTCCACCCGGCACTCGTAGAAGGTGGCTCCCCACCCCATGTCCGTGACCCCGTCGTCGGTGACCAGATTCATCCAGGGGTCGCCCGGCACGCAGCGCCCCTCGATGACGTGGACCACTCCGGGGCGGATCCCGGGGTTCAGGCGCACCGGCAGCTCGGTGGCGCCCCGGTCGTTGCGGACGCGGGCCAGCGTCCCCTGCTCCAGACCCCGGGCCCGGGCGTCGTCGGGGTGGATATCCAGCACCCGGGGGCGGTCCACCTCCTGGATCCAGGAGAGGTTGCCGAACTGAGAGTGGATCCGTTCCCGGGTTTTGCAGGTGAGGAGCTGAAGGGGAAAGCGGGCGGCGGTCTGCGATGCGTGACCTTCGGGCAGCGGCCGGTAGTCCGGAACCGGGTCCACCCCCCACAGGCGCCGGGCCTCCTCGGAATGGAACTCCACCTTCCCCGATGGGGTCGGGAAGGGGCCCTCGGCCCAGGGGACGTCCCCGCGCCCGCCGAGGATGAGGGGGCGGTCCCGGAGCTCCTCCAGGGCCCCTTCCCTCCCCTCCGGGAGCATGGCCCGGAGCCGCTCCCGGGGATCCCCTTCGAAGACCCCGGTGCTGAAACCGAGCCGAAGGCAAAGCTCCCGCCAGATCTCCGTCTCCGTGCGGACCCCCGCCGGGGGATCCACCACCTTCTGGCGGAGCTGGAGGTAGGGGTGCCAGTAGGCCGTGACCAGGTCCTCCTCCTCGAACATCGTCTTGGCCGGGAGGACCAGGTGCGCGGCGCGGGCCGTATCGGTGAGGAACTGGTCCACCACCACCACCAGCTCCAGCCCCTCGAGCCCCATCCGGACCTTCGCGGTACGGGGGTGCTGGCTCACGGGGTTGGCCTTCTCGAACCAGGCGGCCCTCAAGGGGGGATCCGAGAGGCTCAGGAGGGCCCAACCCAGGCGGGAGGTGGGGAAGGACCGTACCTCCCCCGGCGGCTCTGCCGGCAGCCCCGGCGGGGGCCTGAGGCAATGGCTGGCCAGGTTGGCGTACTGCCACCCCCCGCCCGCGACCCCCACGGTGCCCGTCAGGGCCGGAAGGAGGGCCACGGCCCGCATGGCCTGGCCGGCGTGGTGGTGGCGCTGGAGACCGAAGCCGGCGATGAGGAGGGCGGGCCGGGTGGTGGCGTAGGCCACCGCCAGCTCCCGGATCTCCTCCGGCTCGAGCCCCGTGATCTCCGCCGCCCGCTCCGGTGTGAAGGCCGCCACCCGCTCCCGGTAGGCCTCGAAGCCGTGGGCCCGGGCCTCCAGGAACGCCCGGTCCTCCAGCCCTTCCTCCAGGA
>JBFYZD010000359.1:0-3383 GCA_041309685.1 Gemmatimonadales bacterium | reverse complement strand
CCCTGGGGACCCCAGAGTCTGGTTCCCCGCCGAGGAGAGCTTCCTCACCCACTCGGAACGCCTCTACCAGGATACCTTGATGTCGGCCGTTCCGGGCGCGGCCTTCGCGAGCCTTCCCCTCCTGGTGGCGCCGGTGGGTCTGCCCAAGGTCCTGATCACCGAATCCGATCTCCAGAGCTATCCCGGCCTCTACCTGAGGGGCACCGGCGGGCCGGCCCTGGCCGACACCTTCCCGGCCTTTCCCAGAGGGGAGGAGCAGGTGCGGGACCGTACGGTGAGGGTGACCGAGAGGGAGCCCTTCATCGCCCGAACCACCGGGCCCAGGACCTTCCCCTGGCGAGTGCTCCTGGTGGCTGAGGAGGACCGGGAGTTGGTAGAGAGCACAATGGTGTGGCGGCTGGCCCCGGAACTGCGGATCCTGGACCCGAGCTGGATCCGGCCGGGAAAGGTGGCCTGGGACTGGTGGAACGCCTCAGGTCTCCATGGAGTGGACTTCGAGAGCGGGTTGAACACCGCGACCTATCTTCACTTCATCGATTTTGCCGCCGACCACGGGATCGAGTACATCATCCTGGACGAGGGGTGGTCGGATCCGGCGGACCTGCAGAAGATGAACCCCGACATGGACCTTCGAGTCCTCCTGGAGCGGGGCCGGGAGCGGGGGGTGGGGATCATCCTCTGGGTGGTGTGGAAGAGCCTGGCCGATGAACTGGAGGAAGCGCTGGACCGATTCGCTGCCTGGGGGGTGGTGGGGATCAAGGTGGACTTCATGCAGCGGGATGACCAGCCCATGGTGGAGTACTACTGGAAGGTGGCGGAGGCTGCGGCCCGCCGTCGCCTCCTGGTGGACTTCCACGGCGCCTACAAGCCTGCCGGGCTCCGGAGAGCCTATCCGAACGTCCTGACCCGGGAGGGCGTTCTTGGCCTCGAGCAGAGCAAGTGGAGCCGGCAGCCCACCCCAAGGCACAACGTGACCCTGCCGTACATCCGCATGGTGGCGGGCCCCATGGACTACACGCCCGGGGCCATGAGAAACGCCCAGGAGGGGCAGTTCAACCCCGTCTTCGACCGCCCCATGAGCCTGGGGACCCGCGTCCACCAGCTGGCCATGTACGTCGTGTTCGAGAGCCCCCTCCAGATGCTGGCGGACTCCCCGTCGAACTACGAGGGGGAGCCGGAGTGCCTGGCCTTTCTCTCCGCAGTGCCCACGACCTGGGACGAAACCCGGGTGCTCTCCGGGCAGGTGGGGGAGTGGATCGCCCTGGCCCGACGGAAGGGAGGCGAATGGTACCTGGGCGCCATGACGGATTGGACCGCCCGGGAGCTGGAGCTGGACCTCTCCTTCCTGGAAGGGGGACGGTGGCAGGCGGAGGTCTTCGAGGACGGCGCCAACGCCAGCCGGAATGCCGAGGACTTCCGCCGCAGGGAAGGGGTCGTGGACGTGACGAAGCCCCTCGGGATCCGGCTGGCGCCGGGGGGTGGCTGGGTGGCCCGGCTGAGGCCGGGCGTGCCTCCAGTCCCTGGCGGGTGAACCGTAGATTGATCTTCAGAAGGAAGAGATGAAATCCGCGTCAAGGGCCCAGAGGCAGGAGCGCCGCGGTCGGGCATCTGCGAGGGGCCCTCACACTCCGAGTGACGGCCGCTCCCACAGAAAGGTGGCCTCCCATGCCCTCCGCCGACGCCCTACGGCAACGCCTCCGTTCCTTCTCCCGGGTGCCCTTGGCCCACCTCCCGACGCCCTTTGAGAAGCTCGACGCTCTCTCCAGGAGGTTGGCGCCCCTTTCCCTCTTCCTGAAGCGGGACGACCAGACCGGCCTCGCTTTCGGGGGAAACAAGGCCCGGAAGCTGGAGTTCATCCTGGGAGATGTCCTGGACAAGGGGGCCGATTCCATCGTGACGTGGGCCGGGGTCCAGTCCAACTGGTGTCGGCAGGTGGCCGCCTCCGCGGCCCACGTGGGGAAGCGCTCCGTCCTGGTCCTCCTGCAGAAGCCCGGAATGCCCGTGGGGGAGGACGGGAACCTCCTCCTGGATCACCTCCTCGGTGCCGACGTCCGCATCGTGGAGGCTTCGGGTTCGAAGGGCTTTCTCGAGCTGGAGAACGTCAGGGAGTACCTGGACCCGGTGGTTGCGGAGGAACGGGAGGCGGGAAGGACACCCTACCTCGCTCCCGTCGGGGGCTCCCTCCTGGAGGGGGACATGACCCGGCCTCTGGGGGCCCTGGGGTACGTCCTGGGTTTCGCCGAGCTTCTGGACCAGGCCCGGACCCTGGGGTTCACCCCCGACACGGTGCTCCTGGCCACGGGCTCCGCCGGTACCCAGGCGGGCCTCCTGGTGGGTGCCCGGCTCCTCTCCCCTCGGACCCGGATCGTGGGGATCAGCGTTGCCGGGGCCGCCAGGGACGTCCGCCGCTACGTGCGGGAGATTGCCGGTGCCGTGCTGGAGGAGTTGGGAGAGGTGCCCGAGGTGCCGGAAGAGGACGTTGTCGTGCTGGACGAATACCTGGCGGAGGGGTACGGAGTGATGAACCGGCAGGTGTCCGACGCCGTGGTGCTCCTGGCCCGGGAAGAGGGGGTGCTTCTCGACCCGGTCTACACCGGGAAGTCCATGGGCGCCCTTCTGGACCTGGCCGGGAAGGAGTACTTCCGGGAGGGGGAGAAGGTAGTCTTCCTCCACACCGGCGGGACCCCTGCGCTCTTCCCCTACCGGGCAGGGATCATGGCTGGACTGCAGGGGTGAACTCTCAAGGAGGCCCCCGGGACCACCTGCCGGAGCCGGTCCCGGAAGGGGGGAAGGACCGGGAACCTCTCACCACCCGAAGAGGGCCTGGCTCCCCTGCTGGGAGATGTACATCCCCCGACTGGAGTGGGCCACCCCGGGAATCTCGACCAGCTGGTGATGGTGCTGGGGGTGGTGGGTCTCCAGGTAGGCGAAGAGGGTGAGACCCCGGGGGTAGCGCCGTTCCCCCTGGAGCATGGCGCCACAACTCATGTCCAGGGAGCTGGTTCCAACGTCCTCCGTTCCCACCAGGTAGATCACGTCCCGGCCCAGCAGCCGGTCCCGGATCCCGGCCTCCGTGAGACGGAGGGAGTAGCTGTTCCGGTCCTCCAGGCCGTAATGCCAGGCATTGTAATCGGGGCACGCCTCTCGATCCGGGAGGCCGAACCCCCCTCCTTCCATGGCCCGCGCCGGTCCCAGGTAGAGATAGGTGGAGGGGTTCGCCACGATGTAGCGGAACCGGAGGTGGGTAAGCTCGGTCTCCGACGGGCTGGTCGCGGCGAACCGGTGGGCGTACTGACCCCCTGCGGAGTGACCCGTCACCACCACGGTCTCGAGCTTGGGAAACCGTAGGGGGTCTCCCAGCAGGCGGAGCACCTGGTCCACCG
>JBFYZD010000358.1:0-2654 GCA_041309685.1 Gemmatimonadales bacterium | reverse complement strand
GGAGGTGGTGACTTCCGGTCATGCAGCGCGCCAAGGCAGGGCTTCGCCGGGGTGCGGAGCCGTCATCGTCCTGGGCGACCGGTGCGGGAGGGGGGGGGACCTGCGTCCGGCCACGGATGTTCAGCGGTGCTAAGGATACGGTGGGGGTCTGACAGTGGACAAGGTGGGGGGGCGCATCCAGGCATTTCGGCGCCCCCAACCTCGCCCAGTGTTGTGAGATGGCTCGAGGGATCACTGCGCGAGAGGTCTTGTGGGAACATGGTAGAACTACCATAATGCAGGATACGGGAGAGCGGGGCGTCCGGTGGATGGTGGAGAGCCTGGAGGTGGTGCGGGAGCTCCCAGCGGACGTGCGTTGGACGGTCGGGCGAGCGCTCTTCAAAGCCCAGAGGGGAATGCGGCACAAGGACGCCTTTCCACTCCGAGGGCGCCTCCGAGGCATCTTCGAGATTGCACGGGATCACATGGGCGACACCTACCGCGTCTACTACACTCTCAGATGCCCCGGATGGGTGTATGTGCTGTTCTGCCACAAGAAGAAGTCCAAGCGGGGGGCCAGCATCCCCAAACATGAGGCGGACTTGATCCTGAGACGACTCCGAGATTGCATGGCCGAGTGTCCAGAGAGGGAGGAGCGATGACCGTGGGATCGAATCGGGCTGGACGAAAAGGGCGCGCCTCCCTGGAGGGTTCCGGGAACGTGTTTGCCGATCTCGGACTTCCGGAGCCCGAGGAGACCTTGGCCAAAGCACGGCTCGCCGACCTGATCGACACGACGCTCGAGGATCGGGGGCTGACCCAGACCCAGGCCGGGGAGATCCTCGGCATCGATCAGGGTACGGTCTCCAAGCTCGTCAACGGACGCCTCGACGGGTTCTCGCAGGAGCGGCTCATCCGTTACCTGACGGCCCTCGGACTGGATGTGGAGATCGTGGTTCGGCCCAGTCCCCGTCCTGGGGATCCGGGACGGCTGAGGGTTGCCGCAGGGTAGGATTCCGCAGCCCTGGGACATATCCCCCGAGCCAGGGGGATGATCGAGGTTGCCCCAGAAGCGGGCCTGGGGTGCGAGAGCGTCCACAGGGCCCAATCCATCGATGGGAACCCCCACCGGGACACCATCCTGAAGGCCATGCGCGCTTTGGGTCTGAGCCTCCGCGCCAGGGCTGGGTGATTCCTCCCGCCCCGAAGCACCATCCCTCTGTCGCCGGCATACATGGACTTCATGGAGGAGTTGCGGAGTCGAGTCCGCATCGCTCGGGTCCGTGCCAGCCTGTCGCTGAACCGAAACCTCCTGGAGCTCTACTGGAGCCTCGGGAGGGCCATCACTCTGCGGCAGGAGGCTGAGGGCTGGGGCTCCTCCGTCATCCAGCGGGTCTCGGACGACCTGAAGCGGTCCTTCCCAGGTATGCAGGGATTCTCGGTCAGCAACATCTGGAGAATGCGGGCATTCGTCCTGGCGTATCGATCCGGGGAGGAAGATCTCGCACCGCCGGTGCGAGATTTAGAGGCCCCTAAACTCCCGGCAGAGGTCCCCGATCTGCCATGGAGCCACCAACTGGTGCTCATTGAGAAGATCCCTGGGGGTGAGGAGCTCAAGGATCCTTACCATCTCGAGTTCCTCCTCCGGTGCTTTGTCGCAGTGGAGCTGAAGGTGGGGCCCTTTCAGCCTGAGCATGCCGAGAAGATGAACTTCTACCTCTCCGCCCTGGACGAGCGCCTCCGTCGCGATCACGACGAGCCGAGCATCGGCCTCATCCTCTGCAAAGAGCGAGATAGAGTCGTGGGCGAGCGGGTGAGGGCTCGGTTTCTCAAGGCAGGCTCCTCGATCCCATTGCGGGAGCGCCCGGCGTAGCGCCGCAACTTGTCCCGGAGCGACAAACCCGGCCGGACCACGGGGAGGAGGCCATGGAGGGGAGAGGAGTCCGATCGGGCCTTCGGGGCGGGATGTGCGGGGCCTCCGAGGCGTCGCTTGACTTCGCAGACCGTATGCCGAATCTTGTTCCTATTCCCCCCCGGGCTGTCCTACGGGCCTCCCCGGGTCCCCACGGGTCACGGCCCGTGGGGTTTTCTTATACAGGAACGTCGTCGTGGCTGCGCGAATGACCTTCCTGGTCGATGGATTCAATCTCCACTTTTCGGCCCGTCAGGGAGGAACCAACCCTGCCAACCCCCCTCTCCATTGGCTGGACGTACGGGGGCTCCTGACATCGTACATCAGCTTGTTTGGCCGTGGAGCGAGCATCGAGGGAATCCACCTCTTCACCGCGATCCCTCATTTCCTCCATGGGCACGACCCCGGAGCGGTGTCCGGGTTTCGCACCTATCTGGAGGTTCTCGAAGCCAGCGGAGTCCGCCTTCATCTCGCGGAGTTCAAGAGGAAGACCTTGACCTGCCCCCTTTGCGGGAGGGAGGCTGCGGATCTCGACCCGGTCGTCGAACACGGCGATGGCGACGTGTCCCCCAGGTTGAGTGTAGTCCCGGTGCATGACGGCGTTGAGGAGCACTTCCCGGAGGGCGTCGGGGGGGAGGGCCAGGCGGTCCTCCCGCTCGATCCGCCCCTCCACGAAGTGGCCCGAGAGGGGTAGAGTGCGCTCCAGGAACGCCATCCCCTCCCGGACCGCGGCGAAGGCATGGAGATTCTCTTGCCGGTTGTC
>JBFYZD010000357.1:0-8804 GCA_041309685.1 Gemmatimonadales bacterium | reverse complement strand
AGCTGCCCCCACCCGTTCCGGCCACGGCGCCGGTGAGCGCCCGCGACGAGACCCAGTAGACGTCCTGTCCCAGACCGTCGTCGGGACTCGGGCGGGAGAAGAAGACGTACTCCCCGTCGGGAGACAGGGTCACCGACCCCGGCGTATCCCCCTGGTCGAAGGCCGCCCCGAGCTCTCGGGCCGGGAACCACTTCCCCTGCGGGTCCCGGAAGGCAATGAGGAGCCGGCCGCGGTTGTCGGCGTGGCCCGTCCCCGGGAAGGACACGAAGACCAGGTAGCTCTCGTCAGGGGCCACGTAGGAATCGCAGTTCTGGAACCCCACGTTTACCTCGTCCGGAAGGCGCTCCGGCTCCTGGTAGGCGCCGTCCATCCACGGGGAGCGGTAGATCTCCTGGCGCCCCCCCTCCAGGTCCATCAGGGTGAAGTAGAGCGTCCCGTCGCGGGTGACCGAGGCGCCGCCGGTATGGTTCCTGCCGTTGATGGGACGCCCCATCGACCGGGCCTCGCTCCACCCCTCACCCTGCCGCTCCACGTACCAGAGGTTGTAGCGGAAGGACGACTCGGCCGGATCGATGGGACGGTCGGACTGGAAGTAGAGGCGGGATCCGTCGGGGTGGAGGGCGAGGTACCCGTCCAGATGGGTGCCGGAGAAGGGGAGGGTCTCGGGCGGGCTCCACGACCCGCCCGCCTGGCGGGTGACCCGGATGGTGGCCACCACCGCGCCGTCCCCGTTCTCCACCTCCCAGAAGTAGATCTCGCGCCCCCCCGGGTAGATCACCGCGTTGGCCTGGTCCCCTTCCTTCGAGACCAGCCCCGGGGCGAAGACGACGGGGGTGAGGCCGGGCGGGGTGAGGTCGGCGGGTACCCCCGCGGCAGACGGGGCCGCCGCATCGGAGGGGGCATCGCCCGCTCGGGCGGCAACTGCGGCGCTGGAATCTCCCCCGGCGCGCTCCGCCTCCCCTTCCGGACCCCCGGCGCAGGCGAGCGCCAGGGGGAGGAGAAGAAGGGCCCCGCCCCCGCCCCTCCCGCCGGGCGACCCCCGGGGCGACGCGGCGACGCGCCCCCGGCCTGCTCCCCCGCGATCAGCGTCCATGGCTCCGCTCTCAGCTCGTGTCCATGTCGAACCCGGGACTTCTACGTTCCGGAGGCCGAGCGGTGACACCGCCGGACGCGGGGGGATCCACCGGCCCCGGGCGGCGCCCCCGTCCCGGGCCTCCCCGTCTACTCCGCGTCCTGGACGTAGCGGTGGTTGCAGTGGTCATGGCCCTGCATGAGGGTGCGGTCCCGCTCCATGCGCAGGCGGGGGTTGAAGGTGGTGGGCACGGCGTAGTCCATATTGCACACGGCCGCATGCCCGAAGGCGCCGTCCACCCCCGCCTCCTTGAAGACCTCCGCCCAGACGCACCGGGTCACGCGCAGACCGAAGGCGGTGTCGGTATCCTCCACCACCTCGTGGACCAGGCTCCGGGCGTAGGCCGGAGGCCGGAAGGCACGGGTGAAGGTCGCGAAGGTAGTATCCGGGGCCCGGGCCGCCTGCTGGGCACCGACGCCCCTCCCCTGCGCCGTGGAGTATTGGGTCAGAAGGCGGACCGCTTCCTCCGCCCCAGGCTCCCCGCGCACGTCTGGTCCCGCCCCTTCTCGTCCCGTTCCATCGTCCGGGTCTCCTTTCCGCCGGTCTCCCCTGGAAAGCCCCACCTTCGCATCACCACCCTCTTCCCTCTACTTGTACCATGATAATATTATGACAAATTGGTTGGGGCAAGGGGCTTCCTTCTGCCATTATGCTCCCTCATGAGCGATTCTGGCGTTGGGCAAGCAAGAAGAAAAGGACATTTGTACCATGACAATATCGTGCGCACGGGACGAGGTCCGGCCGGAGGGTCATCCGGCCACGGATGCCCAGGATGCGGAGAGCCTCGACCCGGACGATTGGGAGGCCTTCCGGGTGCTGGCCCACGGGGCGCTGGACCGGATGATCGACCTGCACCGGGACGCCCGCGACCGCCCGGTGTGGAAGAGTGTCCCCCCGGAGCTGGAGAGCCTCTTCCTGGAGGGGGCGCCCGCCCTGGGCCAGGGCACCGAGGCGGCTCTCCGGGATTTCGAGTCGCTGGTCCTTCCCTATCCTCCGGGGAATCTGCATCCTCGGTTCTGGGGATGGGCCATCGGCACCGGGTCGCCCACCGGGATGCTGGCCTCCATGCTCGCGGCAGGCCTCAACCCCATCGCCGGCGTGTTCAACGACAGCACCTCCCGTGTGGAGGCTCAGCTCCTGGGATGGATGAAGGAGGCGTTCGGCTTCCCGCGGGAAGCGTCGGGGATCCTCACCAGCGGGGGATCGGTGGCCAACCTGGTGGGGTTGGCGGCGGCGCGGGAGGCGCGGCTGGGACCGGAGGAGATCGGGAGGGGGCCAGCGGCCGGTCCACGCCCGAAAGTGTACGCGTCCCGGGAGGTCCACTCCTCGGTGCTGAAGGCCTCCAAGCTCATGGGACTGGGGGAGGAGGGGGTACGCCTGGTGCCCGTGGACTCCCGCTTCCGCATCCGCCTTCCCGAGCTCCAGGAGCAGATCCACCGCGACCGGGCCGCGGGTCTCCTCCCCTTCGCCCTGGTGGGGACGGCCGGGACGATCAACACGGGGGCGGTGGATCCTCTGGACGCGATGGCGGACATCGCGGCGGAAGAGGGGCTCTGGTTCCACGTGGACGGCGCCTTCGGCGCCGCTGCGGCGCTTTCTCCCGAGACACGGGCGCTGGTGGCGGGAATGGAGCGGGCCGACTCCATCGCCTTCGATTTCCACAAGTGGATGCACGCCCCCTACGAGGCGGGGTGCGTGCTGGTCCGCGACGCGGAGGCGCACCGGCGCGCCTTCTCCGTGGGGGCCGAATACCTTCGTCCCCTGGACCGGGGGCCCTCCCGCCAACCCGACAGCTCCAACCTGCGTGGACCGCAGCTCTCCAGGGGATTCAACGCCCTGAAGATATGGATGACGCTCAAGGAGCACGGGATGGAGCGCTTCGGCCGCCTGGTCGCGCGCAACGTGGGCCAGGCCCGGTACCTGGGCGAGTTGGTGGACGCTTCCCCGCTCTTCGTGCGTGTGGCGCCCGTGAGCCTGAACGTGGTCGCGTTCCGCCACGAGCCCCGCGCTTTGGACAGCGAGGCGGCCGACCGGGTCAACCGGGAGCTCCTCATGCGCATCCAGGAGGGGGGGGTGGCCGTGCCCTCGGGAACCCTGGTGAACGGCCGTTTCACGCTGCGCGTGTGCATCTGCAACCACCGCAGCCGCAGGGAGGACTTCGACCTCTTCCTGCGCGTGGCGGAAGCGACGCTGCGGGAGGTGAGGGCGGAGTTCGGGTTGGAGGTGAGGGGTGAGGGGTGAGGGCGCACCGGCCCGTGCCGCGCTATCTTCTGGCGCGGAAAGGGGGACAGACAGCGGAATGACCGACTGGAAGCCCAGGCTGAGGCGCGAGGACGCGCCCCTTTACCAGGCTCTCGCCGACGCCATCGTGGAGGACGTGGCCTCGGGGCTCCTGGCGCCCGGGGCACGCCTCCCCACCCACAGGGAGCTGGCCGGTCGCCTTGGGATCTCGCTGGGCACCGTCACGCGCGCCTACCAGGAGGCGCACTCCCGGGGCGCCCTGGACGCGGCTCCGGGGCGGGGGAGCTTCGTGCGGCGCCTTCCCGGGCAGTGGCCTCTGGGGGGCGCCACCGGGCCGGCGGCCACGGGTCTCATCGACCTGAGCGTGGCCCACCCCCTCTATCGCTCCGACCCCGACCTGGCCACCGCGCTGCGGTCGATGGCCGATGGGGTGGATGCGCAGCGCCTCCTGCGCTACCAGCCCCTGCGCGAGCAGCCGCGCTACGCCGCGGCCGGCCATCGGTGGCTTGCCGAGTGCGGGTGCCCCATGCCCCGAGGGGGAATGCAGATCGCGGCCGGAGCCCAGCACGCCGGCTTCGTCCTCCTCTCCGTCCTGGCACGACCCGGAGATCTGGTGCTCACCGACGAGCTGACCTACCCAGGGTTCCTCTCGGCGGCCGAGCTGCGCGGGGTGCGCGTGCGCGGTGTACCCATGGACCGTGAGGGGATGGACCCGGACGCCCTCCGCGAGATCTGCCGCCGCGAGCGGCCCGGAGTGCTCTACCTGGTCCCCACCCTTCAGAACCCCACCGGGATTCTGGTGCCGGGGAAACGGCGCGAGGCCTTGGCCGAGATCGCCGAGACTCACGATTGGCGGGTGATTGAGGACGACACGCTGCGTCTGCTGGTGGCTGATCCTCCCCCTACCATCACCTCGCTCATCCCACACCGCTCCTTCTTCATCGCCTCCATGTCCAAGGCCGTGGCGGGCGGGGTACGGCTGGCCTTCATGGGCGTTCCCCCCACGCACTCCGACGCGGTGGAGGCGGCCCTGGGCGCCACCGCCTTCACCGTATCGCCTCTCCTCCTGGAGCTGGGCACGAGCTGGATCGAGGACGGCTCGGCGCTCCGGACCGTGGCCCGGAAACGGGCCGAGATCGGCGAGCGTCACCACATGGCCCGGGAGATCCTGGGCCCTCGTGCCTCCGCCTCCCACCCCGGGAGCTACTACCTGTGGCTGGCCCTGCGCGACGGGTGGAGCAGCGCCGAGTTCGAGGCAGAGGCGCGTAGGAGGGGCGTGGGCGTCACCGGATCCCGCCCCTTCGCGGCCAACCCCGGGGAGGCGCCCGAGGGGGTGAGGGTCTGCCTGAGCGCCGCGGAGGACCGCGACCGGCTCGCCGCCGCGCTGCGCACGCTCGAACTTCTGCTGGGAAGGCCCGCGACCCGCACACCCGGACTCCTCTGAGCCGAGGGGGCCCACTCTCCCCACCCGGCTCCTTGACACTCCCCAGCTCCCTACCCGGCTCTCCACCCCCGGGGGGTTGCTGCTGTCACGCTCCTGAAGAGGGGTCGGTGCCCCTCTGCTACGGGCCGTGACCGTTCGGTGGCCCCTCCCTCCAGAGCTTTCCTCCTGGCTCTTTTCTTCGCTTCCCGGGCTTTCCCTCGGGAAGAGCCGTCCACAGAGGAACCGGAGGGTGGAAACGATGCGGACGGTGGTCAGGCGGGTCCTGTGGCCCCTGGGTTTGGCGCTGCTGGTCGGGCTCTCCCCCCTGCTCCCGGGCCGGGCCGCGGCCCAGGGATCGGGAACCCTGGTCAGTCGCGTGACGGACTCGGAGGCGGGCCCCATGGCGGGGGTGGAGGTGCGGTCGGTTGGAAGTGCCCTCCTGGCGGTCACGGACCGGACCGGAGCCTACCGGATGGTCAACCTTCCGGCCGGCGAGCATCGCGTGGCCGTGACCGCCCTGGGGTACGCTGCCGGGGAAGCCACCATCCGGGTCGACGCCGGGGGTGCCACCGTCCGGAGCTTCGCCCTGGATCCGGCCCCCCTGGCCGTGGAGGGGATCGAGGTCTCCGGTCAGCGCCGGGGGCAGGCCCTGGCCATGCAACAGCAGCGGCGCGCGGACAACATCAGGACCGTGGTGTCGTCGGAGTACATCGGTCGCTTCCCCGACCCCAACGCCGCCGAGGCCGTGCAGCGCCTTCCCGGCGTGAGCGTCTGCCGCGACCAGGGCGGGGGGCTGAGCGACTACGGGGCCTACGAGTTCGACGAGTATGAGTTGAACGACAACCTCACCACCGACACCGATTTCACAACGTCCCTCAACCTCACCCTCCCA
Organism: Gemmatimonadales bacterium; assembly: GCA_041309685.1. Lineage (GTDB taxonomy): Bacteria > Gemmatimonadota > Gemmatimonadetes > Longimicrobiales > Gaopeijiaceae > JBFYZD01. Next base: position 3,116 of record JBFYZD010000357.1, on the reverse strand, counting down.
TCCGCCTGGGCGGCATTCCGGCATCACTGAGACGCGGTGCCAAGGCCCGCATCAAGACCAAGGACCGGGAGAACCGCGTCACCATCTACGACGGGTTCGACGGCGACGGAAGCAGGGAAGACTCGGACGCGGGGGAACTACCAGGCCGATGAGAACGTCTTCGCCGGCTACGCCATGACCACGCTGGACGAGGGGGATTGGCGCGTGATCCCCGGGGTGCGCGTGGAGTACAGCGACATTGACTACACCGGGAACCGGGTCACCCTCGATGAGGGCGGCGACTACGAGTCCACGGTTCCGGTTTCGGACACCAATGCGTATCTCCATGTCCTTCCCAGCCTCAACGTGCGCTACCGGATGGACGACCGGACCAACCTCAGGGCCGCGCTCACCCGTTCTCTGGCCCGACCCACTATGTGTATTTCGGGATCTACGACGTGACCTCGGGGAATCTGGACGGGTACGAGGCCGTGCAGCCGTTGAACGGAGGCGACGCCACCCTCTGGGGCGCCGAGTTCAGCTTCAACCAGCAGCTCACCATCCTTCCGGGGGCGCTTTCGGGGCTGGGCGTGTACGCCAACTACACCTGGACCGACTCCGACGCCGGGATCATAGGCCGCGGGGACGGAAACCGGCTCCCCGGGCAGGCCCAGCACACCTCCAACCCAGCCCTGAGCTACGAGAAGTCCGGCTTCAGCGGGCGGCTGGCGTGGGACTACTTCGGCGACCATGTCGACGAGGTGGGCGAGGACGCTTCCGAGGACCGGATCCACGCCGCCGCGACGGGCACGATGCTCCGGAGGGTGGGCGGCCCGGGGGCGGGGTTGGGGGCCTTCCAGTACCCCAACGGGATCGCGGTCGCGGACGATCTCCTCCTGGTCGTGGAACGGGACAACCACCGCGTGCAGGCGATGGCCCTCCCCGGGTTCCGCCCGCTGGGGAGCTTCAGGGAGGACGTCCTGCTCCGCCCCTACGGGATCGCGTTCTTCCGGGACGGTGCCGGGGTGCTCCAGGTCTACGTCACCGACGATTACGGGAACGAGGTGGATCCGCCGGAAGGGGAGGACCCCTCGGGGGACCTCACGCGCCGGGTGAGGCATTTCGCCCTGGACACCCGGGACGGCGGTTTCACCGCGAGGCTGGCGGGCACCTTCGGCGAGGCGTCCGGGCCCGGGGCGCTGCACGTTGTGGAGTCGATCCAGGTGGACGAGGCGCAGGGGATCCTCCTGGTGGCCGACGAGCATCGCTTCGAGATGGAGGTTTACGATCTCCAGGGCGCCTACCTGGACAGGACGCTGGGTACGGGCCCGTATCGGTTCGGGGACCCGGAGGGGATCATGCTCTACCGGTGCGGCGCCGAGGAGGGGTAATGGATCCTCACCGACCAGGCGGAGACCCGCACTGTCTTCCACCTCCTGGACCGCAGGACCTTCCGGCCCCTGGGGAGCTTCGCCGGGGAGGTCACCGCCAACACCGACGGGATCTGGCTGGAGCAGGGGGACCTGCCGAACCTGGGGGCCGGCGCGCTCATCGCCCTCCACGACGACGGGGGACCGGCCGCCTTCGCCTGGGAGGACATCGCCCAGGCCCTGGGGGTCCGGGAGGGTTGTAGAGGACACGCGCCAGACGGAGTCCCTACCGCCCCCCCGGCCTCATCGCTTCGATGAAGTCAGCCCGGGTCCACCAGACGTCGCCGGCTCCGATGAAGAAGAGGAAGCGCCCATCGGGGGTGACGAGGGGGCAGAGGGGCTGCTGCACGGGTCCCGTGACGTGCTCGAGCGACCGGGGCTCGCTCCACCCCCCGTCGGCCGCGCGGTAGCTGATCAGGAAGCGGGGAGGGGCGGCTGCGCCCGGGGGATCGAGGGAGGCCCAGATCAGGTAGCTCTCGTCGGGGGCGATGTAGGGGGTGTGCTCGATCCCGGCCGTGTTGATCAGGGGCCCCAGGTTCTCCGGGGGCTGGTGCACCCCGTTCACGCTCCGGGACCGGAAGATGTCCCGGGCGCCGAAGCCGTCCTCCCGGGTGGAGGAGAAGTAGAGCGTGCCCGCGCTCGAGACGGAGAAGAGCCAGTGGTGGTTGTACGCGTTCACCGCCGCGGCGACGGGCCGGGGCTCGGACCACCCTTCCCCCTGGCGCTCCACGTACCAGAGGTTCTCCTTCCCGGGCTCGGCTCCGGGAGAGAGGGGGCGCATGGAGATGAAGTACAGGCGCCGCCCGTCGGGGGAGAAGATGGGCTCCCCATCCCCATGTTCCGAGACGAAGGGAGCGGGCCGGGGGGCGGTCCAGCGCCCGTCCACCAGCCTGGAGAAGGAGATGGGGCCGCGGAAGGCCGTGGTCCAGTACACCTCGGTGCCGTCGGGGGAGAAGGCGGCCGGGGAGTGCTCCGAGTTGAAGGAGTGCCCGGAGACGATCCCCAGCGCGAAGCGCTCCGGCTCCTCGCCCGGCTCGGGCTGCCCCAGCCACGGCCCCCGCAGCTCGGGGAAGACGGCCGGCCGGTCCGACGCGCCCAGGGCGAGCAGGCGGGCGGTCACGCTGTCGTGCCCGTTCTCGCGCGCGAAGTGGAGGGCCGTCCACCCCTGCACGCTGGCCTCCTCCAGCTCCGCCCCGCTCCGCACCAGGAACTCCGCGAAGGCGAGGCGGCCGTTCTCGGCCGCGACGTGCAGAGGGGTGATCCCGTAGAGGTTCTTCTCGCCCACGGCCGCGCCGTGGGCCAGGAGCGCCTCGCCGATGGGGACCGATCCCCCGCGCGCGGCCGCGTCCATGGGGATCCCCTCCCACCACCGCGTCCCACGCGCTTCCGCCTCTGCGGAGGCCATACGGAACACCCCCTCGAACCCGTTGCTGGCGGCCAGGTACAGGGCGCGGCCCAGGCGCCCGTCGTCGGCGGGAAGACGGGCGCCGGCGGCCAGGAGCGCCTCCACGATGGAGGGCCTTCCGTAGAAGAGGGTGGAGAAGAGGATCTCCTCCCCGCCGGGGGTGCGGTCGTTCACGTCCGCTCCGGCGGCGAGGAGCCGCTCCACCACCTCAAGGTTGTTCCCCCAGTTGGTGGCCATGAAGAGGGGGGTCCGCCCCCTCATCTCGCGGGCGCCCACGTCCGCGCCCCGATCGAGGAGGAGAG
>JBFYZD010000356.1:0-20680 GCA_041309685.1 Gemmatimonadales bacterium | reverse complement strand
GGAATCCCACCTCCCGAAGCACCGACACCAGGAACTCCCGGCGGGCCGCATACTCGGCCTGGAAGCCGGCGAGGTAGTCACCGGTGTGGTGGGTCAGGGCATAGGCCACGGCTCGTTGAAGGGGGGTGGGGATGGCGTAGGTGAGGAACTGGTGGGCGGCCTGGGCGCCGTCCACGAGCTCCCGGGGTCCCGTTCCCCACCCGATCTTCCACCCGGTGAAGGAGTAGGTCTTCCCGGCGCTGGACAGGGTGAGGGTGCGTCCCCGCATCCCCGGAAGGGTGGCCAGGGGGAGGTGCTTCGCCCCGTCGAAGGTCAGGTGCTCGTAGACCTCGTCGGTAAGGGCGAGGAGATCGTGCTCCCGGCACACCGAGGCGACGACCTCCAGCTCTTCGGGTGTGAACACCTTCCCGGTGGGGTTCATGGGGGTGTTGAGGACGATCATCCGGGTGCGGCGGTTCACCAGGGCGCGCAGTGCGTCGCCGTCCAGGGCGTAATCCGGGAAACGAAGAGTCAGGAAGCGGGGGACGGCGCCGGAGAGGGCCAGCCCCGGCGGATAGCTGTCGTAGAAGGGCTCCAGGAGGATCACCTCGTCCCCCGGGTCCAGGAGCCCCAGCAGGGAGGCGGCGATCCCCTCGGTGGCCCCGGAGAAGACCACCACCTCTTCCATCGGGTCGTACTCCAGGCCGTAGGTGCGCCGGTAGCTCTCGGAGATGGCCCTCACCAGCTCCGGGTGCCCCCGGGAGCGGGCGTACTGGTTGTCCCCGGAACGCAGCGCCCGCACCGCGGCTTCCACGATCTCCGGCGGCCCTTCGAAGTCCGGGAAGCCCTGGGCGAGGTTGATGGCCCCGTGCTCCTGGGCCAGGGCCGTCATCTCGGCGAAGATGGTGGTGCCGAAGGGGACGAGCTTTTTCGCGATCACGATTCCCTTCCTGTTCGGGTCTTCAGCGGAGCGGACCGCCAGAAAAATAACGAAACGCAGGCCCGGGGCGCCCTTGGCGAAGCGGCCCCTTCCCCCCATTATCCCCCCGTCCACTCCCCCGTACCCGAGCCACCAAGCCCGACCATGCGCCCACGTTGCCTGAATCCGCGCCTCGCCATCGCCCTGTCCCTTGCGGCGGGCGCGTTCCTCGCCGGACCTCCGGCCTCTTCCCAGGCGGCCCAGAACCAGGGCGATCCAGCCCAGGCGTTGGCCCGGGTCACGGCGCGCCTGGAGCCGGAGATCCGCCGGGCCATGTTGGACGGGCAGATCCCCTCCATCACCCTGGCCCTCACCGACCGGGAGGGGGAGCTCTGGGCGGGGGCCTTCGGGGAGAGCAACCTCTGGGCGGGGACCCCCGCCTCCACCCAAACCGTGTACCTCATCGGCTCCACCTTCAAGGCCCAGTCCACGGTGGCCCTTATGCAGCAGTGGGAGGCCGGGAAGTTCCAGCTGGACGACCGGGTGAACGACTACCTCAAGGAGTTCCAGATCCGGGGGGAGGACCCGGCCCGCCCCGTTACCTTCCGCCACCTCCTCACCCACACCTCCGGGCTGCCGGCGGCCTACGGCGGCCACAACGTCTGGGGTGAGACTGTGCCCTATGCCCTTCCCGTCTACCTGCGGGACTCGCTCCAGGTGGAACGGGCTCCCGGGGAGCGGGTCGTCTACTCGAACCTCGCCTATTCGCTGGTGGCCTATCTGGTGGAGCAGTTCAGCGGGGTCCCCTACAAGGAGTACGTCCAGGACCGGATCTGGGGGGCGCTGGGAATGACCAGCACGGCCTTCGCGCCCACCCCCGAGATGGAAGAGCGCCTCTCGATCCCCTATGCGGTCAGCAACGAGACCGGCCGCCCCGTGTCGGCGGGCCGGACCAAGGCCAACGTGTGGCCGGCGGGGATCGTGTACGGGACCGTCCACGACCAGGTGAGTTGGGTCCGGTTCAACCTCGGGGACGGCGCCGTGGGGGATCGGCGCCTGTTGAAGAACGAGACGCTGGAGATGATGCAGACCCTCCAGTACCCGGAGCTGGCCGGGGGCCCCATGAGCGGGGGTTGGGGTTACGACAACCCCGGGTACGGGCTCACCTGGTGGGTTACAGCCCGGAAAGGGGAGAAGTTCTTCGCCCACTCCGGGAGCGTCTCGGGGTACACGGCGTTCGTCATGGGAAACCGCACCCGGGGCTTCGGCGTGGCGCTCCTCTGCAACGGGAACCGTGCCCACCCCCACCTGGTTCGCCTTTCCAACCTGGCGCTGGACCTGCTGGCGGAGGAGATGGGGGAATCCCGATGACCGAGCACGAGATGGACTTCGAGGAGCTGGAGGCCATGGTGGACCCCGCCATCCTGGAGGCTCTGGAGGGACCGCTGGCCAAGCTGACGCAGGAGGTGGACATCCTCCTCTTCGTGGCTCCGGGGTGCTCCGTCTGCCCCCATCAGGTGAAGGCCGTCGCGGCCCTGACCCTGGCCAGCCCCCTCATCGCCGCGGAGATCGTGGACGTGATGAGCGAGCCGGAGCTGGCGCAGCAGTATGACGTGAGGGCCGTCCCCACCACGGTGGTGAATGACGAGCTGGTGCTGGTGGGGGCGAAGCACCCCCTTCAGATGGCGGAGATCCTCCTGGCCAGGGAGGGTCCGGAGGGGGAGAAGGCCCTCCTGGCCTCCCTGGTGGAATCGGGCCGGATCGAAGACGCCGCCGACCGCCTTCTCTATGGGCCCGAGCCGGAGGCCGTCCTCCACGCCTTTCTCGACCTGTGGAGCCGGAGCACCCTCCAGGACCGCATGGGGCTCAGCCTGGTGGTGGAGGAGGTCCTGGACCAGGACGCGGAAGGACTGGACGGCCTCGTGCCCCTCCTGGTCGCGGGGCTGCAGGATGGGAGCCCTCTGACCCAGGATCCGGCCCGAAAGGGAGACACGGCGGACCTCCTGGGCAAGATCGGGCACCCCGACGCCCGCCCTGTCCTGGAGGCTCTCTCCCGGGATCCCAACCCGGAGGTGGCGGAGGCGGCCGCCGACGCCCTGGAGAACCTGGAAGAGCCGGAGTGATCCGGGGGGACCCACTGGCGTAGCCTCGTCCCCTCCCCCTACCGTGCAGGAGTTTCTCTTCACCCTTCATCCCCGGAGGGGGACCATGGCCGGCATGTCCAACCGCTCTCGGGGGTATTCCCTACCCCCGTTCCTCTTCCTGCTCGCGGCCTTCCTGGCCGCTCCCCTGGCGGCTCCCCTCGCTGCCCAGGACAAGCCTGCCCTCACGGTGGACGACTATGCGCCCTGGAAGAGGATCGCCTCCGTGGCCCTCTCCCCCGACGGGGCCTGGATGAGCTGGGCCACCACGCCCAACGATGGGGAGGACACCCTCTACGTGCAGGCTTTGGACGGGGACCAGCGCCTGACCGTCCCCCGGGGTTCCGGGGCGGCGTTTTCCCGGGATTCCCGTTGGGTGGCGTACCTTCTCTCTCCGCCGGAGAGGGAGGGCGGAAGCGCGGCTGCCCGTCCGGAAGCTCCCCCTGCCCCGCAGCAGCGGCCGGGGCAGGCTCCCGCCGCCGGACCGAGCCGGACCCTGGTCCTGAAGAACCTCGCCTCCGGTGACTCCCTCACCTTCGCCGATGCGGCTTCCTTCTCCTTCCCCGAGAAGACGGCCCTCCTCCTGGTGCGGAAGCGTGGACCAGGGAACAACGCCGGATACAGCGGAGCCGACCTGGTCCTTCACGACCTGGGGGCGGGGACCTCCCTGAACCTGGGGAACGTGTCGGAGTTCGGCGTGAACGAGGCGGGAACCCACATGGCCTATCTGGTGGATGCCCAGGGGGACGCCGGAAACGGGATCTACCTCCTGGAGCTGGCGACGAGGGCCATCCGGCCCCTGGACACGAAGCAGGCCACCTACGGGCGCCTCACCTGGAACGAGGACGGCACGGCGCTGGCCGCGCTGCGGGGGGAGAAGCCCGAGAAGAAGGCGCACAGGGAGAACGCCCTCCTGGTGCTGAGGGATCTCACTCGCCCCGCCTCCCTCCAGACGTTGGACCCGGCTTCCGCGGCGGGCTTTCCGGAGGGCTTCGTCCTGAGCGAGCTGGCGGGGGTGAGCTGGTCCGACGACGGGACGCGGGTCTTCGTGGGGATCAAGGAGCAGGCCGACGAGCGGGAGGAGCGGGAGGGCCGGGCTAACCTGGACGTCTGGCACTGGGCCGACGTGGAGGTCCAGTCGGTCCAGCAGGTCCGGGCCGACCGGAACCGGGACCGGACCTGGAGCTCGGTGGTGAACCTGGGGCGGGGGGGGCTGAGCTTCGTGCGGCTGGCCGACGAGAGCCTGGAGACGGTGACCCAGTCCGGAGATTCCAAGTGGGGGATCGGGCGGGATCCGACCCCCTACCAGTATGAGATCGCCTGGAGCGGGGGGAACGCCGACTACCACCAGGTGGACCTGGACACGGGTGCGCGGACCCCCCTGGCCAAGGACGTGGGCCGGACCGTGGGCTCCTCGAACGACGGCACCTGGTGGCTCTTCCTGCGGGACGAGCATGTCATCGCCCGCAACCTCGCTTCGGGGCAGGAGACCGACCTCACCGAGTCGTCCGGCGTGGACTTCATCAACCGGCAGGACGACCACCCCTACGAGCTTCCGGCCTACGGGTCGGCGGGGTGGACGAAGGACGGGAAGAGCGTCCTCCTCTACGACCGCTTCGACGTGTGGGTGGTGCCGGTGGATGGAAAGCCCGCCGCCAACCTCACCCGGGGGATGGGAGAGCGGGACCAGGTCCGATTCCGGGTGACCCGGCTGAGCGCCCCCACCGGTGGAGGCGGCCCGGGCGGGTTCGGAGGAGGGGGCGGAGGGGGAGACGACGAGGGGATCGACCTGGGCGAGCCCGTCCTGCTCACGGCCTATGGGGAGTGGACGAAGAAGGCCGGGTACTTCGAGGTGAAGATGGGCTCCGATCCCCAGCCCCTCATCTGGCTGGACAAGTCCGTGGGGAGACCGGTCAAGGCCGATGACGCCGAGCGCATGGTCTTCACCCAGTCCACCTTCGTGGAGTTTCCCGACTACTGGATGAGCGACACGCGCTTCCGGAACCCCCGGAAGGTCACCGACGCCAACCCCCAGCAGGCCGACTTCGCCTGGAGTCCGGGGCGGGTCCTCATCGACTACGTGGACGAGCGGGGCAACCGCCTCCAGGGCACCCTGGGCTTGCCGGCCGGCTACCAGGAGGGGAAGCGCTATCCCATGCTGGTCTACTTCTACGAGCTGTCCAGCCAGCAACACCACAACTATTTCGCGCCCACCTACGATGACCGGCCCCACATGTCCACATACGCCAGCAACGGGTACCTGGTCTTCCAGCCGGACATCGTCTACACCATCGGAAAGCCGGGCTCCTCCGCCCTGGACGACCTCACCTCCTCCATCCACAAGGTCATCGAACTGGGCTACGCCGATCCCGAGCGCATCGGCCTGCAGGGACACTCCTGGGGCGGGTACCAGTCGTCCTTCGTGGTCACCCAGACGGACCTGTTCGCCGCCGTGGTCACCGGGGCGCCCCCCACGAACCTGGTCTCCTTCTACAACACCCTGTACCGGAGCACCGGGACGGTCCAACAGGGGATCTCCGAGGTGGGGCAGGTCCGCATGGGGACCACCCCGTTCGAGGATTTCGAGCTCTACATCAGCCAGTCCCCCATCCACCACGCCCAGAAGATCACCACCCCCTTCCTGATCCTCCACGGGACGGCCGACGGCTCGGTGGACTACGGCCAGGGGCTCGAGTACTTCAACATGGCCCGCCGGCTGGGGAAGGAGGTCATCCTCCTCTCCTACCCCGACGAAGGACACCACCTCGCCCAGAAGAACAACCGCATCGACTTCCAGATCCGGATGATGCAGTTCTTCGATCACCATCTGAAGGGCACCCAGCCCGCGAAATGGATGGTGGAAGGCGTGCCTTACCTGGAGAGGGACTTCGCCAACCCCCGGGAGATGGTGGACGGCACCCTGTGGGGGAAGGTCAAGGAAGAGCCGGCGTCTGAGGGAAGGAGGGGGCGGGGAGGAAGGTAGGAAGGGGCCGGGACGGAAGGACCGGCTCCACGGATGGGCCCAGGCCGGCTCCCCCCCGAGCCCCGGCCAGGCTGTTGTTCGTTCGTTGGACAGGGGAGGACGCTCCAGCGTACTCTTCTTCCCTGCCCGCCCCGGTTCCCCCTCAACGGTGGACTCGCCATGAAGACCGTCGCCCGCGCCCTCGCCGCCTCGCTCGCCCTCCTCTCCCTCTCCCTGGCCCTGCGCCCTTCCTCCGCACCGCTCGCCGCCCAGGGTATCGTTCAGGTGCAGGACCCCATGGAGGCGCTCAAGGAGGTGGCCATCGTGGAGGAGCTGGTCATGGTCCCCATGCGGGACGGGGTCCGCCTGGCCACCCACGTCTTCCGGCCCAGGGACTCCGACGGTCGCCCCGTGCCCACCATCTTCGTCCGCACCCCCTACAACATGAACCTGTGGGGGGACGGGGAGTTCAACGCCGGCCGCCTCGGGGCTCCGGCGGAGGCGGTGCGGCGGGGCTACGCCTACGTGCTCCAGAACGAACGGGGGAAGTTCTACTCCGAAGGGGAGTGGGACATCCTGGGGCCGCCCAAGACCGACGGGTACGACGCCCTCACCTGGATCGCCTCCCAGCCCTGGTCCAACGGCAAGGTGGGGACCCAGGGGTGCTCCTCCACCGCCGAGTGGCAGATGGGGCTGGCGGCGCTGGACCATCCGGCTCATGCCGCCATGGTGCCCCAGGGGTTCGGTGCGGGGGTGGGGCGCATCGGCGACTGGTACGAGCAGGGGAACTGGTATCGGGGGGGGGCGGAGCAGATGCTCTTCTTCACCTGGCTCTACGGGGTGCAGAACACCCAGCGCCCCCGCTTCGACCGGGACACGCCCCGGGAGGACCTCCTCCGCCTCTCCCGGTACTTCGACCTGGCTCCGGAGATGCCCGGGGTGAACTGGATCGAAGCCCTCTGGCACCTGCCGGTGGAGGACCTCATGCGCCATGTGGACGGGCCCCGGGGGGTCTTCGCCGATCCGGCTCCGGTGGCCACCGGAGGCCGCATGATCCAGCGCGCCCCCGATGATCCCGCCTGGTACCAGGGAGGGCTCTACCACGACTCGGAGCCTTTCGGCGTTCCCGCCTTCTGGTTCATGTCCTGGTACGACGTCTCCGTCGGCCCGAACCTGGCGCTCTTCAACCACGTCCGGGAGAACGGTCTCGACGCCGAGACCCGGAACAACCAGTTCGCCATGGTGGCCCCGGTCGGTCACTGCGCCTACACCCGGGCCACGGAGAACACGGTGGTGGGGGAGCGGAGCATGGGGGATGCGCGCTGGAGCTACAACGAGCTCATCTACGCCTGGTTCGACCACTGGCTCAAGGGGGAGGCGAACGGTCTCACCGACACCCTGCCCAAGGTGCGCTACTACACCATGGGCGCGAACGAGTGGAGGTCGGCCTCGGCCTGGCCGCCCCCCGCCGCCGAGATGGTGACCTACTATCTCCGCTCCGCCGGGAACGCCAACACCCTGGCCGGGGATGGACGCCTCAGCCGGGAGCGGCCGGGAGCGGCGGAAGCCTCGGACCGCTTCACCTATGACCCCATCGACCCGGTGGTTTCCTACGGGGGGAACGTGTGCTGCATCGGCGGGGCCATCCAGGCCGGCTCCTTCGACCAGCAGCAGGTCGAGGCGGCCCGCTCCGACATCCTGGTCTACACCACCGAACCCTTCGCCGAGGGGGTGGAGGTGAGCGGCACCATCGAGATCACCCTCTTCCTCTCCTCCGACGTGAAGGACACGGACCTCTCGGTGAAGCTCCTGGACGTATACCCCGACGGGAAGGCCTACAACCTGGACGAGACCATCCAGCGGGTGCGCTACCGGGAGGGGTACCAGCGGCAGGTGTTCATGGAGACCGGAAAGGTCTACGAGGTGAAGGTGAGCCCCATGTCCACCTCCAACTTCTTCGCCCCGGGGCACCGGCTACGCATCGAGGTCTCCAGCTCCAACTTCCCCCGCTTCACCCGGAACCTGAACACCGGTGGGAGGAACTACGACGAGACGGAAGGGGTGGTGGCCCACAACGTGATCCACCACTCCACCCAGCATCCTTCCCAGATCAGGATTCCGGTCGTGAGGAGGTAGGCGCCGAGATCCCCGCCGGCCCGCCCGGGGGCGGTTCGGCCTCAGTCCAGGGCTTCCACCTTGAGGCGGACGGAGTAGTCCTCGGCCTTGATCTTCTTGCCGGCGCGGGGTGAGGGTTTGAGCTCCAAAAGGGTGATGCGGAAGCCCAGACCGTCGGCGGAACGGGGGTCCAGGGTGGTGTTCAGGTGGAGGGGGAGGGTGGGCCCCATCCCGGCTCGGATTCCGACCTCCACTTCGGCGTTCCCGGCCCAGACGCAGGTCACGTCGGTGGGGCACCGGGAATCCGACAGCACCTGTCCGAAGGCCACCGAGAACACGCTCCCGTCCACCCGCACCTCCTCGCCGTAGCGCAGGACCACCTCGGCGGACCCGTCCTGGAGGGACGCGAGCCTCTCGTCGGTCGTGTCCGTGGGGCTCCCGCAGCCCAGAGGCACTCCCACCAGCGCAGCCGCCACCAGCCCCACGATCCACCCGCGTCTCATGGCCACCACCTCCGCGTCCGGGTCATCAGGTCGTTCCCATCCAGGGAAGGAACGATCGAGCGTCCGGAATCGTGACGTGGCCCCACGGGTCCGGGCTGGGACGATCCTCCGCGAGCCTGCTTGCCAACGGAAAGGAGCTCACCCCTCCCCGGAAGGGTCGAGCCCGAGCTCGGGGAGGGTTCCCGAGGCCCTCCGCGTCCACCGTTGCCAGCCATAGACGGGGAGACCCGCCAGGAGGAGCATGGACCCCCAGAACACGGTCTCTCCCCCCGTCCCCACCACGGCCCACAGGGAGTAGAGGAGGGCGAGCACGGTGACCATGACAGCCCCCACCGAGCTCCTGGCGGGAAGCCCCCTCCACTCCCGGGCGAACATCACCATCTCGGCGACGGCGGAGAACAGATACGGCACGAGGGTGCTCAGGGTGGCCAGGAGGATGATGAAGGTGAACTGCTCCACCAGGCTGGAAGTGTAGTTCAGGGCGAGGAGGGCCGTGATGAGGAGGCTGGAGAGGACCAGGCCGGGCACCGGCGTTCCCCGGGCGGAGACCTTCCCGAAAACGCTCGGGAAGAGGCCGTCCCGGGCGGCAGCCAGGGGCATCTGTCCCTGGAGGAGGATCCATCCGTTCAGGGCGCCGAAGGCGGAGATGGCGGCTCCCAGGGCGATGAGGGATCCGGCCCACCCTCCCCACATCAGCCGTCCGGCCTCGGCAAAGGGGGCGGTGGACCGGGCCAACTCGGAGGCCGGCAGGACGCCCATGACCCCAACCGTGGCCAGGACATAGACCACCCCCGCCACGAGGGTTCCGGCGATGGTGGCCCGGGGGATGGTCCGTCCCGGGTCCTTCACCGAATCGGCGGGGATGGTGGCGGACTCGAGGCCCAGGAAGGCCCAGAGGGTGAGCGCCGCCGTAGCGGTCACCGCACCCAGGGGGGATCCTCCGCTGGCGTTGAAGGGCACGAAGTGCCGGGGGTTCAGGTAGAGAAGCCCGATGGTTCCGATGGCCAGGAGGGGGAGGAGCTTCAGGATGGTGGTCCAGATCTGGAGGATTCCGGCCTCCCGCACGCCCCAGGCGTTGACCCCGGTCAGCGTCCAGATCGCCACCAGGGCCGTCCCGGCGCCCAGCGCCGGGAACTCGACCAGCGCGGGGAAGAAGGCCCCCAGATAGCCCACGAAGGCCACACTGATGGCGGCGTTGCCCGACCAGATGCTGATCCAGTAGCCCCAGGCCACCAGGAAGGCCGGCAGGTTCCCCAATCCCCTCCGGGTGTAGGCGTAGGGCCCCCCCGCGGCGGGCATCCTCCGGGCCAGGCGGGACATGAGGAGGGCCAACATCACGGCCCCCGCGCTGGTGAAGAGCCACCCCAGGATGCTGATCCCACCGAAGGGGGCCAGGGAGGCCGGGAGCAGGAAGACACCGGACCCCACCATGTTGCCAACCACCAGGGCCGTGGCGATCCAGAACCCGACCTTCCGTGGTGCGGCGCCGGGCCCGGGCCCGGCCTGGCGAGGGAGGAGCCCCACCCTCAACCTCTCATTTCAGGTTCCGGATGATGGCGTGTTGGGCTTCCTGGACGCTGTCGAGGATCGTGCCTCTCATGCGTGCCTCCGGAGCGGGTTTACCGTAGCCGGCAATCTGCGCCCCGGGAGTTGTGCCGGCAATGGTATGGCCCTTTCATCTCGCCCTTTCATCGGCCCTTCCATCCTGCCCCGACTATTCGGCCCTCAACGCCACCGCAGGATCCACGCGGGCCGCCCGGCGGGCCGGGAGCCAACTGGCCAGGAGGGCCACCGCCACCAGCCCCCCCGCCACGGCGGCGAAGGTGAGGGGGTCGGAGGGGCTCACGCCGTAGAGGAGGGTGGCCATGAGGCGGGTAAGACCCAGGGCGAGCCCCAACCCCACCGCCGCCCCCACGCCGGCCAGGACCGCGCCCTGCCGCACCACCATCCCGATGACCTGCCCGCGCTCCGCCCCCAGCGCCATGCGCATCCCCAACTCCTTGCTCCTGCGGCTCACCCCGTAGGAGAGGACGCCGTACACCCCCACCGAGCCCAGGATCAGCGCCACCACGGCGGCCACGGTGAGGAGCGCCAGCGCGAAGGACCTGCGGGCCAGGGAGCGGGCCATGAACCCGGGAAGCGGTCCGGCGCTCAGGAGCGGGAGGTTGGGGTTCACCGACCACACGGCCCGCTGCACCTCCTCAACGAAGCCGGGGGTTTCGACCCGGTCGGTGCGCACGGCGTAGCCGGCGTAGCTCCAGAAGGTCTCCTCGTCGGGGGCCGAGCCCTGCCAGAACGCCAGCGTCACCTGGGGCCAGTAGACCATGGCGGGGGGCTCGGTGTCCACCCCGTCGTCGCGCACGTCGGCCACCACGCCGATGACCTCGTACCAGCGGACGGGATCGGGGCGGACCGAGACCCGTTTCCCCATGGCCGCCTCCACGGAGCCCCAGTACTCGCGCGCCAGCGACTCGGAGACCACCACGGCCGGAAGGCGGTCGTGGATGTCCTGCCAGGTGAAGGTGCGGCCGGTGAGGATCCGGGTGCCCAGCGTCTCGAAGTAGCCCTCCCCGATGTAGTTGTGCCGGCGGGTGAGCGGTGGGGCCACGCTCGGGTCCGTGATCCCTTCCACATACAGGGGGTTGATGTTCCCGCCCCGGTGCATGGGGACGGCGGAGGCCATCCCCACGGATGACACCCCGGGGATCTGCGCCAGGCGCCGGGCCACCTCCTCCTGCGCCAGGATACGCGCCGGCCGGTCCGGGAATACCCTGGGCGAGAAGTTGAGCCCCAGCACGAAGAGCTCCCCGGGGTCCCGGATCCCGGTGTCCACCCGCCGCAGGGCCCCGGCGCTGCGCAGCATCAGCCCCGCTCCGACCATGAGGACCACCGCCAGCGCCATCTGGCTCACCACCAGGAGGGTCTGCGCCCGCTGCCGTCTTCCCTGGAGACCGCCCCGGCCCCCCTCTTTCAGAGAATCGGTGAGCCGCCTCGCCCCCAGGCGCAGCATGGGGACGGTCGCGAAGAACGCCCCCGCGGCCAGGGAGATTGTGAGGGTGAAGAGGAGGACCCCGGGATCGAGCGATACTTCGTCCAGGCGGGGGAGCTGGGCCGGCCCGGCGGCCACCAGCGCCCTGAGCCCCGCCCAGGCCAGCCCCAGGCCGGTGATCCCGCCCAGGACTCCCAGGAGGAGGCTCTCCTTGAGGTATTCCCACCCGATGCGGCCCCGGCCGGCGCCCAGGGCGAGGCGTACCGCCATCTCGGTGCCCTTCCCCTCCGCCCTCACCAGGAAGAGGTTGGCCACGTTGGCGCAGGCGATGAGGAGCACCGCCGCCACCCCGGCCAGGAGGATCCAGAGGAGGGTGGAGGCGCTCCCCACCAGGACCTCCTTCAGCGGCCGCACCCGCGGGACTGTGGTGCTCCCCTGGGCCGCCGCCGCCACCGGTCCCCCGGGGAACTTCTCCAGCGCCATGGGGAGCATGCGCTCCATGTCGGCCAGCGCCTGTTCGGCGCTGATCCCGTCGCGCAGGCGGGCCACGGACCCGTAGCCCACGTTCCCCACGAAGAGGTTCGCCCGCTGGTAGCGGAGGAGGCGGATGATGGCCGCATCGGCGCCCAGGGCCTTCAGCTCGGGGGGCGCCACCCCCACGACCTCCCGGCTCACGCCGTCCACCACGACGGTGCGGCCGATCACCCCGGCGTCGCCCCCGAAGCGGTTCTGCCAGTAAGCGTAACCGAGCATGGCCAGCTCCGGGGATTCGGGGTCCTCGTCCGCCCGGGTGAGAAGGCGGCCCGCAGCCGGACGGAGTCCCAGGGCACGGAAGACCCCGTTGGTGGTCTCGAGGATCGGAAGAGCCTCCGGCTCCCCGTCGCCGGTGATGGCGGCGGTCGCGAAGGTGTACATTCCCAGGGACTCGAAGGAGCGGTTCTCGTCCTCGTAGGTGAAGTGCCAGGCGGCGCACTGCCCCACGTCGTCCTCCCCGCGGTCCGGCCGGCCGTGGGAGAGGACCACCAGCCGGTCCTGTTCGGGGAAGGGGAGGGGGGAGAGGAGGATCCCGTTCACCAGGGTGAAGATCACCGTGGTGGCCCCGATCCCCAGCGCCAGGACGCCGATCACCACCGCGCTGAAGAGGGGGTGGCGGGCCAACCCCCGCACCGCCACCCGCAGGTCCCTGATCCCGTCGCCCAGCTTGCCCGAGAGGCTCCCGCGGGCCTTCAGCGCCTCCTCCCGCCCCTCGAACCAGCGGTCCACGCGAGCCCGCAGCCGCTGGGGCTCCACCTCCAGCAGCTCGGACGCGGCGCGCCCGGGGTCACCGATCCACGCCCGCACCATCCGCTCGGCCTCCGCCTCGCTGAGGCCCCGTCCCCGCGCCTCCCGGTAGAGGTCCTCCAGGTGGTCGGCCATCTCCTGCAGGGCCCGCTCGTCCCTGTGGGCCTTCATCAGGGGAAGGGAGAGGTTCTCTCGCAGGTACCGCTTCCAGTCCGGCATGGCTGTTTCCCCTCGATATCTTCCCGGCTCAGGCCGGGCTCAGTCCGATCACCCTCTCGACCATGGCGGCGAAGGCCCTCCATTCCTCCCGTTGGGCCTCCAGAGCCGCCTTCCCGCCGGGCGTGAGAGTGTAGAAGCAGCGCCGCCGCTCCCCCTCCTTCTCCACCCACCGTCCCCGGATCCAACCGCGGTCTTCCATCCGGTAGAGAGCCGAGTAGAGGGTGGAGACCCGCAGCTCGAGCTGGCCCCCGGAGCGGTACCCCAGGAGCTTTCCGATCTCGTAGCCGTGGCGGGTCTCCCCCTCCAGCACGGAGAGGATGAGGAGCTCCATGCTCCCTCGCTTCAGGTCGGCACTGAACATGGCCGGGCTCCGGTTGGTAGCTGCCAGGGTGTCCGGGACGGGGGGCATGCGCCCGCCCGGGTCGGCGTCTTCGCGCCCTACGCTCGTACGTCAGGCGATGTTTCGCCTGGCGTACTATGGATGGGATGCCGGAGAGAGGGAGGAAGTTTCGGGAAGGGTGCCGATGGAGGCGGGAGTGAGCGCCCCGAGCGACATGATCATTTCGAAGGCCTCCTCCACGGAGAAGTCGGTGGAGACGGCCTGCGCGGCCGGGACCAGCTCCAGGAAACCGGTGGTGGGGTTGGGGGTGGTGGGGATGAAGACCGCCCTCCACTCGGTGCCGTCGGGCCTGGTGAAGCTGGAGGTCACGAAACCTACCGCCTGCATCCCCGGACGGGGGAACTCCACCAGGACCACGGACTTGAAGGCGGAGGACTCCGTGAGCCGGAAGGAGGACACCACCTTCTTGGATGCCCCGTAGATGACCCGCACCAGGGGCACCCGCAGGACCAGTGTCTCGCCCAGGGCCAGGGCGCGCCTCCCCACCACGTGGGCGGCCACCTCGCCCAGGATGTAGACGAGCAGGACCAGGATGG
The DNA here is from genome assembly GCA_041309685.1 of Gemmatimonadales bacterium. Classification (GTDB taxonomy): domain Bacteria; phylum Gemmatimonadota; class Gemmatimonadetes; order Longimicrobiales; family Gaopeijiaceae; genus JBFYZD01. Next base: position 6,636 of record JBFYZD010000356.1, on the reverse strand, counting down.
CCAGGGAGAGGAGGGCCTGGCCCCAGGGGGGGAGGTGGTCCACCGCCGGATCGATGAAGGGGAGGAGGATCCCCGCCACGAGCCCGAAAAGGAGCCTCAGGGCATAGAGGGTCACCACCAGGGGGATCAGCACCACGATCCCCGAGGTCATCCGGTTCCGGAACCTGCCCATGACGCGGTTCATTCCAGGCCTCTCCTCCCACGGATCCAGCCGGCGCCCGCCGCTCGGTGTCTCCTCAGGACATGGAGAGAAGGTACAGCACGAGGGAGATGGTGCCTACCGACAGGAGCGTGCTCAGGAGGATGGTGCGGGCGGCGACCTCCTGGGCCGTGTCGTAGCGGGCGCCGAAGAGGTAGGCGTTGATCCCGGTGGGCATGGCGGCCATGGTGACCGCCACCTTCACCCAGAGTCCCTCCAGCCCGAAGACCGGCACCGCGAGCACCCAGACCAGGAAGGGGTGCAGGAAGATCTTGAGAGGTACCAGGAAGGCGGCCGGCCCCAGGGCGCCGCGCAGGGGGTAGCCGGCCAGGGACGACCCCAGGGCGAAGAGGGAGCAGGGAACGGCGGAGGCTCCCAGCATCTCCGCCACCTTGTCCACCGGCCCCGGCAGGGAAAGCCCGGTGAGGTTCAGCGCCAGACCCACCCAGAGTCCCATGATGATGGGGTTCTTCACGAGCTCGAGCGCGATGGAGCCGGCCTGCCGCCTGAAGGACACCCCCACGCCCCGATCCACCTGGATCAGCGCCGTGGTGATCGGCATGAGGGTGGGCCCGTGGAAGGCGATGATGAGGAAGATGGGGAGGGTGGCCTCGGGCCCGTAGGCGGTGAGGATGATGGGAATCCCCATCAGGACGGTGTTCGTGAACCCCGCCGACATTCCGAAGATGGCCTGCTGGGCCAGGGGCCGCCGGAACAGGTATCGGCCCACCGCCAACCCCAGGAGGTAGACGGTGAAGGAGCCGCCGTAGAAGGAGAGGAGGAAGCTCCACCGGATGTCTTCCGGGAGCTCGGTCAGGGCCAGGCTGCGCAGGAGGAGGATCGGGACCGCGAAGTTGAAGACGAAGGAGACCAGCCCCTTCACCGCGCGCTCGTCCAGGACCCGGGCCTTCACGGCCAGGAACCCCAGCGCCAGGATCCCGAAGATGGGGGAGACGATGCCGAAGAGGCCGTTCAAGGGTGGCTCCGCATAGGACGGGGATCATCCCACCCCGGGGGGACAACCGCAAGGGCCGGCCGGGGCCCTTCCCCCTCCCTGCTACCCCGCCGCTGACGGCACCCAGGAGAAGTGCTGCTGGACGGTCACCCACCGTCCGTCGCGCTTCTCCAGCACTCCCGTCCACCGGGTGTTCAGCCAGGACGCCGGCTGGCCGTCCCACTCCCCGATGTCGTCCATGACGCCATAGAACCAGGCCACGTCCCCGCCCCGGGACAGGTCGATCCGGAGGTTCCTGAGGTCGAAGCCGGTGGCCTTGAACTCCTCCCGGCTCCACACCTGCTCCCACGCGCGGTCGAGGTGCTCGAAGCCGATGTCCGGCTCGAACTTGCTTGGGCTCAGGATCAGGAGGTCTCCCTCGTGGGTGAAGCAGGAGTCCAGCAGGGCCTTGTCCTTGGTTAGGGCCCAGGCGATGGAGCTCCGGATGACCTCTTCGACGGCGGCCTTCTCGGCCTGCACATCCACCGGGATCGCGGGTGGCTGGGGGGAGGCACAGGAGGCGAGGAGGAGGCCGAGGAGGAGGGGAGGTTGAATCCGGGACCAGTGGAGGTCGGTCATGTCCATCGCGTCATCTCCAGGGTGGTGGGTCGGGGAACATACGCTCGGGGCGCCGGGGCCTTTCAAGGGTGGCACCTCGGCGCTGGGAGGGTTAAGATTGGAAAATCGGGTGCAAAACCTCCGAATCGGAAGATACGATGCTGATCCGTGTGCTGGTCCTTCTGGACTCCAAGGAGCTCCGCCGGCGCGTAGAGAGGCTCCTCCAGGACGAGAAGGTCACCTTCGAATCCCTGGGAAGGAGCGAGGACCTCTGGCGGCGCCTCCGGGGGGAGGAGGCGGAGCTCCTCATCGCGGGGCTCTCCCAGGCTCCGTCTCCCGCGGAGGACTGGATCGCCTCCCTGCGGCAGCTCCCGGAGCGGCCGGAGATCATCCTCCTGGCCGACGAGGAGGACCCCCATCGCAGGGCGGCTCTCCTCGCGGCAGGAGCGTACGCCGTGCTGAACACCGGCCTGGGGGTGGTGGAGCTGACCGGGGCCCTTCGTACCCTGTTACGGAGGATGCGAGAGGAAGCGACCGAGAGACTGAAGGCGGCCCGCCTGGAGCGGCCGGTGGGACTGGGAGACTTCGCCGCCGCCAGCCAGGCCATGCGCCAGGTGGTCAAGATGGCCCGGCGGGTGGCCCGCTCCGACGCCACCCTTCTGCTGCTGGGCGAAGCGGGGGTGGGGAAGGAACGGTTGGCTCGGGCGATCCACCGGGAAAGCCCCCGGGCCGCCGGGCCCTTTCTGCCCCTGAACTGCAGCGCCCTGCCAGAGGGGGTTCTGGAGAGGGAGCTCTTCGGCCACGAGAAGGGGGCCTTTCCCGAGGCATCCCGGGCCCGGCGGGGGCATTTCGAGCTGGCCCACGGCGGCACCCTCTTCCTGGAGGAGATCGGGGAGCTGCCCCCTCACCTCCAGGTCAAGCTCCTCCGGACGCTGGAGGACCGGACCGTGCAGCGGCTCGGGAGCGAGCGCTCCATTCGGGTGGATGTGCGGATCATGGCCGCCTCGAACCGGGACCTGGAACGGGATGTCCGGGACCGCCGCTTCCGCGCCGACCTCTTCTTCCGGCTGGCGGTCGTTTCCCTTTCCCTCCCTCCCCTCCGGGACCGCCAGGAGGACATCCCGATCCTCATCTCGATCTATCTGGAGCAATTCCGCAAGGCTCTCGGTTCCCAGATCCGGGGGGTCCACTCCGAGGCTCTCCGGACTCTCCTGGCCTACCCATGGCCCGGGAACGTCCGGGAGCTCATCAACGTCCTCGAGCGGGCGGTCCTGCTCGCTCAGGGGGATGCGGTACTGGTCACCGACCTGCCGGAGACCATCGTCGGGGCCGCTCCCGGGGTTCCTGCGCCCGGCCGGGGAGAGCTGCCGCTTCCCCTGGGACCCCTCCGGGCAGCCCGGCAGGAGGTGGTAGCGGCTTTCGAGAGGGACTACCTGACGCGGCTCCTCCGGGAAGCCCGGGGCAGGATCGGACCCGCCGCCAGGACCGCCGGCATCAACGAGCGGACGCTCTATGATCTCCTCAGGGGTCACGGGATCCGCAAGGAGGATTTCAAGGAGGATTCGGGCAGATTCACCCGAAAAAATCAGTGAGTCTAACCCGACATTCACTTTGGTAGGAAGATTCGGTGACGGGAGCGGTCAGGGCCTGTTCCACACTGTGCATGTGCAACTCGTTGTTCTCCAGAGACTTGGTGAGGGCAGTCCATCTCAGCATATCCGGGTCCTTTCCTCCGGAACACGAGTTGCTTAGACTTATATGCTGTGGAGGCGACCTCCTTCCTGGGGGTAAGCCCGAACGACCCGGGGTGTGCCCGGGAACAGGAACCTTGTTGGGGCATCACCGGCTTAAGCCGGGAATCCCCTGGAGTGGAAAAGAAATGAGTAGTTCGATTCTGCCCTGGGCTCGGGCCGTCGCGGCCTTCGCCTTCATGGGCATCGTGGTTTCCGGTTGTGCCAAGGCACCTGCCGCCGAGATCGAAGCGGCCGACGCGGCCCTGAGCGCCGCGGTGGCAGCCGAGGCCGAGGCTTACGCCCCCGCAGCTCTCGGATCCGTCCGGGACCTTCGGGCCCAGCTCGATGCCGAATTGACCCTTCAGGGCGAGAAGTTCGCCCTGACCCGCTCCTATGATCATGCCCTGGAGCTGGCCAACCAGATCAAGACCGCCGCCGACCAGACGGCCGGTGAAGCGGCCTCCACGAAGGAGGCGGTGCGGCAGGAGACGGCCGTCCTCATTGACGAGGTGAAACTGGCGCTCCAGGACGTCCAGACCATGCTGACCCGGGCCCCCAGGGGCAAGGGCTCGGCCATGGACCTGGCGGCCCTCCAGACCGACCTCGACACGGCTTCGGCCACGATCGTCGAGGGTGAGACGGCCTTCGCCGAGGGGAAATTCATGGAGGCGAAGAGCAAGCTGGAAGCCGCTCAGGCCGGGATCGGTGGCGTCAAGACGGCCATCGAGACGGCCATCCAGGCTCGGACCATCCGCTAGGGATCCCCGAAGCTGAGGTTGAGGGCAAGAAGGCGCAGGGGAGCGTCGGCCGGCAGGGCTGGTGGCGCTCCCCTGCGCCGTCCCTGGTGGGTCGGCAAGGGCCGGTGGCTTCTCCTGGGGGTGGTCGTCATCACCGGGGGTTGGGTCGTTTCCTCCCTTTGGAGGAGCCGGGCCCGGTACGATCCGGCGCTCCCGGAGGCGGCCCGGCAGGCCCTGGAGGAGGTGCGGCGGTCTCCGGCTCTCCAGTGGGCGCCCGAGGAGGTCACCCTGGTGGAGGAGGCCTACCGGGAGGGGGTCAACGAACTGAGGCGCCAGGAATCCCGGTTTTTCCTCTTCCGGGATTACCGGGTGGCCGCAGGCCTTTTGCGGGGGGCTGTGGACCAGGCGGGTGAGGCTTCCGCGGAAGGGGGCCGGATCCAGGAGCAGCGCCGGGCATCCGCGGCCGGGGTGCTGGCGCAGGTCGCCGAGGCGCTCCAGATGATGGACGAGCTGGAAACCCGCGCAGCTCTTCCCCGGGAGCAGAGGGTGGGCTTGACGGCGGCCCGCATGGGCTTTGTGGAGGCCTCCAGCCTTATGGAGTCGGGTGCCTACCCCCAGGCGGAGGCCCGCGCCAGGGCAGTCCTGGCCCAGGCCGGCCGGGTGACGGAGGGGTTGGGGGATGCCTTCCTCCGCTTCGCCGACGAAGAACGGGTGCGGACCTGGCGGCGCTGGATCGCAGAGACGGTGGCCTGGTCCCGGGAGCACCAGGATGTGGCTCTGGTGGTGGTGAAGGAGAAGAACCTTCTGACGGTATACCGGAACGGCCGGGAGATCCGGTCCTTCCCGGCGGATATGGGCTCCAACAACCTGGCCCAGAAATACCGCCAGGGGGACCTGGCCACCCCGGAGGGGCGCTACCGGGTGAAACAGATCAAGAGCCGCGGGCAGACGCGATACTACAAGGCCCTCCTGTTGGATTACCCCACACCGGAGGATCTCCGGAGGATACAGGCGGCCAAGGAGGCGGGGATCATCCCCTCCAACGCCGGACCGGGGGCCCTCATCGAGATCCACGGGGACGGGGGGCGGGGAGAGGACTGGACCAACGGGTGTGTGGCGGTGACAAACGAGCAGATGGACGACCTGTTCAAGCTGGTCAAGGTCGGCACTCCGGTGACCATTGTGGGGGGAGACGGATCGGACGGGTCCTTCTCTTCCCTGGCGGAGAGGTTGAGGCGTGAGCGTTAGGGCCGGACTCCGACTGCATCCGCGCTCCCTCCCCCTGGCCGGAGTGGCGCTGGCCGTAGCGTTCCTGGGGTGGTTGGCTTTTGACTTTGCCGAGCGCCCCATCGAGGAGCTCCATGCGGATACTCTGCGACCCGAGTGGAGGGGCGAAGCTCCGGACTCGGGCCCCCCTGCCGGACCAGCGTCGACCTCTCCGGATCCCGGGACAATTGCCCGGGAGCTTGCCGCCCTGCGCAAGGAGCAGCGGAAGCTCCGGGCCGATCTCGTGGCGATGCGCCCCCGGGGTGCCTACATCGTGGTCGACCGGGCCAACAACCGCATCTACCTGCGCCGGGGCGACAAGGTGGAGGTGGACGCGCCCGCCTCCACGGGTTCCAGGGCCATCCTCCGGGAAACGGGCGGCCAGCAGAGGAGCTGGACTTTCGACACCCCTCCGGGCCGGTTCTCCATCCTGGCGGAACGCCCGGACCCGGTGTGGACCAAGCCGGACTGGGCCTTCCTGGAGGAGGGGAAGCCCATCCCCACCCGCCTTTCGGAACGCAGGGAATACGGATCCCTCGGCGAGTACGCCCTGGATCTGGGGGACGGGTACATGATCCACGGCACCCTCTACGAGCGGCTCCTGGGCCGGGCCGTGACGCATGGGTGCGTCCGGGTGGGGCGGGATGCCTTGAGGGCGATTGCCCGGAGCGCGGGCCCGGGGAGCCAGGTGTTCATCTACTGATGGACGCGGAACCGCGTGAGCCCGGGCGCACGAGGGCCCTGTGGGTGGTGGGGTTCTCGGGTCTCCTGGCCCTGACCCTGCTGGGTGGGGTTCTCCTCGTCTCGGGGCGGGAGGGGAGCCTCGAGGGGGAGCCGACGGACTCCGCCGCGGTCGAGCTCGTTCGCCTGCGCCGAGAGAACCGGGTCTTGAGGATGGAACTGGAGCTGGCTTCGGCCGAGGGGCCGTATCTGGTCCTGGATCTGGATAGGCGGATCATCCTGCTCAAGTTCCACGGCACGCTCTTGAGGGAATTCCCCCTCCGGAACGCCTCCGTGCGGACCCGCAGGCTCCTGGGGGCTCGGGGTGGGGTGGCGGCGGCCATGGACACGGTGTGGGGGGGAGGCGACCTCCTTCCTCCGATTCACTGGAAGCGGGTGGAGATCCTCGCCGATACCGTGACGCCGCCC
>JBFYZD010000355.1:0-4207 GCA_041309685.1 Gemmatimonadales bacterium | reverse complement strand
CCCTTCCCGGACGGCGTCTTCGGGGACGAGAAGCTGGTGGGAGGGGCCTACGTGAACGGGGGGATCATGCCCCTGGTGGGTGGGGAGCTGGCCAGCGCCGCCTTCGAGCACGGCTTCGAGGCGTACGGGGTGGACATCCTGCGGCGGTACCACGGCCTCATTTCCCGGAAGGGGGAGAGCTACCTCTGGTACTTCCCCGACGGGACTCCCGCCAGCGTGGAGACCAGCACCAGCCCGGACGCCCAACCCACGGATGGGTGGGGCTCCAGCGCCATGCTCCATGCCTTGCTGGGCGGCCTGGCCGGGATCGAGGACCGGGGCCGTTGCTTCGACGCGGTGCGTCTCTCCCCCCGGTGGCCCGCCGCCGGGGTGGAGGAGGCGGAGGTGGGTGTTCGCTACCGGAGCTCCGGGGCCGGCTTCGGCTACGACTACCACCGTGGCCAGGGAGGAATCGATCTGACGGTCAGAGCCCAGGGAAGCGCGGTGGATCTCCACCTTCTGCTCCCGACGGAGTGTACGCCCCGCACGGTGAGGGTGGGGGGCGCCGAGGTGCCCTTCCGGACCACCCGGGTCCAGGAGAGCCCCTACCTGGACTTCTCCGCCGCCGTCTTCGGGGAAGTGAAGATCGAGGTTCTCTTCTCATCACGAGGCGACCTGCCGCGGGAGGATCCGACGCCATGACCATCAGGGACGCCCTCTCCCGGGTGAGGACCATCCGGGTGGAGGCCCAGGCCGGTCCGGGCGGGAAGCTCCCGCCGGTGCTGCGCACCGCCGCCGAGGAGCTGGCCCGGGCCACGGGGGCGGTGGTGGAGATGGGCGGGGACAGGGCGGACCCCGAGGCCGGGGTCCTCCGCATCCTCGGGGGAGCCGTCGCCGGGCCGGGGGCCGGGAACGCGGCCCGGGGCGCGGGGCGCCTCCCTCCGGGATCGGTGTTCTTCCGCCTGAGGGAGGACGGCTCCGGATCCCTTTCGGCGGCCCCCCCCCGCCTGCTCTTCTCCTTCGCCACCCACCTCCTCGGGGAGCTGGGGGATCAGGAGATCGCCGGGGTGGAGGGGGGGAGGACCTTCCCCACGGCGTTCTCGTGGATCCGTTCCACCTTCGACTTCTTCCTCACCCAGGAAGGGCGGATCCAGAAGGGGCTGGACCGGGAGGAGTACGTCCGGCGCCTGGCCCTGTCGGGGTTCACCCACGTGGAGGTGAACGGGCTGGCCTTCCCACGGGGGATCGAGACGGGCCCCCCCGGGGAGGCCTACCCCATGTTCTACACCTACTGTCCGGCGCTGGACCAGTTCGTGGAGAGCGATCTGGGGGAGGGTCTCTACCCCCGGGAGTACCTCTCCGCCAACCTGGCCTTCCTGAAACGGAACGCGGAGCTGGCCCGGAAGTACGGCCTCGCCCCCGGCCTCCTCTGCTTCGAGCCCCGGAACGTGCCGGAGGCCTTCTTCCAGCGCTATCCCATGCTCCGGGGCGCCCGGGTGGACCACCCCTTCCGGAGCTTCAAACCCCGCTTCAACATGACCATCACCCACCCCCTGGTCCGGGAGCACTACGCCCAGATGGTCCGGCGTCTCATGGAGGAGGTCCCCGAGCTGGAGTACCTCTCCGTGTGGACCAACGACAGCGGGGCCGGGTTCGAGCACACCCAGTCCCTCTACGTGGGGCGGAACGGGGGCGCCTACCTCATCCGGGAGTGGAAGGACCAGGAGGAGATCGCCCGGGCGGCGGGGGGGAACGCGCTCCGTTTCCTCCGGACCCTCCGGGACGCGGGACGGGAGGTGAACCCGGCCTTCCGGGTCCTGACCCGCATGGAGTCCTTCTACGGGGAGCACGAGGTGATCTGGGCGGGGTTGGAGGAGGGGCTGGAGGTGGAGACGGCCTGCCTGGCCACCCGGGGGTGGGAGGTGCCTTACGACCATCCCCGCTATCCCGGCTCCCGGGCCTTCCCCGCCGGCTCCGTCTACCAACAGGGGTTCTCCCCCAGGGAAGGGACGCTGGCCGCGGAGCTGGAGGCGCGCTCGTCCAACGCTCACTTCTATGTCGCCACCGGGCCCTGGGTGGTCTTCGCTCCCCTGGTGGGGGTGCCCTACCCCTCCCTCACCCTCCGGCGCCTGAAGCTCCTGCGGGAGGGAGGGGTGACCCACCTGGCCCACATGGGGGGGACGCACCCGCCCTCTCTGGTCCCCTTCAACGTGAACCACGAGGTGCTCCGTGCCTTCCAGTTCGACCCGGAGCTGGAGCTGGGCCGGTTCCTCGGTCGCACCGCCGAGGGGTGGGCGGGGAGGGAGCGGGCGGGCGTGCTCCTGCGGGCCTGGGAGCTGGCGGAGGAGGCCATCCTGGCCTTCCCCCACGTCTCGGCCTTGTACTCCACCTACGGGTTCGTGTGGTACCGCCTGTGGGCGCGGCCCCTGGTCCCGGACATCGAAGCCATCACCCTGGAGGACCGGGCCTACTACCAGGGCTTCATGTGCACCACCCCCCACAACCCCAACAACGTGGACCTGAGCCGGGACGTCCTCTTCCGGCTGGCCACGGTCGAGGAGAGCCGGAAAGCGGTGGAGCGGATGGACGCCTTCGTGTGGGGACCGCTGGAGGAGGCGCTGGCGCTCCTGGAGGGGGCCCGGGAGGAGGCCGCCCGGTCGTTGGGTGAGGGGAACGTGGTGGCCGATCAGCTCGTGCGCCTCTCGGCGCTGCGGTGCTGGCTGGAGACCCAGAGGAACGTGGCGGCCTGGATCTGGGGTGTGTGCGGATACATGGAAGCCGGATCCGACGGGGAGAGGGAGGAGCTCAGAGCCGTGATCCGGGAGATGGTCTCCCGGGAGCTGGCCAACACCCGGCGCCTCCTGGAGCTCCTGGACTCGGGGGTGGAGTTCATGGCCACCACGGACCAGGAAGAGACGCCCCTGGTCCACGGCGGGAACCTGAAGGAGCTGCTGCACCGGCGGATGGCTCTCATGGAGGCCCACCGGGAGGACGAGCCGTTCATCGATCCCGACTACATGGAGCGGGAAGCGGGGCGGAGGGCATGACCTCCCGGGAGCGCCTTCTCACCGCCCTGGAGGGGGGCCGGCCCGACCGGCTCCCCGTAACCACCCACCACCTCATGCCCTGGTTCCTGGGCACCTACCTGGAGGGAATCTCCGAGGCGGAGTTCTTCCGCCGCTTCGGCCTGGACCCGATCCGGTGGGCGTTCGACCTGATGCCCGACGAGGGGAGGGGGGAGTACTGGAGCCCGGAGCGGGAGAAGATCGGGGAGGGGTACGAGTCCGCCGGGTCCCGGTGGCTCGTGTCCGACGAGTGGCGGATCGAGGAGGAGGAGGTCCCGGGGGCGGCCCGGGCCACCCGCTACCGGATCATCACCCCCGGGGGCCCCCTCTCCATGGTGCTGGAGCACGGGGACCAGACGGACTGGGTGGTGGAACGGCCCATCAAGGAGAAGCGCCAGATCGATCTCCTCCAGCGCTACGCGCCCCGGGGTCGGTGCGACGTGGAGGCCGTGAACCGGAAGGCCGAGGGGGTGGAGGATGGGGGGTGGGGGATCCTCCGGGGCGCCGTTCCCGGGTTCCAGATCTACGGGCAGCCGGGGTGCTGGCAGGACGCCGTGGAGCTCTTCGGCGCCCAGGAGCTGATCATGGAGACGAGGGACGATCCCGTGTGGGTCCGGGAGCTCCTGGCCATCCTCATGGAGCGGAAGAAGGCCAGCGCCGCTTCCATGGAGGGGGCCCGCTACGACCTCCTGGAGCTGGGGGGAGGGTCGGCTTCCTCCACCGTGATCTCCCCCGGGATCTTCGAGGAGTTCGTGGCTCCCTGGGACCGGGAGATCATCCGGGAGCTCCACCGGGCGGGGCAGCGGGTGGTGTACCACACCTGCGGGGGGATGATGCCCCTTCTGGAGAGGATTGCCGGCATGGAGCCCGACGCCATGGAGACCTTCACCCCTCCGGCGCTGGGGGGGGACGCGGATCTGGCCGGGGCGAAGGCCCGCATCGGCGAGCGGGTGTGCATGATCGGCGGCTTCGATCAGCACACCTTCTTCCGGGGGTGCTCGCCGGCGGCGACCCGGGCGGCGGTGCGCCGGTGCTTCGAGGCGGCGGGGGCGGGCGGGGGGTTCATCTTGGCCCCCTCCGACCACTTCTTCGACGCCGAGGTGGAGCTCCTGGAGGCCTTCGGGGAGGAAGCCCGGAGCTGCGGCTACTGACCTGCTACCTCC
>JBFYZD010000354.1:0-2782 GCA_041309685.1 Gemmatimonadales bacterium | reverse complement strand
AAACCCGTCTGGCTGTTGAACTACAACGGGGAGCCCCACGGCTTGAGGAAAGAGCCGAACCGGAAGGACTTCGCCGTCCGGATGCAGCAGTTCTTCGACCATTACCTCATGGGCGCACCGGAGCCCGTGTGGATGGCCGAAGGCGTTCCGGCGGTCCAGAAGGGGAAGACGCTGGGGTTGGAGCTCGTGAAGGGAGGGGGGCGGTAGCCCCGGGGCCGCGCGAAGGGGTCCGCCGGAAACGGGCAGGCCCCTGCCCACAGCCCTAACCGCTGGGAAAGAAAGCCCGTCGGTGCCAACTGGCGCCGGCGGGCTTTTCCCAGCCGCCGTCACGGAGGTGGCCAAGGCGGGTGATCGTGTGGTCGAACACGGGCGTATCCAGGGTGACCGTTCCCTTCCCGGCCATGGCTCGGAAGGCCTCCCGGCTCACCTTCCGGACCCCCGTCCCCTCCCTGTACCACACCGGCGCGTGGTCCAGAAACTCGGCCCCGATTCCCTCTCCCAGCTTTTTCAAGAGGTTGGCCAGGGCATCGACGGAGCACCCGGAGGGGGGGGCCGAAGCTTCATCCACCGCCACCAGGAGGAAGCTCCCCTCTCTCCATTCCCTTGCCGCCCTCAGCGGCGAACCATGGGCGTCCCATTCCTCCAGAAACCGGTCCACTCCTGTCAGGAGGCGGGTCCCCTCCTCCGGGGAGAGGGGGCGGCTGGCGGGAAACACCCAGAGTCGGGATTGGCCGGGCAACTCATGGAATGGAACAAGGGACATGGGATTCCGTTCGGGTTCGGGTGGAGAGCCCTCCCAGGGGGGAGGAAGGGCGGCGGAGTGAAGGCCATCGAAGGAGGGGGCCCGACGCCGCCGACGCCGGGCCCCTGATACTCCGACCGCCAGGAAGGGATCCTCTTCCCGGTCAGTCGCCCTCATCCTCCCCCGCCGCCGCGGGGTCGAACCCGGGGCCTGGGGGAGCCTTGTCCAGGAGGATCGCCACCCACCGGAGGTCGGAGGTGTTCTGGAGCATGATCTTCACGATCATGGTGAGGGGAACCGCCAGAAGGGCCCCAACCGGTCCCCAGACCCAGCCCCAGAAGAGGAGGGAGAGGATCACCACCAGAGTGGAAAGGCCCAGGCGGCGGCCCATCAAGTGGGGATCCAGGAAGTTCCCCAGGATCATGTTCACCGAGATGTAGCCGACGGCCACCAGGGCCCCGGTGCCGGCACCGTGCTGGACGAGGCCCAGAAGGATGGCGGGCGCGCTGGCGATGATGGAGCCGATGGTGGGGACGTAGTTGAGCAGGTAAGCCACCAACCCCAGGAGGACGGGGAAGTCCAGGTCCAGGATCCAGCACCAGCACCCCAGCAGGATTCCCGTGGCCAGGCTGATGAGGGTCTTGATCCACAAATAGGCTTGCACCTCAGCCACGATCCTGGTAAGCCGGCTGGAATGGCCCCGCTCCCTGCCCAGGATGGCCCGGAACTTCGCCGGGAAGATGGTGGCCTCCCCCAGGACGAAGACCAGGATGAGGAGCACGAGAAAGGCCGTGGAGGCGAAGGCAAAGGCCCGCTGCAGAGTCCCCCCGGCAAGGTTGATCAGCTGCGCCGGGTCCACGTTCTCCGTCCGGAGGGCCTGGGCCAGGCTCGCCGCCCCCGGGAACTGGGATGCCTCCAGCCCCTGGCGCCATCCCTCCCAGACCTCCCCCAGGGCTGCGATGTACCGGGGAAGCCGTTCCTGGAAATCGATGACGGACTGGCTGGCCACAAGGACGAGGAGGCCGAAGATGGACACGTCTACCATGACCGCCAGGAAGATGGCCAGGAACGTGGGGACCCCCTTCTTCTGGAGCCACATTACGATGGGGAGGGTAAGAACGGCCAGGAATACGGCCAGGAAGAAGGGGAGGAGGATGGGAGCCGCAACCTTCAACCCACCCACCACGATGACCACCAAGGCCATGATGAAGAGGAAACGGGTTCCGGGGCCCTGCTCCATCCGGTCCAGGATCATGGATCACCGACGCTGGGGATAGCTCCCCGAGTAAAGAACTGCCCCCTTCAAGTGATAGGGGGATTGGATTGGGGAAGATAACCCCCCCAGCCGAGCCTTTGCCATGGCGGTTCCGGCAGCGCCTGACGACTATGTAGCATGACCGAAGAGATCGACCTCCCCGAACCCTTTCCGATCCCTCCCACCGACGAGGAGCTCCTGGCCCAATGCCGGGTGGAGACGTTCATGTCCGGTGGAAAGGGGGGACAGCACCAGAACCGGACCGAGAGCGGGGTACGCCTGGTGCACCTGCCCACCGGCATCAGGGTGGTGAGTCGGGAGGAGCGCAGCCAGCACCGGAACAGGGCCATCGCCCTTGCCCGCCTTCGGCAACGCCTACTCCAGCGCAACCGGCGTCCCCCCCGCCGGGTTCCCACGAGGGTTCCAACCGGGGAGCGGAAGAAACGCCTGGAAGAGAAACGCCGGAGGGGACGGCGAAAGGAGTTCCGAAAGCCACCCCCCCCGGGGGACGCCGAGGGATAGTCCGTACGAAGGGGTGGCCTCCTTGAGCCGGCAGGAAGGGTGTCCTACCTTCTCTACGTCTTGCGAGATGTGCCGCCGACCCGCCCCCGGGCCTCCCGCTTGTCCTTCACCCTGTCCACCCCCCTCCCTGGCGGGGGATGGATCCGGGTTCAGGGTGGGGCAGCGGCCGCTCGGGAGATCAGGACCAAGACCCACGAGGGCAAAGTGGAATCAGCGACGATCAGGGTGCTCCTGGTGGACGACGACCTGGGGGATTACGAGAT
>JBFYZD010000353.1:0-3588 GCA_041309685.1 Gemmatimonadales bacterium | reverse complement strand
CCCCTGCCTCCAGGCCGAGGAGAGGCTGGAGTTCCCCTTGAGGCGGAATCCCGCCTCCTTCCACCGCTTCCCGTTGAAGGTCACGTCCACCGGCACGTAGTCCGGATCGGCCGGGGGGGAACCCCCGCCGCCCGCCCCGCTCCCCCCGAAGTCGTACCCGAACAGGATCCGCATGTTGGCCCGTATGGCGCTCCATTCCGCGGACGTCATCCGGATCTCCATCGTGTTGACCGCGTCCTGGGGGAACACCATGGCGTAGTTCGGATCGCTCCTTCCGTGGGTGGCCTCGGTCCAGTCCGGGTTGAACGCCAGAGGGGAGACGTCCTCCCCGTCCGGGCCGGCGAGGTCGTCGCGGCAGGCCAGCGGGGCGGCGGCGGCCAGGAGCGCCCAGAGGGCGGTGCGGGCCAACCCCCGGGGCCGGCGCCCCGGGGGTTGAACCCTGAGCCGGAGGGGAGGATGAAGCTGGGCTCGAAACGACATGGGCTCCCTTGGAAGCCGGCTCCAGGAGGCCGGGACCCCATCAATCTCTCTCAACAGAGGACGGTGAGGGAGGCTCATGCGTCAAGCCGGAGGTTCGGGCAGGAGGGGATCGGTGGGCCCGCCGGAAGGACGGCCTCGGGGTTCTCCCGGGCGCTCGCCGAGCGCAGGATCGCCTACCCTCCACCGCGAGGAGCCCTTACAATGACCACTTCCTTCCAGAAGGGGGGCATCCATGATGAACAACCGCAGGGATTTCCTGAAGAGCACGGCAGTCGCCGGAGCGGGTCTGGGTCTTGGCGGGATATCGCCGTTCGCGTTGGTCCGGAGTCTGGGAGCCCAGGGGAAGGACGTCCTTCCGCCGGGGATCCTCCCTGTCGTCATCGTGGGCGGATCCGATTACGAGATGGGCTTTCAATACGGCCAGCAGGCGGGCGCCCACATCCTCCTCAATACCCGGGCAGCCTGGGCCTCGGCTCTGCAGAGGTTCAGCCAGGACGGAGTCCGGCAAGCCCTCAAGGCCAATCAACACTTCATCCAGAGACATACACCCGAGAACATCGAGATCATGAAGGGGATGGCCGCCGGGGCAACGGCAGCCGGCTTCGACGTCTCCTACGAGGACGCTTTGATGATGAATTGTGTCCTGCCCGATCCCGAAACCTCCCATTACCCCAGAGGCGCGGAAGAGAGTGACCTGCCCCCGAGGAAGAGTTGTTCCGTGTGTTCGGCCTGGGGAAGCGCGACGAAGGATGGCCGGCTCATCGGTTTGGACACCGTGGATGGAGGGGGAGAGTCCTTCCGCGCGGTGATCATCGTCGCCTTTCCGGATGAAGGGCACGACTACATGTGCGGCGCCGTTGCAGGTGAGATCGGCGAGCACTTCTACATGAACAACACCGGACTCTTCATCGGCAACAGCGGGGGTGGAGCTTCTCCCAGGGCCATCGACAGCGACTATGGTCTTTGCTGGGCGAACGTGCTCCCCCACATCGTTCGCTTTGCCGGCAACGCCGTCGAGGCCCGGGACATGATGCTCTCCTTTCCCATCAATTTCCCGGAGAACTTCCATTTCGTGGATCAGCGGGGCAACGCCTTCGTGGTGGAGAAGACGGCTGCCATCCAGGCCGTCCGCAGCTCCGGTGATTTCGGTGAGAAGGACTTCCTCTACTCCACGAACACGTATCTGCACGAGGACATGGGGGTCACCAAGTTCGGGGGTTTCGTCAAGCAACATGGAGGGTATGACCCCTACTCATCCCCGAGAAACCTGATGCTGTGGGACATGCTCCACAATTACCATGGCCAGGTGGACGTGGAGTTCATGAAGATGATGCTGCGCTTTCCCGGCAATCCGCCTCCCTATCCTCCCCCCGGCGGTTGGGAAGCCATGATCTGCCGCCCCACGAACGGCTGGGTGTCGGTGGTCGTTCCCCATGACGGGGACGAGGGGATCGCGAGTGTCTGCACGGGACCGGCCGGCCGGGTCATCCACCCCTCCACGGCCTCCAGCGGGAAGGAGATGCGGACCAATTACCAGTTCGTCGAGGGCACGCACACCTTCTATCGGTTGCGGCTGGCCGGGAACCCGAAGGCCGTCGTGGACCAGGCCAGGGATGACGCCAGGAACGACATCGCCACCGCCTATACGGAGCTGATGCAGCTCAATTTCCGGGACACGGGCTACGCGGCCCTGGATGACCTCTATTCGCGGGCCAACGCCGAGTACTACCAGGGCAACATCGCCTGCGACCGGGCCCTGTTGAGCGCCGGCAATGAGGCCCTGCGGCTTTTCGCCGAGGCGGCGACGGCCTACACGCGGTCCCAGGCCCATGCGAGGCAGGTCCACGAAGCGTTGGTTCCACCGCCGACCAGCCCCTCGGACCTCGGCTTGAGGCTCTTCGGAGGGGATTGGGCCCACTGGGAAACCAGGGTGGGATAGCTCCGGGCGCTCCATTCCCCATCGGCCGGAAGGGGCCCAACCGGGTCCAGTGCCAGCACCGGCTCCAGAGCCAGAGGGAAGAGGGCATCAGCCCCAGGTGGAGGAGATCCAGAGGCCGGGAGAGCGGCCGCCAGGGTCAAGGCAGTCCCCGGGCGGGGGAGAGGCCAAACCTGCCGAAGGGAGAGACGCTTCCCCCCTGCGGGGGCTCGGGGGTAGTTTCCTGGCACCCTGCACCCTTCCACCGAGGGATCCCGAACATGGCCGGTCGCCTTCCCATCCTGGACCCCACCCCGTCCGCCGGCGGCCCGCCGGATGGACCGGTGGACCGCATCGGGGCCAGGGCCAAGGAGGAAGAGCTCTTCCGGACCCTCGCTTCCCTGGTGCCGGAGGGGGTGCTGGTGGCTTTTTCGGGCGGACTCGACTCCGCGTTCCTCCTGTGGGCGGCAGAGCAGGCCCGGGTCCGGGGCGGCGCCGGGCGGGTCGCGGGCCTGACCACCACCAGCGCCAGCCTTCCCCGCCGGGACCTGGAGGACGCCGGGGCCTTCTCGGGATCCCTCGGCGTGGAGCAGCTCTGGAGGGAGGCAGGGGAGATGACCCAGCCCGCCTACCTCCGCAACGACCGGGAGCGATGCTACCACTGTAAGAACGAGCTCTTCCGGATCGCGAAGGAGGTGGCGGGGGAGCGGGGCCTGCGCCACGTCCTCTACGGCTACAACGCTTCCGACCGGGGGGACGATCGCCCCGGACACCGGGCCGCCGGGGAGCACGGGGTCCTGGCCCCTCTGGCCGACGCCGGCCTCGGCAAGCCCGAGATCCGGTTTCTCGCGGCCGAGGCCGGCCTCCGCCTGGCAGGCAAACCCGCGAGCCCCTGCCTCAGCTCCCGGGTCATGACGGGGATCGGGATCACCCCGGAGCGCCTCCGGGACGTCCACGAGCTGGAGGAGATCCTCCACCAGGGAGGGGCGTCGGTGGTTCGGGTACGGATCTGCCGGGAGGAAGGAGGGGCGCTCTTCCTCCGGGTCGAAGCGCCCCCGGAGGAGATGGATCGGGTGCTGGCCTGCCGGGAGAAGCTCCAGGAGGTGGGAGCGGCCAGGGGATACCGGTGGGTGACTCTGGATCTGGGAGGGTACCGCATGGGGGGAGGCGTATCGGGACCGCCGATGAGCTTC
>JBFYZD010000352.1:0-4439 GCA_041309685.1 Gemmatimonadales bacterium | reverse complement strand
CTCTGAGAAGGGCCTGGTGGGCCGCCACGACCTCCGGCGCCAGGGTGGTGGCCAGGCGAAAGTAGCGCTCTGCATCCTCGAAGCGCCTCATGCGGAGGAAGGTGTCCGCGAGAGTGTAGATCAGGTTGTAGGACCGGTAGTCGAAGGCCCTGGCCCGCTCGAAGGCCGCCACCGCCTCCTCCCACCGCCCCTGCCCCCGGAGGATGAGACCGATGGCCGTAATGACGTTGGCGTCGCTCGGCTTCAACGCCTCCGCCTCCCGGAAATAGCGCAGCGCCTCCTGGGAGTCCCCACGCCCATAGAAGTGGAAGTACCCCTGGGCCAGCCGGGTCTCGGCGGCACCGGGATCCAGCTCCAGGGCCCGGTCCAGCGCCTCCACCGCCAGCTCCGCCTGGTCCTGGGCCCCCGGGAAGTTCCAGAAGAGCCACATGCGGGCCTGGGAGAGAGCCGCCCAGGCCAGGGCGAACTCGGGAGCGATCCCGGTGGCGTCCTGAAAGAGCTCCACCGCCCGGACGGCGTTCATCCGGTTCTCCCGGAGGTCCCACTCGAAGATCCCCTCGGAATACTTGCCGTAGGCTTCCCCGTTCACGGGGGCCGTCACCTCGAGCCGCTGGAGCTCCTCCGGCTTCAGCTCCGCCCGGAGGGCCTGGGCGATGGCCTGGGCGATCTCGCTCTGGACCTGGAAGATGTCGGTCTCCTCCCGGTCGTAGGTTTCGGACCAGACATGCCGGTCCGTGCGGGCATCGATGAGCTGGGCCACCACCCGGATCCGGTCTCCCTGTCTCCGGACGCTCCCCTCCAGGATGGAGCCGGCCTGGAGCTCCGCCCCGATCTCCCGGACCGACTTCTCCGTGTTCCGGTACAGGAGGGCGGTGGTCCGGGAGATGACCTCCAGGCTCCCGATCTTCATGAGGTGGTTCAGGATGTCCTCATGGATCCCCTCGGCGAAGGATCCTCCGCCACCCTCCTCCAGCTCCTGGAAGGGGAGGACGGCGATGCGGAGGGGGTTGAGTCCCGCCTCGGCGAAAACGCCCGGAGCGCCGCCCACCGAGGCGGGCTCGTAGGACCACTGAAAGGTGAAGAGAGCCCCGATGGCCACCACGGCGCCGCTGGCCAGGAGAAGGACCGCGGACAGGACCGGCCGCCCACTCCGGGGCCGGTGCTCCCCGTCCCGGCTCTCCTCCTCCACCGAGCGGGTCCGCACCACGCCCCTGGGAGTGAGATCGTAGACCCAGGCCAGGGCCAGGGTCACGGGAAAGCCCAGCACGGCCAGGCCGATGGCCCATTTGACGGCCCACCCCCCCCACCCCAGGGCCGGGACCACGATGTCCGCCGCTTCGAGCACGCCAAAGGCCACGGCGGCGTAGATCACCGCCACCCGGGCCACATGCCTTCGGCCGACTTCCTGGAGGAGGGTTCTGAGGTCGAGCAAGGCTCTCGCTGACGATGAGGGGAAGCCACCGGACGCCGGGCAGAGTGCTACCCTACGAAAGCTACCCCGGCACCGTTCCAGCCGACAGGACCCGGGCCACCCCGCCAACCTGGAGAGGGGAAGGCGGGCCCGCCTTCCCTCTCTCCTTCCCCCGGCCCTCCCCCGGGCCCATCTTTGGCGGTTCGCCCCCACTGCACCTCCACCACGGCACCCCCATGGAATGGATTGCCTCCCCCGAGGCCTGGATCTCCCTGGCCACCCTGACGGTCCTGGAGATCGTCCTGGGGATCGACAACATCGTCTTCATCGCCATCGTGGCCGGGCGGCTTCCGCCTGAGCAGCAGACCCGGGCCTGGAGGGCGGGGTTGGCGCTGGCCATGATCAGCCGCCTGGCCCTCCTCTTCTCCATCGTCTGGATCATGGGGCTCACCAGGCCCCTCCTGGTCCTCGCGGGGAAGGAGCTCTCGGGGCGGGACCTGATCCTCCTGGTCGGGGGGATCTTCCTCATGTGGAAGGCCACCCGGGAAATCCACCACAAGCTGGAGGGGGAGGAGGAGGGGAAGGGGCACGGGGGACCGAAGTGGACCCGGACCTTCGCCGGCGTCCTGGTGCAGATCGTCCTCCTGGACCTGGTCTTCTCCCTTGACTCCGTCATCACCGCGGTGGGGATCGCCGACCACGTGACGGTCATGGCCATCGCCATCGTGGTGGCGGTGGGGGTCATGCTCCTCTCCGCCCAAGCCATCAGCGCCTTCATCCACCGCCACCCCACGGTGAAGATGCTGGCCCTGAGCTTCCTCCTCCTCATCGGCATGGCCCTCATGGCCGAGGGGTTCGGGCATCACGTCCCCAAGGGGTACCTCTACTTCGCCATGGGCTTCTCCATCCTGGTGGAGATGCTGAACCTGCGGGTGGCCAGGAAGCCCGGCGCGCCGGTGGAGCTCAGGGGGTCGTAAC
The DNA here is from genome assembly GCA_041309685.1 of Gemmatimonadales bacterium. Classification (GTDB taxonomy): domain Bacteria; phylum Gemmatimonadota; class Gemmatimonadetes; order Longimicrobiales; family Gaopeijiaceae; genus JBFYZD01. The sequence goes on along the minus strand of JBFYZD010000352.1, from coordinate 2,050 downwards.
GGGCCGGGAGTGGTGCCCGCGGGGCGTCGGGGAAGGTCCCCGGGAGGACGGGGCTACCGGTCGAGAGGAGGTAGGGAAAAGGCGGGGATGGGAAGACCGGTCTCGGCGGGGCGCAGCTCTTCCGCCATCCTCCGGAGGGTGGCGGCCAGACGGGGGCTCCCCTCCCGCTCGGCCCGGGCGGCCGCTCGGAGCAGGAACTCGACCCGGCTTTCGGAGCTCATCTACGCCTCCCATCGGAGCACGGGGAACGCTCTCCATCCTCCATACGGCAAGCAGGGGGTTGGGGTTACAAGGTTGTCCCATGGGCGGCGGGCTGGTTCCCATGGGCGGGATCAAGCTTGCCAGGGCCGGTTCGCCGGGTGAATCATGCAGTCTCGGACCGGGACGCCGGCGCCCCCCGGGCCCCGAGTCCAGACGAGAAGCTCAACCCCTGGAGAGGAGTCTCGTCCCGTGGATGAGAACAATGCCCGGTGGGGAGGGAACAAGATCCGCAGCCCCCTCTCGGGACTGTGGAGGATCGCCCTTTACTATGTGATCCTCTTCGGGGTGGCGTGGGCCCTGGCCCAGGTCTTTCCCATCTTCAAAGAGGTGGTCTTCGGGGGAATCGAGAGGCTCCGGAGGCTGAACCAGGAGTTCGGGGGGGGGAGCGGGGACGGGATCTTCGCTCCGGACGCCATCTCCCAAACCGCGGGTGGCTCCATTGTCGATGTGCTGTCGGGCGAGCACGGAGGCGAGCGGTTCACCCTCATGGCCATCATCTCCCTCCTGGGGGGCCTCTCCCTCATGCTTCCGGTGGCCTGGGTCTACCTCCTGACCAAGCAGAGGCGGGGATACGACGAGTCCGTGGTGCAGGCCATGCTGGTCCTCCCCATCGCCGTGGCGGGGATCATCTTCATCGTCCAGTTCAACCTGGCCCTGGCCTTCTCCCTGGCGGGGATCGTGGCGGCGGTGCGTTTCCGGAGCAACCTGAAGGATGCCAAGGACGCGGTATACGTCTTCCTGGCCATCGGGGTGGGTGTGGCCGCCGGCGCCATGGTCCTGGGGGTGGCGGCCATCCTCTCCGTGGTGTTCAACGTGGTGATCCTCTACCTCTACTGGTCGAACTTCGGGAACATCTACGCCGACCAGAGGAGCCGCACCGGGGCCCTGGGTCTGGCCGACGTCATCGCGGGCCCCGGCTCGGCGGAGTCCGCGGTCTCCATCGGAGATCCCCAGCTCCTGGATGCCATGACCCAGGAGGAGATCCGGGACGTGGCCACCCGGGTGGCCCGGATGGAGCGATACCTCCGGTCGGAGCGGAGCCGCAAGAAGAAGGAGCGGCTGAACGCCCTTCTCATCGTCCATGCCGAGCAGCTGGTGGGGGCCCAGTCGCTGGTGGACGAGATCCTGAGCCGAATGGCCACCCGCTTCGAGCTGGCGGAGATCCTCCCGGGCTCGGGGACCTCGTCGGTGCTGGAGTACCTGGTCCACCTCAACGCCGGGGAGTCTCCCTCCCGCCTCCTGGAGCTCCTGAAGAACGCGCCGGGGAGACAGGTGCTGGCCGCGGAGTACCGCTCCCTGGAGGGGATGCTCCCCGATCCATGAGGCGACCCCCCTCCTCCCCGCCCCCTGCCCGGGGGTGCGGCCCCGGGCCCCTCAGGATCCTGGCTCTCCTCCTGTGTCCCTTGGCCGTGGCCGTGACTGCAGGTTCAGCCCTTCCGAGGGAGGATGGGATGCAGCGTTTCCTCGCGCGGTACGACTTCTCCCGGCGGAGCGGAACCGCCAGCGCCCTCCCCCGGGAGCTCAAGGAGGTCTCGGGGCTGGCCACGACCCCGGACGGGAGGCTCTTCGCCCACGCCGACGAACGGGCCGTGGTCTTCGAGTTGGACCCCCGGGGGGGCGGGGTGGTGAAGGCCTTCACCGCGGGCGCGGGCGGGATCCCCGGCGATTATGAAGGGATCGCCGTCGCCGAGGACCGGATCTTCCTGGTCACCTCCGGAGGCGAGCTCCTGGAAATGGAGGAAGGCCCCCCGGGATCGGCCATGAGCTACCGGATCCACCGGACGGGACT
>JBFYZD010000351.1:0-5502 GCA_041309685.1 Gemmatimonadales bacterium | reverse complement strand
GGCCCCCCCCGAACCAGATCCGGTCCGGCTCCTGGTGGAAGAGGATCTTGGGAGAGACGCCGCCCAGGCGAAGGCCGGCTCCCGGCCCCCCGGCGGGGGTACCGGCCGCCTCCACCATCCTGCGGATGGCCCCGGGTTCCAGGACCGTGTCGTTGTTCAGGATGAGGACGTGGTCGGCGCCCCGCTCCAGGGCCCACCGGATTCCCTGGTTGTTCCCCCCGGCGTACCCCAGGTTGGATCCGGTCTGGAGGTAGTCGATGTGGGGAAACGCCTCCCGGAGGCGCTCCCCGGAGGCGTCCGGGGACCCGTTGTCCACCAGAAGGACCGTGAGGGGGTGGTAGTCGGAGGCATCCAGGGAGCGGAGGCACGCCCGGCTCACCTCTTCATTGCACCAGTTCAGGACCACGGCGGTGACCTTGGGCCAGGTCATCCCCACCACCCCCGGTTCTCCACGTACCAGGCCACCGTCCGGCCCAGCTCCTCCTGGAAGCGGGCCTGGGGGGTCCAACCCAGCTCCGCGGTGGCTTTCGTGAAGTCCACGGCGTAGCGGCGGTCGTGGCCCGGGCGATCGGGGACGAAGGTCAAGAGGTCCTCGGGCTTGCCCAGCGCCTCCAGGATCCCCTTCACCACCTGGAGGTTCGTCCGTTCGCTGTCCCCCCCGAAGTTGTAGACCTCCCCCGCCCGCCCCTTCTCCAGCGCCGCCAGGATGCCCCGGCAGAAGTCCTCCACGGCCATCCAGTCCCGCACGTTCATCCCATCCCCGTACACCGGGAGGGGCCGGCCCTCCAGGGCGTAGGTGGTCATGAGGGGGATGAGCTTCTCCGGGTACTGGTGGGGCCCGTAGTTGTTGGAGCCCCGGACCACCACCACGTCCATCCCGTAGGTGGCGTGGTAGGCCAGTGCCAGCAGGTCCCCTGCCGCCTTCGAGGCCGAATAGGGGGAGCGGGGGGAGAGGGGTGTCCCTTCCGTGAACTTCGGGCGGTGGGCTTCCGTCTCCTCGGGATCCACCCAGGGAAGCTCGCCGTACACCTCGTCGGTGGAGACCTGGAGGAAGCGTTCCACCCCGGCCTCCAGCGCCGCCGCCAGGAGCACCTGGGTCCCCAGGACGTTGGTCCGCACGAAGGGGGCCGCCTCCTGGATGGAGCGGTCCACATGGCTCTCCGCGGCCAGGTGGAGCACCGCGTCCTTCCCCTGCATCAGCTCCTTTACCAGCCCCGGTTCGCAGATGTCGCCGTGGGCGAAGGCATAGCGGCCGTCGTCGGGTAGGCCCCGCAGGTTCTCCTGGTTTCCGGCGTAGGTGAGGAGGTCCAGGTTCGTGACCCGCACCTCGGGCCGGTGGACCAGGAGGTGCCGGACCAGGTTGGAGCCGATGAAGCCGGCTCCGCCGGTGAGGAGGAGGTCCATGGGCGGCGCCCTCAGGTTGGCCAGGGCCGGGAGAGACCGAGGGACCTGGGCACCCGGCTCCTCTCCGATTGATTCCGTATGGGATCCATAGTTACCTCTGGATCAGGGGCGGGGCAATTCCTCAACTCCCCCCGGGATTCAGCACGGGGTTGGCCCGGTCCTCCGCCACCATCAGGGAGGCCCGGAAGAGGGAGAGAACCGTGCCGGCGTCGGTCCACCACCCGCCCAGGACGCGGAAGTCCATGGCCTCGGCGGCGATGTAGGCGTTGTTCACGTCGGTGATCTCCAGCTCCCCCCGGGCCGACCGCTCCAACCCCCTGATGACCTCGAAGACCTTCCCGTCGTAGAAGTAGCATCCCGTCACCGCCAGGTTCGTGGGCGGGGTGGACGGCTTCTCGACGATGCGGACCAGCCGCTCCCCGTCCAGCTCCACCACTCCGAAGCGCTGGGCGTCGGGGACCTCCTTCAGGAAGATCATGGCGCCCCTCCCCTTCCTTCCGTACTCCTGGACGTAGGGGGCCAGCGGCTCCTGGAAGAGGTTGTCCCCCAGGATCACGCACAGCGGTCCTTCCTCGGCGAAGTCCTCCGCCAGCCCCAGCGCCTCGGCGATTCCCCCCTCCCCCTCCTGGTAGGTATAGTGGAGGTGCTTCAGCCCGAAGGCCCTGCCGTTGCCCAGGAGCTTGAGGAAGTCCCCGGCGGCGTTGCCCCCGGTGACCAGGAGGATCTCGGTGAGCCCGGCCGCCACCATCTGCTGGAGGGGATAGTAGATCATGGGCCGGTCGTAGACCGGAAGGAGGTGCTTGTTGGTGACCCGGGTCATGGGGAGAAGCCGGGTTCCCAGGCCGCCAGCCAGGATGACGCCTTTCATGATCGCAGAAACCTCCTCAGGGATGTCTGCCAGGGGACCATGGGACGGCCCAGGACCCGTTCCGCGTCGGTGAGGTCGAGGACGGAGTAGAGCGGGCGCCGTGCCGGGGCGCCGAAGGACCCGGAGTCCACGGGCAGGATCTCCGGGAAGCCGCCCTGCGGGGGCGGCGGGGCGCCGGGCTCCGACATTGCCGCCCTGATCTCCAGCGCCAGCTCCAGCCGGGTGCAGCTCCCGTTGTTCGCCAGGTGGAGGAACCCCCGCCCGCCCTTCCCCACCAGATCCAGCAGGGCGGGAGCCAGATCCCCGATCCAGGTGGGGCGGCTGGTCTCGTCGCTGACGACCCTCACCGGGCCGGAGGCGGCTCCCAGACCCAGGGCATGGCGCACGAAGTTCACGAACCCCTTGCTCCCCTCCCCGAAAAGCCAGCTCGTGCGCACCACCAGGTGTTCGGCGCCCGACTCCCGCACGGCCCTCTCCCCCGCCAGCTTGCTCCTGCCGTAGTGGCTCAGGGGGGCGGGCGGGTCGGAGGGACGGTAGGGAACGGTCTGCTTGCCGTCGAAGACGTAGTCGGTGCTGAGGTGGACCATCACCGCCCCGGCCCCGGCGGCGGCCTCGGCGACGTTTCCCGCTCCGTCCCGGTTCACCGCCAGCGCCAGCGCGGGCTCGGCCTCGGCCCTGTCCACGTTGGAGAAGGCGGCGCAGTTGAAGACCACGTCGGGCCGGGTGCGGTGGAGGGCGGCGTGGACGGCCCCGGCGTCGGTGATGTCCAGCTCCTCCCGCCGGAAGGGGAAGGTGGAGTGCCCCTGGCGGGCGGCCTCGGCGCTGAGGGCCTTTCCCAGGAGGCCGCACGCGCCGGTGATGAGGACCCTCACGGGAGGCTCCCCCCGGCCCCGCCCCCGAGCGCCACGGTGGCCGGGCCCGTCAAGGGACCCAGCCCCTGCGGAACTCCGCCAGGATCTCCGGCCGGGCGGCCAGGAAGTTGGGGAGCTTTGGGCTCGGCTGGTTCCACCGGGGCCTGGAGCCGTCGGCGTGGAGGAGGGCTCCCCCCCCGGCCGTGACCAGCGCCGCCCCCGCCGCCACGTCCCACTCGTGCTTGGGCACGAGCGTCCAGGTGCCGTCGGCCAGACCGGCCGCCACCTGGGCCAGCTTGTAGGCCACCGACCCGCAGGGGACCACCGTGAAGTCGGCGCCGCCGTAGCGCTCCCATTCTCCCCGCTTCCATTCGCTTCGGGAGGCCAGGATGGTGGCGCCCTTCAGCGACGTGCGTCCGGTAAGGGCCGCCGGCTTCCCGTTGTGCGTCACACCGGTCTCCACCGAGCCCACCACCAGGAGGTCCACGGGGGGGGAGAAGATCCCCCCGGCCACCGGCTCCCCGTCCTCCACGAGCCCGACGGAGATGCACCATTCCGGGATCCCGTCCACGAACTCCCGGGTGCCGTCCAGGGGATCCACCACCCACACCCTCCGGTGGCGGAGGCGCTCCGGGCTGTCCCGGGTCTCTTCGCTCAGCCACCCCTCCCCGGGCCGGGGAAGGATCTCGTGGAGAACCTCGTTGATGGCCAGGTCCGCGGCGGTCACCGGGTCCCCCCGGCTGCTCTTCTCGTCGTAGTCCACGGCGCCGGGGGTGAAGGGCTTCACGGCCCGGGCGGCCGCTTCCAGCGCCTCCCGGATTCGCTTCAGGTCATCGTGTCGGGTCATCCGAGGCTCCAGAACCAGGGTACCAGCCAGATCGTAAGAATGACCACCATCACCGTCAGGGGAAACCCCAGCCGGGCGAAATCCCCGAAGCGGTACCCTCCCGGGCCGTAGACCATGGTGTTGGTCTGGTACCCGATGGGGGTGAGGAAGGAGGCCGAGGCGCCCACGGCGATGGCCATGGCGAAGGGGCGCAACTCCAGCCCCATCTCCCCGGCCGCGGCGACCGCGAGGGGGAAGACCAGCAGGGCGGCGGCGTTGTTGGTGATCACCTCGGTGAGGAGGATGGTGGTGAGGAGGATCCCCAGCAGCGCCCCCCGGGGACCGAGGCCGCCCAGCGCTCCCATCACGCCGCGGGCCAGGGAGGCCGCGAGCCCGGAGGCCTGGAGGGCCTCTCCCAGGCCGAACGCCGCCGCGATGAGGAGGATCACGTTCAGGTCCACCGCCTCCCGGGCCTCCTCCATGGTCATGACCCGGGCCATGACCAGGATCAGCGCCCCCAGGAGGGAACCCTGGAGGATGGGCAGCAACCCGGCCGCGGCGGACCCCACGATCCCCAGCAGGACGGCCCCGACGATGAGCGCCTGGCGGGTGGAGACGGGGGGGGCGCCTCCCAGCCGGCTGATGACCAGGAAGTCCCGCCGGTGCCTCCAGAGCTCCCGGAAGCTCGCTCCGGCCAGGAGGATCAGGGTGTCGCCGGGCTCCAGCCTCACCTCCCCCAGCTTGGCCTGAAGCCGCTCCCCGGCCCGGTGCAGCGCCAGCACCGCCGCCCGGTACTCGCTCCGGAACCCGGCCTCCTTCAGCGTCCTGCCGCACAGGGGGGAATCGGCGCCCACGACGGCCTCGAAGTAGGTGTGCCCCGCCCCCTGGAGCTCCAGCGCGTGCTTCTCCTCGGCGGAGGCCAGCCCTCTCACGCGGGTCAGGTCCAGGACCAGCTCCGAGCGGCCGGCGAAGGTCAGAAGGTCTCCCCCGTGCAGGTGGGTCTTCGGGGAAGCGGGGGCGACCACCTCCCCTTCCCTGCTGACCTCCGCCAGGAAGACCCCCTCCAGGTGCCGCAGCCCCGCCTCCTCCACCGTCTTCCCCTCCAGCGGCCCGCCGGGGGTCACCACCATGTTCACGGTGTACTCCCGGTACTCCTCCTGGAACTCCCTCAGGGCGCCCCGGCGGTCCGGAAGGAGAAAGGGCCCCAGGACCAGGATCAGGATCAGCCCCCCCGCCGCGACCGGGAGCCCCACCCGGGTGATCTCGAACATCCCGATCCCCGCCGCCCCTTCCGCCTCCAGGAGGCCGGACACCACGATGGTGGTGGAGGTGCCGATGACCGTGAGGAGCCCCCCCAGGATGGCCGCGAACGAGAGGGGCATGAGGTACCGGGACGGCAGCCGCCCATGGCGCTGGGCCCAGGCCTCCACCTGGGGCGCCACCATGGCCACGATGGGGGTGTTGTTGAGCAGGGCGGAAGCCCCGGCCACCGGAAGGAGGAGGCGGGCCAGGGAGAGGGCCTCGGAGGAGGCGCGCCCGGTGGCGGCCTGGCC
>JBFYZD010000350.1:0-15064 GCA_041309685.1 Gemmatimonadales bacterium | reverse complement strand
CTTCCGAAGAACCCTTGGGATTTGACTTCGCAGTGGCCCGGGGTGCTTTCCTCAGGATCGTGAAAAGGAATGGGGGGTGGCAAGTGGAAAAGGTGGAGGTTCGGATCGTCTCCTAGCGCGGGGTTGTCGGGAGCCTCCGGCAGTCCGAGAACCGCTTCTCCATCGAGGGCGGGAGCCTCAACGGCCCCACCCACAATGCCAGCCACCACGCCCCGGTCCGTGGTGGTGGAGATCCGCTTCATCTGTGTTTCCCCTTCACCCCGCTCCATCTCCTCTCGAGGATCCCGATCCCCCCTTGAATCCGCCTCGCCGGCGAACCCCGTGCCCCCGCGCGCTGAAGGCAGGGACGTGAGGGGCCCGTCTTTCTCACGGCCTTCGGCCTCTGACAGTGACTGCCCCATGCTCTCCGACGTGAATTGGGAATCGTGCTCCAAGGGAGCCGAATGCACCGCCCGGCCCGGCGTGAGAACGGCTTCCACGGTCCCCTCCCTGCCAGGGTCCGGATCGCAGGCCCCGAGGACAACGAGCCTGGCAATCGCCCTCATCATCAGCGTGGCCTGCAATGTGCAGCCGCTCCCCGCCCAGGATCCCGGTTTGACCGGAGTCCGGAGTGACTCCCTCTTCAATGCCGGTTGGGTCGCGGGCGTGGAAGCAGCCGCCAGACGCTCAACCGCCTTCTATTTCGGGGCGAGCTTCTTGTCGGGCGCGACCCTTGGCTTCTCCCTTTCGCGGGTCCCGCCGTTGGCGTTGGGAGGTGCCTTGGGGATCGGTGCGACCTCGCTGGCCGCGCACGGAATGGGTGGACAGGTGCTCAGGACAGAGCGGGCCTTCCTGGAAAGGCAGGCGCCAGGGTTTCAGGAGGGGTTCCGGGCAGCCTATCGGGACCGGCTTCGGGGAAGGAACTCCCGTGCCGTTCTCCTCGGGAGTGGCACCGGGGTTGTGTGTGGGTTGGTCTTTCTCTTCGTCACCGCCTCGCATCTGAAGTAGGGCAGCCAGGGGAGAAGCCCAGTACTGCGGTCGACCGGAGCCGGTTCGAGGGCTACGTGGCGTAGTTGGGCGAGGGGGGTGGGCCATTCCGACCACCGTCCGCCCCGTGGCCTCGTCCTGGGCCCGGTCGAACTGGCCGGCCGGCAGGACCCAGGAGGCGGCCGCCGCCAGGAACACCGCGCCGGAGAGGAGGACGAGGGGGCCGGGAGGCGGGAGGCAGCAGCTCCACTCCGCGCACTCATGATCTTGACACGAATCTCGTGTCTCACGAACTTCGTGGTATGAAACGCAACATCACGGTCGTCCTGGACGAGGAAACCGCCCGGTGGGTCCGGGTGGAAGCGGCGCGCAGCGAGACGAGCGTGTCGAGCTGGCTGGGCGAGCTCCTGCGCCGGCAGCGGGAGAAGGAGGAGGGTTACTCCCTGGCTCAGCACCTCTTCCTGGGGCGGGCCGCCCGGCCCCTGGGACCCGAGGGCGCTCCCCTTCCCACCCGGGACGAGATCCACACCCGCCCATGAGCCTCCGTCCCGTCTTCGTCGACACCAACGTCCTGGTGTACCTGCGGGATTCCCGGGATCCGCTCCGGCAGGCGGGTGCAGCCGAGTGGATGGAGTATCTCTGGGAATCCCGGCTCGGGAGGGTGAGCACGCAGGTGCTGAACGAGTACTACGTGACGGTCACGGCCAAGCTCGACCCGGGGCTTCCGGTGGAGGAGGCCCGCGAGGACGTCCTGGCTCTCCAGGGATGGGCTCCTCTCCCCCTCACCCCGGGCCTGACCGAGAGAGCCTTCGACCTCCAGGACCGCTGGGGGTTCTCCTTCTGGGACAGCCTCATCGTCGCCGCGGCCCGCGCCCAGGGGTGCTCCCTCCTCCTCACCGAGGATCTGACCCACGACCAGGACCTGGAAGGGTTGCGGGTGGTGTCTCCCTTCCGGGAAGCGCCTCCGGATCGCGCCTCAGATTGAGCCCACCGGGATCGTCACCACGCCCTTCTGCAGCGGGAGCGACGACTCGGCGAGACAGATCAGGCCCCCGGGGCCGACGGGGAGATCAAGCCTCTCCAGGGTGCGGAAGTGCCGCACGGCACTCGGGCCCGGCGACGCGGAGAGGCGGTGGCCACGCGACCCGCCAGGGACTCGGAGACCTCCCGCACGAGGTGGAACGGCCGTGAGCCGGTGAGCCAGAAGCGCCCGGGGCGGCGGTCCTCATCCACCGCCATCTTGATGTAGGGCAGCAGCTCGGGAGCGTATTGGACCTCGTCGATGAGCACCGGCCCCGGAAACCGTTGCAGGAAGAGGGCGGGATCGCGGCGCGCCAGCTCCACGAGGCGGGGATCGTCCAGGCTTGCGTAGGCCCTCTCCTCACCGGTTGGACGATACCAACCCTCAGGTCAAGACCTCAGCCGCAGAGGCCGGCGCCAGCCAGGATCAGGGCCGGGACGCCGCAGGCACCGAAGAGAGCGGAGACGAACCGGCGTGCGGAGGTGGACGGTTCGATCCGATCCAGCATGGAGTAGTGCCACGTGTCGCTGGTCCCGATCCTCCAGCCGCCCATCCTGCGAACGGGGTACCCTACCAGAACCCTCCGACGGAAAAGTGGAGGTGCCACCGTCGGAGGGGCGTCTCAGGCACGCCCTCCACGCTCTCGCCAGCGGCCAGTGCGTCGGTCACCTTCTTCGGATCCCTCACGTCCAGGAGGGAGGGGTTGAGCTTGTAGCCCAGATCCACCTGGAGCGAACCCACCGGCGTGGCGAGGTGGACCCCGAAGCCCGCGCCGAAGCGCACGGCGTCTCCTATCTCACCGGGAATCAGGGGTGTCTCGGACAGCTCGAAACGGGCGTCGGGGATCCAGATGCGCCCGGCGTCCAGGAAAAGGTGGCTCCCGTGGGGCCGCCCCACGAACGGGAGGGGGAATTCCACCTGTGTGGAGGCCGTCCACCGGGCCAGGCCTCCCAGGGGAAGGTACCTTCTTCCGCCCTGGAAGGAGGCCTCATCAGCGTCCTCCACCTTGAGGTCCGGCACCTTCGGACCCATCATCTCCGGTCCCCAGCCCCGGACGTCGGAGGCTCCCCCGGCCGTGAGGATGGCATCCCGGAGCTTGAGATAGACCTCGAGTCGATCCGACCCATCCGGCGCCGGGATCGACGCGCCGTAGGGGAAGAGCCGACCGAATCCGACCCGGCCGGAAAGCACGAGCCAATCGTTGAGGGGAAGGCCCAGGGAGCCCTCCCCCACGACCTTTCCGTACTGCACGGTGGATAGCCCCGGGGGGCCCGCCACCTCGCCGCTGCCCAGGACGCTCCAACCGCGGATGCGCCGCTGAAGGTCCATCACCCGGCCCCAACGCACCGTGAGACCCAGGCTGCTGGTGAGGCGGTCCAGCCTCAGGGCCTCCAGGCTCCGCAGGCACTCGGCCAGCTCCTCGCACTCTCCCAGGGGACCCGCCGGCCCGGTATCCAGAATCCACCGCTGGGTCAGGGCATACCGGAGGGTCACGCTCCGCTGGGGCCCCCTCTCGTAGAAGACGGAGCTCTCCGCACCAGCCTCCGCCGATCGGCCCCGCACATCGTCCCGGTACTCGACGAATGGACGAATCGATCCCTGAAGCCGGCGGTCGAAGAGGTAGGGCTGCCGGAGGAGCACCGAGACCCCGTATCGTTCGGTGCGGTCCTCCTCGGGAGCCAGCCAGCCTGTGCGGGCGGCGGTGGAGACATCCAGGGTCCGGGCCCCCCCCAGAAAGTCCCGGTGACCCCAGGACAGGTCTCCCGACATCCCGGATTCCGTAGTGTATCCCAGGCCACCGGAAACCAGGCGCGCCTTGCCCTCGTCCACCCGGATCCGGATGTCCACGAGGGAGTCCGCCTCGGGGCTCCTCTCGATTCGGGTGGTGGCCAGCCGAATCATGTCCAGACCCAGGAGCCGCCTCTGGCCCTCCGCCAGCCGGGCCCGGGAGTACCAATCCCCACCTTCCAGGGGCACCTCCCTGAGGAGGACCCCGTCCGAGAGCCGGTCGTTGCCCTCCACGTCCAGGGCGCCCACGCGCATCCGGAGATCGGGACGTGCCGTCAGGATGAGCCGTGCGCGTCCCGCCTCTTCCACTGACTCGGCGGTCACGTCCGGAAAGGGATACCCGTGGTCCCGCAGCCAATTGCCCGCCCGATCCTGGATCTGGATCCGGAGGGACAGGCTGAGGCGCTCCCCGCGGCTCACCAGCAGACCCTCCATGAGCCGGGGCCAGGCGTCCTGGAGCTCCTGGGGGAGTTGCTCCTCCAGTGGGCGGCCCACCTCGTCCACCACCTCCACCCGGTCCAGAAGGATGGGCTGCCCTTCCCGGACGACGAAGACGATGTCCACCGTGTTGGGCACCGTGTCCAGGGAGACCTCGTACTCTACCTGGGAGCCCTGAAACCCGGCCTCCCGGTAGTACCTCTCGAGTCGGCTCAGGTCCCGGAGGAGCTCCGGCGGGCTGAACCGATCGTACCGGGGTGACGAGACGAAGGGAAGGATGTCCAGGACCTCGCGGACCCGCTGGCCCAGGCTGGGGCCGGACAGGGCGATCTGGCTTCGGAGCTGGCTCACGGGGAGGGACTGGCCATCGGGGAACTCAAAGGCCACCGAAGCCACCCGGGTCCTCTCGTTCACCAGGAGAAGGGGGGCCTGTGCCTCCACAGGAGAGGCCAGGGCCAGGAGCGGCCACAGGAAGAGGTGCCACCGCCTAGTCATAGGAGATCCTCGTCCGGACGAAGAACTCCACGCCCGCCCGCCCGTCCGCCCGGAGGTTCAGCAGGAGCCAGCGCAAGGCCTCCAGCTCCACCTCCAACTCCGGTTCCGGGGTCCGCTCCGAGGCGTCCCCGGAGGAGCGCTGGAGGGAGAGGGGCTGGCGGATGCCCAGGTACAGGCTCGGTGACAGGTAGCGCCCGGCCACCAGGATCACCCCCTTCAGCCCATCGGTGGTGATCTGCACCACGTCCAGTCCCACCTGTTCCCGGGCGTAGGCCTCCACGGCTCCGGTGAGCCTGCCCAGGGCAAACGCCTCTCCGGCGTCGGTGAGCGACCCTCCTTCACCCGCTCCCAGAGCCTGGCCCGCGGGCCGGCCCGTCACGATGTACGACACCATGTCCGACGGCTCCAGCGGAGGAGTGGAGGACAGCTCCAGCCGGAGATCCTCGGGAGTGCCGGTAACGTCCAGGGCCACCACCACCGGGGAGGCGCCGGGGTCGTCCCGGGAGGGCACGGCGTACTCGGCCCGCAGGTTGACGCGGGTTGCGTCCGGAGTCCCTCGGAACTCCAGGGTCCCGCTGGAGACGGAGAACCGCCGGCCGAACTGCTCCAGGTAGCTCCGCCCAGGGACGCTCTCCACCGTGCCAACCAGTAGAATCGGGCCTTCCGGATCCTTCCGCACCGAGACATCACCTGTGAACTGGACCGCCATCTCGGGGCTCGCCCGTTGCCGGACCCAGGAGTCCCTTCTCAGACGAACGTCCACGTCCAACGACAGGAGATCGAAGAACTCCGACGGTGGTCCCGGCGCCGCGGGCTGCTGGTACCCGAACACCCTCGCCAGCTCACGGTAGTCCTCCTCGCTCAGCGTCACCGGCATGACACCGGGGGCGGCCAGCATGTCGCCGAGCTGGAACTCCCCGCCTTCCAGCTCGATCCTCCCTTCCACAGCCAGTTGGGAGCCCGCCCCCGACAGTTCCAGCTCTCCGGAGACCGTGGCGTCCAGACCGAAGGCCCGCATGGCGTGAAAGCCGTCCACCGTGAGGTGGGCGGCGTACTCGGGCTCGTCCAGGCGGGGAAGGGTGAGGGTGCCGGAGCCCCTGAGGGAACCCCCCCCGGACCGGACCCGCAGGGAGTCCAGGAGGATCTGGTCTCCCTGGAACCGGACCCTGGCCTCACCCCGACGGTACTCCACTCCCAGCGCCGGAAGCCGGACAGAGGCTTGGTGCAGGTCCAGTGAGCCGGTGAGGCGGGGGGATTCCGGATTCCCTTCGATCCGCACCGTTCCGTTCGCCACTCCCCGGAGACCCCGGACCACGTCCGGGGGCATGAAGAGGCCCACCCACTCGAGGGAAAGGGAGTCGGCCGCTGCATCGAGAAGGACGGGCTTCCCATCCGTCAGGCCCCCGAACCCGGAGGCCAGGGAGAAGTCCAGGGGCAGCGTCGCGTCCACGCGCAGTCCCTGGCGGTCCTCCATGACGACGACGCTCTCGAGCTCCATGGTGCCACCGGCGAACGCTGCCGTCACGGTCACATCGGAAGCGGGCAGTCCGGAAGGCTCCAATCGGCCGGAGAAACTGGCGTCCAGGAGAGGGGCCTCGGCCGTCCCCTCGAGGGACAATACTCCGCTCACGGCTCCCCGGAGGGATGGGAAGCCGGCCATATCCGCCACGGTTTCCAGGGGGAACTCCTCAATCTCGACCAGGAGACTCAGGGGGCCGTGGGTGCCCACGCGTCCCCGGGCCAGGATCTCCCGGTCCTCCGAGACCAGGGCCAGGGAGTCGATCTCGACCCCGTCCGACAGATCGATCCGTGTGGGACGGACCAGGGTCCAGCGATCCTGGTCCATCCGGAACTCGAGCCGTTCCACCAGGACCGCGAGAGGGGCGGGGGCCAGCTCCACCCTGGCGGAGAGAGTGGCGTCCCGGAGGTCGTCCATCATGGCCGAAGCCGTCACCACCATGTCCTCCCCCGGCTCCCTGATGGCCTCCACGTCCAGCCGCCGGAGGACGAATCCCGAGAGGTGTACCTCGTCGGCCCCCAGCGTCACGGTTCCCCGGGCGAACCCGTCCGCTTCCGTGTGGAGGACTCCGCCCCTCAGTTCGAGGTTCTGCGCCCGGAAGTCGTCCAGGAGGAGGGCGTCCACGGTGGCCACAACCACCATCTCCAGGTCGTCCATGGCACCGGTGACGGTCCCCTCCACGACCCCCGATCCAACCGCGGCCAGGTCAGCCCCCGCCAGGGCCGCCAGGGCGTCCGCCCCCACCAGCTCACCCGAAAACGTGATCTCTCCGTTCCGCCCCCTGGATGCCGAGAGGGGCATCGTTCCCGAGGCGAAGAAGACGCCATCCGGGGACTGGAGGGACAGGGTGTCCAGGTGGAGCACACCGTCGGTGACCGTCAAGCGCAGGCGTCCCTCATCCAGCCGCACCCACTCCCAGTTCATGGAGCCCGCCTCGATCCACGCCTCGGCGTTCAGGTCTTCCGGAACCCTCCCCGTCAGGTCAGCCCTGGCCTCCGCCCGGACGCCACCTCCGGCCACCCGGCCCACGAGAACCCCCTCCGTCCGCCCACCGGCAAGGAGGACATCGAGGGTTGCCGCCTCCACCGGCACAGCAGCAATCCGGGAATCCTCCAGCACCAGCACACCACTGCCCACCATCTCCTCCAACCCACTCCCCCGCAGCCGCCCCTCGAAGCGGCCCGACAGGAGGAAATCCAGATCTTCCCGGCCCAGGAGTGCACCCACATCCACAGCCCGGAAACGGGCTTCGGGGACGATCACCTCAGGGAGGGTGCCCAACCCCTCCACGCGCGCCTCCACCGTGATTCCGCCGTCCGGGAG
The DNA here is from genome assembly GCA_041309685.1 of Gemmatimonadales bacterium. Classification (GTDB taxonomy): domain Bacteria; phylum Gemmatimonadota; class Gemmatimonadetes; order Longimicrobiales; family Gaopeijiaceae; genus JBFYZD01. The sequence goes on along the minus strand of JBFYZD010000350.1, from coordinate 7,514 downwards.
GCGGACGTCCAGGTCAAGCCCGGCCGCCGACCCCGTCAACTCGGCAGTGAAGACACCCGCCTCCACGGGTTGGACGCCCACACGGGAGGAAGTCAGCTCCACGGAGGCAAGGCCCTCCCACACCCCCTGGGCGGCGGCCAGGCCGGCGGAGCCGGTCCCGCTCAGGTCGGTGGAAGGGAACCCGCCCGCGTCCACCCCACCCAGGATGGCGCGCAGGTCCAGATGCGCGAAGCGGAGGGAGTCCACCTGGAGCCTGGCTGGCTCCTTCGACGAGTCGAACCGGCCGGCCAGGCTCACCCGCCCCGAGTCCGGAAAGGCCGCCTCCAGGCGAAGCTCAGTGGCTCTCCCCCGCTGTTCCGCCCTCACGAGGGCGGAGTCCACCCGCATCTCGCCGTACTCTGCCGAACGCACTCGCACTGTTCCGGAGATCCGGAGGGGCGACAGGGACTCCAGGCTCCCGGAGGCGCTCGCGCTCACGGCACTGGGCACCGAGTCGCCCAGGAGAGCGGCCACGTCAATGCCCTCCAGTTGGGCCTCCAGGAGCCCGTCGGACATCTGGAGCAGATCCATCCTGGCCCGGGCCGAGATCTGGCCTCCTGCCACGGCCCCTTCCATGGAGAAGGAGGCTTGGCCCTGGCGGGTCTCGGCCACCACGACCAACCCCTCCACGAAGGTCCCGTTGACCTCGGCCGTGTCGATGTGGAGCTCGGCCCGGGCCACCAGGGAGTCCAGGGAGGAGCCCCGGCCTTCCCACCGGACGAGCCCACGGAACACCGGGATGTCCCAACCGGGGATGGGTGGTGCTCCAGCATGGCGGTCGTAGGAGACCCGCCCCTCCAGGGAGGAGACGAAGGGATCGCCCAGTGCCACCGTTCCCTTGCCCTCGGCTTCCACCCCGGGGGACGCCAGGGACCATTCCGCCCGCCATGGGCCTCCGCCGGAGTCAGCCCGGGCCAGCATCCGGGCCCGGACGTCCAGGTCCAGGCCGCCATGACGAAGGGTGGCCTCGGCGTGCATCGAGCCCCGGATCGCCGTGGGAACCCCCTCCAGGTCCGCCTCCACGAGAGCGTCCAGTGTCACGGGGTCCGCCACCACCCCCCAGGCCAGGAGATCCACGCTCTCCAGCCCTACCCGGACCAGGAGGGCGGCGTCATCCCCTTCTCCCGCCGCCTGCCCATGCACCTCCAGGCGCCCCGAGCCGCGGCTGTCGGCTTCCAACTCCACCAGCAGAACCCCTTCCGCGGAGCGGGCTTCCCCCTGAGCATAGAGGCGGATGGAGTCGGAGACGCTGGGCGGAAGCAACGGTCCCAGGTCCCTCATGTGGAGAGGTTCTGCGGAGAACTGCACGTCCATTCCGTCCGGCGCCAACCCCCGCATGGCCAGGGGCACCGTTCCCCGCGCCCCTACCCGGCTCTCCGGGGATTCGATGACGAGGGAGTCCAGAAAGACGCTTCCGGATTCCACCCGGCCCACCACTGCTACCCGCCCCCACTCCTCCGGAGCCTCCTTCGGAAGCCCGGGAGGACGAAAGCCCCCCTCAAGGGCGCCCAGGGCCAACGCCAGGGTGGCCCCGACCTGAAGGTCCGCCGCGCGGATCCGCACGTCCGTCGCAGCCCAGGGCTCGGCACCGGGACCGGCGCCGCCCTGAGGCCCACCAGCCTCCGGCAGGCCCCCGCTCCCCCCCTCCGCCTCCCACACCTCCACCATGGCCACATGGAGATCCATGACCCCCACCCTCACCTCCCATCCGCCCGGCAGCCATCCTGCTTGGACCTCCCGCGGGTCCCGCGGTGCTTCCGGAGCCAGGGAGTCCCCCTCCGCCATCCACACCTGCCCTCGAGCCCCTGAAACAACCACCTCCGCCACCTGGACGGTCCGGCGGAGGAGCGGGAGGAGACGGTACGAGAGGCTCGCGGTGTCCACGGCCACCACCCAGCCCCCCTCCCCTCCCTCGGGGGAGTAGGACACCCTGAGCCCGGTGATGGAAAGGCTCCGGACCCAGCTCCCCTCCACGCCCTCCACCTCCACCTTGAGATGGTCCGTTGAGACGATTCCTGCCACCGTTCGGGCCAGCGCGGTGGAGCCCCACCCGAACTGGAGGGCCAGGAGCACACTGCCAAGGAGGACCAGGACACCGCCCAGGAGCAGGCCCACGGCGGCGGCTGCACGCCAAGCATGCCGGAGGATACGCCGCCCGATGGAAGCGCCGGGGGCGGGGGTGTCGCCGAGTGGAGACTCCCCGGAGCCGGTTCCATCCACCTCTTCTTCAGGTCTCGTCACAGCGGTCCCAAGGCCACCGGTCGTCCCGACCCGGTACGTTGAATGCCTCCTTGGCCCGCCGCAGCCTCAGGCGGAATTCATACTTTTGAGGCATGGCGGAGGGCCTTCACGGTCCGTTAGATTTTTTTCATTCTTCGAGTATTGCCCTTGTGCACAAAGGTGCCATCCGAAGGCGGGGATCCTTCTGGATCCAGCCTCCGGAAGGGTTGTTTGTCCCCATCGCCCCGAGGAGGCCACATGTCCGTCGCCAAAGTCATCGAGATCTCCGCCACTTCCCCCCAATCCTTCGAGGATGCCGTCAAGGAGGGGATCGCACGGGCGTCGAAGACGGTGGACAACATCCAGGGCGCCTGGATCAAGGAGATGCATGTGGAGGTCGAGGACGGCCGGGTCACCAGCTTCCGGGTGAACATGAGCCTGACCTTCATCCTCTCCGACTGAGGGCCCCCGGGGGCATCCCTGCGAGCCCGCGGAGTTCGCCGGGCCGCAGGGAGAGGGGCCACCGGGCTCGGAGGGGTCTCTCCCGAGATGGGACCCAGGGTCTCCACCGCTCAGGGCCAGGCCCTCTCCCGTCACCACTCGGACCCGGAAGGGGAGGCTCCCCACGGAACGCTCTCCAGCGACGCCTAGCGGGAGACCGGCTCCGAGGACTCCGCGTCGAGGAACAGCTCCCTTCCCAGCTTCTCATCGTGTCCGTACACGTCGTCACGGAAGTTCAGCTGTCCCTCATCGTCCACCCAGGCTGTGAAGTAGCCGACCCTCACAGGCCTCCTCTCATTCAGCCGCACATGGGTCTCACGCCCGCCGTACATGGCCTGGCGGATGCGCTCAGGTGTCCAGTCCGGATCGTCGCGCAGGAGGTACTCCGCCAGCTCCCGGGGTCGGCTCAGGCGGATGCAGCCGTGGCTGAACGCCCGCCGCTCGAGAGCGAACGCGCCCTGGGACGGGGTGTCGTGCATGTAGATGGAGTACCGGTTCGGGAAGAGGAACTTCACGCGCCCCAGCGCGTTGGTGGCCCCGGGCCGCTGGCGGACCACCGGGAGCGCCGCCGTGCCGCCGATGATCTCCATGTTGTTCTTGCGGAGGTAGTCCGGGTCCTTCGCCATCTTGGGCAGGACCTCCCGGCGCGTGATGCTCGCCGGAACCGTCCAGGTGGGGCTGAACACGATGTCCGACAGCGTGTCGCTGAAGATCACGGTGCCCGTGGCGCTGGTCCCGACCACAACGTCCATGCTCATCACTTCGCGGCCCTGCTCGTACACGTGGAGGCGGAACTCGGGGATGTTCACTGCGAGCAGGTTGGGCGGCTGATGCTCGGGCACCCAGCGCAGGCGCTCCATGTTGATGAGCATGGTGCGCAACCGTTGCGCCAGCGGCACGTTGACGGCGCGCAGAACACCCGGGCCGATGATGCCATCGGGCTCCAGACCGTGGCGCCGCTGGAAGCGCTGCACCGCCAGCACGAGCGTGCTGTCGTAGACGGGACCCGTGCCGTCCCGCTCCAGATCGCCAAGCAGGCGCAGGCGGCGGCCCAGGACCACGATCATCTCGGCGGTGTCGCCGGCCTCGAGTTTCCGCACCCCCTCGGGCAACGCCAGCGCGGGCCACGGCTCGTCGGCCAGCTGGCGGTTGCGGCGGATGCTGGCTTTGAGCGCCTGGTACTGTGGATGGATGGGTTCGTAGGCGGAGAGGTCCATCGTCCCCAACGCCAACGAATCCAGCAGGCGCGCGTAGTCCTTCTTCCCGCGGGGGATGAACCAGTTCAACTCGCGCAGGTCGCGGCTCAGGTAGCCGCCGTACCTGCGGTCGGCAAAGCGGAAGAACTCCGCGGTGAGGCGCAGCTCCAGATCGACCGCGCAGCTGTCGCACAGGGGCAGGCGCGTCCCTTCGGCAAAGCCCTCTTCGTAGAGCTCGCCAAGGCTCGGACCCTCGGTGTCATCCGCGGAATCGCCGGTGGTGGCCACTCCGGCCAGAGACACGAAGGCCTCGGCGCTGGCGGAGAGCGAATCGCGGACGATCCAGGCGAACTGCATCGCCCGCCTTCCATAGAAGTCCACCACGGAAACGGAGTCGGCGCGGTACCCGGGGTACCTCTCGAAGAAGGCCACAAGGTCCAGGGAGTCGACCGTCCGTTCGTTGTACGGATGGAGCGTCTCGAAGAGCGCGGCGATGGACAGGGCCTGTTCGGCCAGGGAGGGCGGATCCTCCGGCTTGGACCTGCACCCCGCAAGGTGGGCGGGTACGAGGGCCAGGAGCAGGAGGCCGACCGGAAGGGGGCGGCGGGCAGGGCGGATCACGGCCGGACCGGGGGAGTGCCCCGCCGTTCGGCCCTGGAGCTCAGGGTCCGGCTACGTACAACAAGCCGTCGTCGGCCAGAAGCTCGATGACCCGGGCCATCTCCTCGCGCGGCACTGCGGGACAACCCCAACTCCGGCCGAGGCGCCCCGTGGCGGCGATGGTCCGGGCGCTCACATAGTCGGCGCCGTGGATGATCACTTCCCGCGAGCGGGCCCGGTCGTTCACGCCCTGGTCCAGCCCGTGCAGGAGCAGTGCCCGCCCGTGCTTCGGGCTCGCGATCTCCGTGCCCACGCGGTAGAGTCCCAGGCTGGTCTGGTGTGACCCGTCCCGGTTGCTGAAGCGCTCGGCCATCAGCTCCCCGGATTTCTGCCCATGGGCCACCCAGGTGCGGAGCACCACCCTCTTCTGCTCCAGGTCGACGACGACGAGCCGCTGGGCCGTGCTGGGCTGGGTCATGTCGGCGATGGCCAGCATCCTCGCGTGCAGGCCATGCCGCTCCATCTGGCTGTACCCGGCCGCGAACACCTTGCTCTCCAGCAGGCCGGTAAGCCCGACCTCGCGGTACAGGGCATCGGCCGAGGTCTCGGTCACCACCACCGAATACGGGGCACCCCTCGCTCCCACGTGCGGGGGCGTCACCAAGCCGACTATCGACGCGAGGAGCGGGGTGACGACTACAGCAGGGGGGACTCTGCCGATGAGGGCCCGTCTCAAGGTTCCACCTGGCGGGGGATCCCCGGCGCAGCGGTTGCATGGATTGGCATATTCGGCTCATACACCCGCGGCGGGGACTTGGGTCCCCGGTCCCATCGTGGGCGCCCGGAACGGCGGCGCGAAGCCATCCGATGCGGTATCTGCGGTGCTGCTCGGCGGTGGGCATGGTGATCCTCGCTGATTCGGCCCCGGAGGACCTATTGGCCGACGGCCTTCTCGATCTTACCGATCACCTGCTGTACCTTGCCGGCCACCTTCTCGTCCTGGCCATCGGCTTCGAGCCTGGGATCGTCGGTGAGCTTCCCCACCTTCTCCGTGAGCTTGCCCTTCGCCTCGTGGAACTTGCCCTTCGTGCGGTCCTTGGTGCTGTTCTTCATGGGGTCTCCAGGAAAGGAAGGTTCGCCTTACGGCAGGATGATGGTGTTGGTGACCATGGTCACGGCTCCGACTCGTGCGAACGCCCGGCCGATCAGCTTCGTGCCCGATCCCAAGGTGATGCTCTGATCCGCGATGATCGTCCCCAGGAACGAGTCATTGGTCGCACCAAGCGTGGCGGAGCTGCCGACCTGCCAGAAGACGTTGGCGGCCTGGGCGCTCCCGGCCAGGACGACCCTAGCGTCCGCGGCGGTGGTGAGCGTGGTTCCGGTCCTGAAGACCCAGATCCCATCGGCGGGACCCTCGAGGGTGAGCGTGCCTGTCAGCTGGGCCGACGTCGCGAAATCGTAGACGCCCGGCGGCAGCGTCTTCCCGCCCAGATCCACACCCGTCATGTCGGCCGTGCTCGCCATGCCCGTGAGCGTCCCGTTCGCGGCGGTGACGGACGCCTGGGCCGCGGCCGCGGCGGGATCGTTGAGGTGTACGGCAGGGTCTCCCGGGGCGAGGATTGAGCACGGAGCAGCGAAGCCGGACATCGAGCCGGCCGGGGACACGCCCACACTCCCGCTGACGGTGCTCACGCCGGTGCAGCTGCTCGCCCCCGAACCACCGAGAACCGCGAAGCTCGCCGCGGCACCCAGGTTCACCGTCACAATCACGGTGGCGAAGCCGGAGACGCCGCCGCTGGTGGCCTGCACCGTGTTCGTGTAGGTCCCCGGCACCGTCCCGGCCGTGAACAGGCCCGAACCGTCGATGACGCCGCCACCGGCGAGGACCGACCAGATGGGCGTGATCACCACGGTGTTCCCGAAGGCGTCCCTGCCCGTTGCGGTGAATTGCTGGATGGCGCCGGTGACGAGGTTGAGCGGGTCGGGCGTGACGGTGACGCTCGCGAGGGCCCCGGCGACCACGGTCACGGTCGCCTGCCCTGAGATGCTCCCGCTGGTCGCCCGGATCGTGTTCGTGAACGTCCCGGGCACCGTCCCCGCCGTGAACAGGCCCGAGCCGCCGATCGTGCCGCCGCCGGCCACCACCGTCCAGGTGGGTGTGATCGCGACCACGTTGCCGAAGGCGTCCCGGCCGGTTGCGGTGAACTGCTGGCCCGTGGCGACGGCGAGGGTGACCGGATTGGGCGTGACGGTGATGCTCGCCAGCGGGCCTGCGCTCACGGTGACGGTGGCGGACCCGGAGATGGCACCGCTCGTGGCCACCACCGTGCTGGTGAACGTCCCGGGGGCCGTCCCGGCCGTGAACAGGCCCGAGCCGTTGACGGTGCCGCCGCCGCCGGCGACCGACCAGGTGGGTGTGATCGGCACCACGTTGCCGCTGCCGTCCCTGCCCACCGCCGTGAACTGCTGGGTGCCGGCGACGGTGAGGTTGGCGGGATCGGGGCTCACGGTGATCGTGGCCAACGGCCCGGCGACCACGGTCACCGTAGCGGAGCCGACGACGCCGCCGCTCGTCGCCTGGACCGTGTTGGTGTAGGTCCCGGCCAGCGTCCCCGCCGTGAACAGGCCGGAGCCGGCGATGGTGCCACCGCTCGCCACCACCGACCACGTCGGCATGATCGCGACCACGTTGCCGAAGGCGTCCTGCCCGACGGCCGTGAACTGCTGGGCGGCCCCGATGCCCAGGGCGGCGGGGTCGGGGCTCACGGTGATCGTGGCCAGCGGCCCGGCGACCACGGTCACCGTAGCGGAGCCGAAGACGCCGCCGCTGCTGGCCTGCACCGTGTTGGCGTAGGTCCCGGCCACCGTCCCCGCCGTGAACAGCCCCGAGCTGCCGTTGATCGAGCCGAAACCGGCGACCACCGACCAGGTGGGAGTGATCGCCACCACGTTGCAGAA
>JBFYZD010000349.1:0-28558 GCA_041309685.1 Gemmatimonadales bacterium | reverse complement strand
CCCAGCCAGGCCGTGATCCTCTCCAACGGAGGGGGTGGGACCCTGGGCGCGTTGGGTGTGTCGGGGATCGCCTACGGAGCCGGTGCGCCGGGATGGCTCGCCGCCAGCCTGGCCGGGATGGTGGTGACGCTCGATGCCAGCACCGGGGCGCTCGCCGACGGTACCTACACCGCCACCGTGGGCCTCTCCAGCGCGAACGGAGGGGGCGAGTCGGTGGCGGTCACGCTGGTGGTGGGGGCGCCGGTCCTGACGTTGTCCTCCGCCTCCGCCAGCTTCAGCGGGGAGGAAGGAAGCGCCGCCTCCCCGGCGTCCGTGTCCATCGGCCTCTCCAATACCGGGGCGGGTGATTTCGCCGCCCTGGGAGGCATCAGCCTGGGGGCCGTTTCCTACGGCGGCGTCGGAGGGTGGCTGGCGGCCGGCCTGGCGGGTGGAAACACCCGGGTGGATCTCTCCGCCACGCTGGGCGCGCTCCTCTCGGGCACCTACACCGCCACCGTGCCGGTGAACAGCTCCGCCGGTGGAAGTGGGTCGATCGCCGTGACCTTCACCGTGTACCCCCGGCCGGCGAGCCCCGTCCTGGCCCTCTCGGCCGCCGCCACCTCGTTCTACGAGGCGGTGGGCGGGGGCGACCCTGCCACCCAGGCCGTGACGATCTCCAACAGCGGCGGCGGCGGGCTCGCCGCCCTGGGGGCCCTGAGCCTCGGGGCCACCGTCTATGGGAGCGGTGCGGGGTGGCTCTCCCCGTCATTGGCGGGTAGCACCGTGACCCTGGCTCCCACCACGGGCGCCCTGGCGGCTGGCACCTATGCCGCCACCGTTCCCGTGCAGAGCATCCTTGGGGGAAGTCGGGACATCGCCGTGACCTTCACGGTGACGGCTCCGGCCGACCCCACGGACCTCGTGGCGTCCCCCTCCGTGGTTCGCGCCGACGGAATCGCCGGGGGACCGAACCCGCCGGACCAGGACGTCCTCCTCTACAACGGCGGCAGCGGCCCGCTGGGCGCCCTGAGCGTGGTGGGAATCACCTACGGGACGGGCGCCGGATGGCTCTCCGCCTCCCTCTTCGGCTCCACCGTCACCCTGGGCTTCTCCAGCGGCGGCCTGGGCACGGGCGCCTACGGCGCCTCCGTGGAGATCGGGAGCACAAACGGGGGGAACGAGACGGTGGCTGTGACGCTGGTGGTGACGGGCCCGGTTCTCACCCTTTCGGCCACCAGCGCCGGGTTCAGCGGCGGGGAAGGGGGTGCCGCCTCTCCTGCCGCCACCTCGGTACAGCTCTCCAACACCGGGGCGGGGGATTTCTCCAGCCTGGGCGCCGTCTCCCTGGGCGCAACGACCTATGGTGGTCCCGCGGGCTGGTTGACGGCGACGCTGGCGGCGGGCGGAACCAGGGTGGATCTGTCCTCCGTCATCGGAGCTTTGGGGTCCGGGAGCTACACGGCCTCGGTTCCTGTGAACAGCGCCAACGGGGGAAGCGGAGCCATCGACGTGACCCTGACCGTGAGCCCGGCCCCCGACGCCCCCGTCCTTGCCCTCTCGGCCTCCACGGTGGGCTTCACCGCCGTCCTGGGGGGAAGCTCGCCGGCCCCCAAGACCATCCTCCTCTCCAACAGCGGGGGAGGCTCGGTGGGGGACCTGGGAACCCTGGGGATCGGCGCCATCACGTACGGGGGGGGAGGGGCCGGGTGGCTCTCCACCGCCACCCTGGTCGGCTCGACGCTGACCCTGCCGCCGGTGACCGGCTCCCTGGGCTCTGGGAGCCATACCGCCACGGTCCCGGTGAGCAGCCAGTTCGGCGGGAGCGGGACCGTGGCGGTGACCGTGGAGGTGGGGACCCCGGTCCTCACGGCCTCCTCCCTCAGCCTCTCCTTCACCGGGCAGGAAGGCGGAGCCCCTCCAGGATCTCAAGCCCTGACCTTCTCCAACACCGGCGCCGGGGATGATGCGGACCTGGGCACGGTAACGGTGGGCTCGGTCACCTACGGGTCAGGGGCGGGTTGGTTGAGCGCCCCGGGGTCGGGGGATGCGGTGGTGGGTGGGAGCCTGGGCTTCTCGGTGAGCCAGGCAGGCCTCGCCGCGGGTAGCTACGCCGCCACGGTGGGGGTATCGAGCCAGAACGGAGGGAGCCAGTCCATTGCCGTGAGCCTGACGGTGGTGCGGGAGACCGATCCGCCCCAGATGGTGCTTTCGGCCAACTCCCAGCGGTTCGATGCCCTGGTAGGGGGCGGCAACCCCGCGGCCCAGACGGTGATCGTCTCAAACGCCGGGGGCGGGTCGCTGGGGGTCATCTCCCTCGGCGCTCCAGTCTACGGGAGTGGAGGCGCCGGTTGGCTGCTCTCCTCCATCGCCGGAAACACCATCTCTACCCAGGCCGTCACCGGCGCTCTCCCCCAGGGGACCTACACCGCCTCGCTGCCGGTCTCCAGCGGTGGAGGGGCCGCCACTCTGGCCGTCTCCTTCGTGGTGGGAACCTCCCGCCTGACCTTGTCCCCACGGACGGTGAGCTTCGGGGACACGGCCCAGGGAGCGGGACCTCCACCGGTTACGGTGGGGCTGGCCAACACCGGGGGGGGGGCCTTCGAAAGCCTGGGAACGGTCGCCGTCGAGCCCACGATCTACGGGGCCGGCGGGACGGGCTGGCTGGATGCCGAGTTGACCACGGCCGCCTCCGTCCGGCTCAGGGCCCTCACGGGCAGTCTCCCTCCCAGGCAGGCGGCCTACGAGGCCAAGGTGCCGGTGGTGAGCACCCTGGGGGGAAGCGATACGGTGTACGTGGCCTTCACGGTCGCCCCCGGGAGCAGCCTCCCCCGCCTGGCGCTCTCCCTGACTTCCGTGAGCTTCGCGGCGACCCGGGGGGCCGAGGCCCCCGCCCCCCAGACGGTAGAGGCGTTCAACGCCGGGGGAGGTGACCTGGGGGCCCTGAGCCTGGGGACGGTGGGGTACGAGGGGGAAGCGCAGGGGTGGCTGAGGGGATCGGTGTCCGGGCTGTCCGTGCTCCTGGAGCCCCTCCTGGAGGGGTTGGGGGCGGGTATCCACAGGGCCACTGTGCCGATCCGCAGCCAGAACGGAGGCGAGGGCTCCGTCACCGTCACCCTGACCCTGATCTCCCCCCGCCTGACCCTCTCCACCTCCACCGTGACCTTCAGCGACACGGTGGGGAGCCCCGATCCCCTTCAGACCCGGGTCTTCCTCTCCAACACCGGCGCCGGGAACCGGGAGTCCCTCGGCACCATCCACCTGGGCGCCGTGGGCACCCCGCAGGGGGGGGCGGGCTGGCTCTCCACGGATCCGGTGGAGGGGGGGGCGGTGGAGGGATTCCAGGTGGGGCTAACCGGCTCGGCGGCGGAGCTTCCAGGAGGGACCTGGCTCGCCTTCGTCCCCGTCGTGAGCCAGTGGGGTGGGACCGACACCATTTCGGTCACCTTCACCGCCCGTGAGCCGGACCGCTCTTTCGACCTGCCCACCATCGAGCTGGTGCGGGACAGCCTGGCCGGGGACGTCGTGGTGCGGGTACCCCTCCCCGGAGACAGCGTCGTGGTGGGTCCGGCCGGCTCCGGCACGACCCAGTTGAGCGCTCGCGTGGGGGTGAGGAACGGATCCAGGACCCGCCTGACCCTCTCGGGGCTCCGGGTGGGGATCCCGACCTACCCGCAGGGGCAGCCCACCGGGTGGATCACGGGTGCCTTCCTGAACCAGACCAGCGCGACCTTCGAGGAGCCGGCTCAGCTCTTCGTGGTGATCGAACCCCGGGGTTTGTCCCCGGGCCGTTACGAAGGGCGCCTGGTCGTCAGCTCCCAGAGCGCGGGATTGGAGGCGGTGGAGCCCCAGGTCCTGCGGGTGATCCTGGTGGTGAGCTGACGGGAGATCAGCCTCCGGGGCGGAGGGAGACGATGTACCAGCCTCCCTGACCCCGACCGAAGGTGTAGATCATCCGTACGAGCTGCCCCCGGCCGTCGGGCCCCAGCACTCCCGACATCACATCCCCTTCCAGCGTTCCCTCCCGGTCGCCGGGCCGCAGGCTGCCGGAGAGCTGGAGGTAGTAGGTGTCGGTGTCCCGGAGGCGGCGCAGGTCGTCGATGGCCGCCTGGGAGATGCTGGGGAAGATCTCCCGGATCCGGTTCACGTTCTTCTCGCCGATGGCGGCCGCGTACCGCTGGAGGAGTCCGGTGAGCTCCTGGGCTGCTGCGTCGCTGGGCTCGACGCGCCCCGCCCCCGGATCGGGAGCGACCCGGAGGCGGACCTCCACCTCCCGGCTCTCGCCGCCGGCCCGCACGGGCACCCTGGCGGAGTACTCTCCCTCTCCCAGCCCCCGAGGATCGGCCCGGAGGACCAGGGCGGTCTGGGCTCCGGCGGTGGTCCCGAGCATGGGGGAGAGCCACCCGCTGGCGCCGGAGGCGTACTGGACGGCTCCCAGGGTGGGAGTCGCCTCCCCCGTGACGCTCACCGTGACGGTCTGGTCGGCGGGAGCGGCTCCCCCTTCCACGGCCTGAAAGGGGACCAGGCCGGAGGAGAGGGCCAGGGTGACGGCCACGGGGGGGGCGAGGACCCGCAGGGTGACGGCGCTCTGGACGGCTCCCGTTCTTGCGGTCAGAATGGCCTCGCCCGGAGTAAGGAGGGCCAGGACCACCGAGTCCGCGCCGGCCAACGCCACCGAGGCCACGGCCGGGTTGGAGGAGCTCCATGCCAGACCCTCCGGCCCCAGGAACCCGGCGGGCAGGGAGGTCACGGACGCCCTCAGGACGGAGTTCCCTCCGGCCCGGAGCAGGTCCGAGGGCGGGACCACGGCGATGGACTCCACCCGGCCGATGACCGTCAGCTCCACGCTCCTGGACTCCTCCCCCGCCGTGGCCCTGACCTGGGCCCTTCCCAGGCTCACCCCCCTCACCACCCCGGTGGAGCGGCCCACCTCCAGAATCGAGGGGTTGCCGGAGGTCCAGGAGACCTCGGGGTCGGTGACACGCTGCCCGGTCTGGTCCGTCAGGACGGCCGTGAGGGTGAGCTCCGATCCGATGACGAGCTCCCGCCCGGGGGCGGAAACCCGGAACTCGCCGGCTCCGGGAGCGGAGACCACGACCTCCACCCCCCCCTCCAGGCCCCCTGTGCGGGCCCGAACCATGACCGTTCCCGGCCCCATCCCCGTCACGAGCGCCTCCTCCGTGGCCCCCTCCACCGAGGCGATGGAGGGATCGTCGGAGGCCCATTCCACCGGCTGGCCCGAGAGGGCCCGGCCCTCTTCGTCCAGGAGGTTGGCCGAGATCCGGAGGGAGGTGCCTACCAGCACTTCCTCCGTAGGGCTCGGGAAGGTGATGCGGCTCACCCCGGAAGGTGTAGTGACCGGTGCGGGGGGAGGCCCCTCCGGGGAGAGCCACAGGTAGGCTCCCACCGAGGCTCCCACCAACGCCAGAGCCGCGACGCCGACGGCCCAGAGCGGCACGCGGGCCTTCCCCCTGGGGGCGGGCTGAGGGGTGGCGGCCCCAGCCGAAGGGGTGGGGGTGACGGCCCGGCCCGGGGTGGGAGCGAAGGCCCCCCGCGCTGCGGGGGCCGGGCCTCGGCCCGGATCCACCAGGCAGGCCATCTCCTCCCGGACGGGATCATGGGGGCCCGGGAGGAAGCCCCCTATGGCCTCGATGGCCTCGGCGACGTCCCCGAACCGGTCCGCGGGGTCCTTCGCCATCATCCGGTAGACGGCTGCCTCCAGCTCCGGGGGACAGTCGGGCCGGCGATCCCGTATCCTGGGGGGGGCCGCGGCCGTGTGGGCCTGCATGATATCGAACGGGCTCCCGGAGAACGGTGGCGCTCCCGTGAGCATCTCGTACGCCACCACCCCCAGGGAGTACTGGTCCGAGGCCCCGGAGAGCTCCCCGGCCCGGCACTGCTCCGGGCTCATGTAGGCCGGCGTCCCGATGGTGGACCCGGTCTGCGTGAGGTTCGAAGCGGTGGTGACCTTCGCGATGCCGAAGTCGGTGAGGATCGCATTGCCCTCCCGGTCCAGGAGGGCGTTGCCGGGCTTGATGTCCCGGTGGACCACCCCGCGCCGGTGGGCGTAGGACAGGCCCACCCCCAGCTGGTAGAGGATGACCTGCGTCAGGTGGATGGGGACGGACTCGAACCGCTCCAGGATGGTCTCAAGGGACGCACCCTCCACGAACTGCATCACGAAGAAGTGGAGGTGGCCCGCCTGGCCGACGGTGTGGATGGTGACGATGTTGGGGTGATGGAGCTTGGCGATGGTCACCGCCTCCTGGCGGAACCGTTCCACCATGCCCGGCCCCATGAGGAGGCCCGGGGCCATGACCTTGATGGCCACATCCCGGCCCAGGGCCAGATCCCGCGCCAGGTAGACCGCAGCCATCCCCCCCCGGCCCAGCTCCTTCACAACCTCGAACTCGCCCCTGGTGGCCTCCTCGAGTTGGAGGCGGACCCCGTGCCAGCCATCGGAATCCCCACCCACGGGAGGCGCCCCTCGTGGGATGGGTGTCGGAGAGCCCTCCGGGACGGGGGTGGAGGGGGGCCGCGGGGCGGGTGCCGGGGGAAACGCCGGACCGGAAGGCGGAGCCGGAGCCGGGGCCGGAGCCGGAGGCGGAGCCGGGGCCGGGGGAATGGCATCGGTGGTGTGGGTGCCGCAGAGGCTGCAGAAGGTGTCTCCCGCCAGGTAGGGGGCCCCACAGGTGGGGCAGGTGGGTAGCTCCGCCTCCCCGGATTCCGCCATGGCTGCCAGGGCTCTGGTCGCTCCCCGGGCCGGGGGAGGGGGGAGGAGGGAGTCCTGCCGCCGGACGCCGCACCTGGGGCAATAGACGTCGTCGGTGTAGAGGGGGATCCCGCACCCTGGACAGACGGGCGGATTCGTCATGGCCTCCCGGACGTCGCCGGTGGAGATGGATACCGTTCAGGCTCTCGCCTCCTGGAGGAAGAGCCCCGGTTGCCCGAAGGCAGCCCGATAGGGGAAACCAATATGAGAAGGCTGCCCGCGGGAGGATAGGGCCGGGGAGGCGAATCTCGGGACCTGGGGCAAGGGGAGCGCCCCCGGGCCGGGTTCCGCCGCAAACCCGACCTCTACACCCCCACCACCCCCGCCCCGGCCAGGGTTTCCACCCGGGACGGCGGGTAGCCCAGGAGCCCCTCCAGCACCTCCCGGGTGTGGGCTCCCAGGGCCGGGGCGGCGTTCAGGGGAATCTCCGGGGCCGCCGAGAGGTGAGGGGTGGTACGGGCGAAGGCGTACGAGCCCACCTCCGGATCCTCGATGACCGGGAGCATCCCACGGGCCTGGAAGTGGGGGTCGGCGAAGACGTCGCGGGCGGTGTACACGGGCCCCGTGGGCATCCCGGCGGCGTTCAGGGCGTCCACCACCTCGGACCGGGTCTTGTCCGCCATCCACTCCTCCAGGAGGGGCTGGAGGAAAGCGGCGTTGGCCGCCCGGGCGGTGCCGGTGGCGCTCCGGGGGTCCCCTACCAGCGCCGGGCGGCCGATGGTGGTGGCCAGCCGTGCCCAGATCCCGTCGTCGGGGACGTTCAGGGCCACGTACCCGTCCGCGCACCGAAAGGCCCCCCGCGGCCAGAGGTGCTCCAGCCTCCCCCGTCGAGGCTCCTGGCCCGTGACGGAGAAGAGGGCCACCATGCGCTCGTTCAGCGCCACCATGTTGTCCAGGAGGGAGACGTCCACCAGTTGCCCCTCCCCGGTGCGCTCCCGCATGAAGAGGGCCTGGAGGATCCCGTAGGCCCCCACCATCCCGGAGTACACGTCCGCCAGCCCGTAGAGGGTGAAGGTGGGGGGGCGGTCCTCGAAGCCGACAAGATCCATCACCCCCCCCATGGCCTCCGCCACGATGTCGAAGGCGGGGCGCTGGGCGTAGGCGCTCTGGTACCCCGGCATGCGACCGAAACCCGAGATCATCGCGTACACCAGCCTGGGATTCAGGGCCCGCATTCCCTCGAAACCCAGCCCGATCCTGTCCAGGGCTCCGGGCCTCAGGTTCTCCACCACCACGTCCGAAACCTCCACCAGCTTGCGGAGGATCTCCTGCCCCCGGGGGTCCTGGACGTTCAGGGCCAGGCTCTTCTTGTTCCGGTTGTAGGCCATGAACCCTGCTGCCTTCTCCACTCCGTCCTTCCTGGCGAAAGGCGGGATTCCACGCCGGGGGTCGCCCGTTCCGGGGCGCTCGACTTTGATGATCTCCGCCCCGGCGTCGGCCAGGAGCATGGTGCAGTAGGGGCCCGCCATGTACTGCTCCAGCCCGATGACACGGATGCCGGAAAGGGGGCGGTCGGTCGGTGGGGTCATGGCCTGTTCCTCCAGGGGGGACGGCCTCGGATCGGCCACCCGGGTCCGCATCTCATCGCCCATCGATCCACTCCACGATGGTCGAAACCCCCATCCCCACCCCCACGCACAGGGTGGCCAGCCCGTAGAAGGGCCGGGGAGCCCGGGGAGCCCGCCGCTTCATTTCGTGCAGGAGCGTCACCAGGATCCGGGCCCCGGAGCAGCCGGTGGGATGGCCCAGGGCCACGGCGCCCCCGTTCACGTTGGTGATGGCGGGGTCGAGCCCCAGGCGGCTCATCACGCCGATGGCTTGGGCGGCGAAGGCTTCGTTCAGCTCGACGAGCCCCAGGTCGGCGATGCCCAGCCCCAAGCGCCGCAGGAGCTTCTTGGTCGCCGGAACCGGCCCGTACCCCATCACCCCCGGGTCCACTCCCGCCACGGCCGAGCCCAGCCACCGGGCCATGGGCTTCATTCCCAACGCCTGCGCCTTCTCCCGGGTGGTGAGGAGGAGGGCCGCCGCCCCGTCGTTGATCCCGCTGGAGTTCCCGGCGGTGACGGTCCCGTCCGCCCGGAAGGCAGGCTTGAGCCTGGCCAGCTGGGCCAGGTCCGTGTCCAGGACGAAGCGCTCCCCTTCGCGGCGGACGCGGGGGTGCTCGTCGGTGTCCACCAGCACCGGGTCCCCCCTTCGTTGGGGAATGGGGATGGGGACGATCTCGTCCCGGAAGCGTCCGGCGTCCATGGCCGCCACCGCCCGCCGGTGGCTCTCCAGGGCAAAGGAGTCCTGCTCCTCCCGGGTGATCCCCATCTCCCGGGCGATGTTCTCCGCCGTCTCACCCAGGGAGACGATGGGGAAGAGGGCGTCCAGCTTCGGGTTGTTGAAGCGCCACCCCACCGTGGTATCCCACATGGTGGGATGGCCCACGGGCTGGGGCTTCTCGGGCTTGCCCATGACCCATGGGGCCCGGCTCATGCTCTCCACCCCGCCCCCCACGTACACCTCCCCCTCCCCGGCAAGGATGGCCTTGGCGGCCTGGTTCACCGCCTCCAGCGCTGAGGAGCAGTTCCGGTTCACGGTCACCCCGGGCACCGTCACCGGCCACCCGGCCAGCAGCACGCTCATCCGGGCCACGTCCCGGTTATCCTCCCCACCCTGGTTCCCGCACCCCATGTAGACGTCCTCCACCAGGGTGGGATCGATCCCCGTCCGGGCCTGGAGGGCTCGGAGGACCTCGGCCAGAAGGTCGTCGGGGCGCACTCCGGACAGGATGCCCCCATGCTTGCCTACCGGAGAGCGGACCCCGTCGACGATGACGGCTTCCCTCATGGTCTGGTTCCTCGTGTGAGCTTGATAGGAAATCGTAAATCGAATCTTTATATGGAATTGATAGTCACGACTTCAGGTCCATGATGAACTCTCCGAACCTCTCCGCGACCTTCTGGAGCCGGGGGTGATGGTCCCGGATGAACCGCTCCGGGTCCGGGTCCGCGCGCCATGCTGCCACCAGGGCGTCCGCACTCTCGTCGGTGTTGGCGTCGATGAAGGAAGAGGAGATCCTGAGGCAGAGATCCCGGACCGAGTGGAAGGCGGACCCGGGGAGGGCCGCGACCTCGTACTTCTCCAGGAGGTGGAGGGCCAGCTCCTCGTCGGTGTGGACCCCCCGGGCGGCCAGGGCCTCCCTCCACGCATCGAAGCAGGGAAAGATGTAGAAGGCCCCCGCCGGCCTCACGCACTGGACGCCCAGGCGTTCCATGAGGGCGTGGAGGTAGAGCGTCCGCACCGCGTGCATCCGGGCGCACAGCCGCACGTAGTCCTCCACCTCGGGGTCCCCGGCGTAGGCCACCAGCGCGGCATACTGCACCGGGGCGGCCACGCAGGACCACACGTTGGTGGCGATGTTGGTGAGGGCCGTGGCCAGGGCCTTGCCCGCCTTCGTGGGGGGCACCACCGCGACCCCTACCCGCCATCCTCCCAGGGAAAGGTCCTTGCTGAGCCCTCCCATGACCACCGTCCCCCGGGGGTAGAGCTTTCCCATGGAGACGAAGGGGCTGTCGGTGAAGGCGGTGCGGGCGTAGATCTCGTCGCTGATGACCATGAGCTCCTGCTCCCGGCAGAGCTCGGCCAGCTTCCCGTTCTCCTCCGGGGTGCCCATGGTCCCGGTGGGGTTCCCGGGGTTGTTCAGGATGAGCACCTCCGGGTTTCCCATGTCCTGGCGGGAGGCCTGGAGCGCTTCCTGGAGGACCTCGGTCCCCACCTGGTAGCGGTCCTCCGGGTAGGTGGGGACCCAGGTGATGGGTTTGCCCAGGAGGTGGACCTGGGGCGCGTAGGTGACCCAGGACGGCCGGGGGATGAGGATCTCCTCCCCCAGGCTCAGAAGCGTGGCGAAGAGGAGGGACTTGCTCCCGGGCCCGGTGACCACCTGCTCGGGACCCACGTCCAGGTCGAAGACCCGCCGGTAGTGGCCGGCGATGGCGCTGCGGAGCTCGGGGATCCCTGCCGCCGGGAGGTAGCTCCGCTTCTGCGCGTTGGCCGAGAGGGCTTCGGCGATCCGGGGATGGACCGGCCAGCGGGACTCCCCGAAGGCGAGGTGGAAGACGTTCCGGCCTGCGGCCCACATCTCCCTGACCCGGTCGTTCACCGACAGGGTGGCGGAGGCTGGCAGGCCGCGGACGCCGGTCCGGGAGAAGCGAAGAGGCTTGAACCGTTCGACCAAGGTTGTGGCTCCTGTGCGGATGACGCAGACTGTGTCCGGCAACAGAATGTAGTGCCTGACCTCCAACCGATAGTGCAGAGAAGAAGGCGGACTTGCCATGAACGAGAGCTTTCGGGTCCGGTGGGGCCTGGGGATCCATGGGGGGGTGGGGGTCCTCTCCCCCGAGGAGATGACGCCGGAGCTGGAGAAAGGGTACCGGGAGACGCTGGCCGCCTCCCTGGCGGCGGGCTACCGGGCCATGAAGGAGGGCGGGACCGCCATGGACGGGGTGGTGGAGGCCATCCGGGTCATGGAGGACTCCGTCCTCTTCAACGCCGGCCGGGGCTCCAACCTCACCTCCGAGGAGGCGGTGTCCATGGACGCCTCCCTCATGGTGGGCAACACCCTGGAGGCCGGGGCCGTGAGCGGGGTGAGCACGGTCCGCCACCCGATCCTGCTGGCCCGGGCCGTCCTCGAGAAGTGCCCCCACGTCATGCTCTCGGGCCCGGGTGCGGACTCCTTCGCGAGAGAGCAGGGGCTGGTGGTGGAGGACCCCGCCTGGTTCGTGACCGAGCGGAGGCGCGATGACCTCCGGAAGGCCAGGGCCCGGGAAGCCCAGGGCTCCGACCGCCCCAACACCGTGGATGGGAGCGATCCTCCCGCCGATGTCCCGCCCCGGGCCCCCACCCGGGACACCACCGGAACCGTGGGGGCCGTGGCTCTGGACGCGGCGGGCCTCCTGGTGGCAGGGACCTCCACGGGAGGGATGGCCAACAAGAAGTGGGGCCGCGTGGGCGACTCCCCCATCATCGGGGCTGGCACCTACGCCGGCTCCCACTGCGCCGTCTCCTG
Source organism: Gemmatimonadales bacterium (assembly GCA_041309685.1). Classification (GTDB taxonomy): domain Bacteria; phylum Gemmatimonadota; class Gemmatimonadetes; order Longimicrobiales; family Gaopeijiaceae; genus JBFYZD01. The sequence goes on along the minus strand of JBFYZD010000349.1, from coordinate 16,760 downwards.
CACCGGATGGGGGGAGTACTTCATCCGCAACGCCGTGGCCCACGACATCCAGGCCCGCATGGCCTACCTGGGGGTCTCTCTGGAGGAGGCGGTCCGGCAGGTGGTTCTGGAGAAGCTGGAGGCGCAGCGGAAGGGGTTGGGAGGGGTGGTGGCCATGGACCGAGCCGGGAACGGACGGATGGGCTTCAACACCCTGGGGATGTACCGGGGATGGGTGGGGGAGGAAGGGAGGGTGCGGGTGGCCGTCTACGAGGAGGCGGCGGGATAGGGGCCGGCGGACCGCGGCGGTCCGAGGGCCCGCGCCCGGGCTTCGGGCTCAGGCGCGGCTTCCCGGCTCGGCGCCCTCCCGGGATCCCCCCGGCCCCGTGCGCCCCAGGGTCAGCTCCTCCACCACCACGGCCCACACCATGTGGCCGTTGATGTTCAGGGCCGACCGGAACATGTCGGGGATGCGGTCGACGCCGAAGAGGATCCCGAGGCCGGCGAGCGGCACCCCCACCGTGTCCAGGGCGGGAGCCAGCGTCACCACGGCGGCGCTGGGAACCGGGGCCACCGTCAGCGCCACCAGGAAGATGGCCATGAATACCCCTCCCATGGCCGAGGTGGGGAAAGGTACGTCGTAGACCGAGGCCAGGAATACCACGGCGGCGGCCTGGAAGAGGGCGCTCCCGGCCTTGTGCAGCGGCGCCAGGAGGGAGAGGACCAGGGGGTACACCTCCCGGGAGAGCCCGAGGTTGCTTCCCGCCTCCTCCAACATCACCGGAAGGGAGGCCACCGAGCTGGTGGAGCCGAACCCGATGGTGAGGGTCCCCAGGGTGGCCTTGTGGAAGAAACGGGGGCCCATCCGCCCGGCGAGCCGCAGCCAGGGGAGGTACCACCCCGCCCAGAGGATCCCCAGGCAAACGATCACCGTGAGGATGAAGACCATCAGGTTCTGGAGCATGGCCCACCCCGACTCGGCGGTGATGGGGGCCGAGAGCCCGAAGACCCCCACGGGGGCCGCCCAGAGGATCCAGTGCACCAACTTGACGAGGGCCTCGTTCAAGGTGTCCGCCAACTCGAAGAGCCCTTTCTTGCGCTCCTCCGGCAGGGTGCCGGCGGCGGCGGCCAGGAGGATGGTGAAGAGGATCAGGGGGATGAGGGCGCCGTCCGCCGCCGCCTGGAAGATGTTGCGGGGGATGAGCCCCACCAGGTACGCCACCAGCCCGGGAAGCTCCGGGACCGCCGCCTCGTGCTCCACCGGGACCACCAGCGGGGTGGAGAACCTGAGCCCCACCTTCATCCCCACCATGCCGAGGAAGATGGCCGGGACGTACGTGAGCCAGACCAGGCCGACGGTGAACGTCCCGAGCTTCCCGAGCTTCCGGGGGTCTCCCAGCCGTCCCACCCCCAGGAAGACGGTTACCACGACCAGGGGGATCACCACCATCTGGATGGCGTTGACGAAGGCCGTGCCCAGGGGGCGGGTGGCCACCGCCACCTTCACCAGGAACGCCGACCCCGAGGCCGAGGCCAGGACGCCGAAGGCCAACCCCAGGACCAGGCCCAGGGCGATGGCGAGGTGGTTCACGCCGGAGTGGACCTTGGAGGAAGCCACCAGGGGTCTCCGTGGAGAGAGGGGCCGGCCGGACGAGGGCGGGGGAAGCTAGCGGAGGCGTCCGCCCTCCTGCAATGCGGAGAAGATTCCCCCCTCGCGGTGCGTAGAGAGGGATCGAGACCCCGAGGGAGAGTCCCTCATCCACCCATCCATCCACCCCCCCCGGGAGCCATCACCATGCTCCGACGCCGATGCCCGACCCCCGGTCCCCTGGCCCCTTTCCTCCTGACTCTGATGATCCTGCCGACCCTCCTGCCCGCCCAACAGACCCCCCTTGCGCTGGACCGTTGGAACCTGGCGGCCCGGGATTGGATCGAGCTTCTCCGCGCCGGTGATTTCCAGGGCGCCGGAAGCCGGGTGGACCCGGCCGTCCCCCCCGAAGCCATGGGCCCGGAGCAGCTTCGAACCATCTGGAGCCAGCTCACCGCTCAATTGGGGGGGTTGAACCGCCTGGACCCCGGATCGGTCACTCCCTACCAGAGCTATCAGATCGTGGATCTCCCCGCGGCCTTCGAGAAGCAGGGCGTGATCCTGAGGGTGGTGCTCTCCGACTCCCTCCTGGTGAGCGGCTTCTTCGTGCGGCCCCCGGAGCCCCCGGCGTATGATGCCCCGGCCTACGTAGATCCCGGGTCCTTCGGGGAAGTGGAGGTCACGGTGGGGGCCGAGCCCTGGGCCCTGCCCGCCGTCCTGACCCTTCCGAAAGAAGGGGCCGCCCTCCCGGGGGTGGTCCTGGTCCACGGCTCGGGACCCAACGACCGGGACGAGACCCTCGGAGGCAACCGGCCCTTCCGGGACCTGGCCTGGGGGCTCGCCTCCCGGGGGATCGTGGTCCTCCGTTACGACAAGCGGACACGGGTCCATGGTGCCGCCCTCCCCAGGGACATCGGCCTGGAGGCGGAAGTGGTGGAGGATGCCCTGGCGGCCCTGACCCTCCTGAGGACCCGGCCCGAGGTGGATCCGGAGAGGGTCTTCCTCCTGGGGCATTCGCTGGGAGCGATGCTGGCGCCGGGCATAGCCCTTCGGGACGGGAAGGTGGCGGGGGTGGTGGTCATGGCGGCACCCCTGCGCCCCTTCCTGGCCGTGATTCGGAGCCAGTTGGAGCACGTGGCCGGCTTGCAGCGGGCATCCGACCCTGAGGGCGCGGCGCTGGTGGATTCCCTGCTCCTGGACCTGGATCGCCTCGAGGGGGGAGGCATGGCCGGGGAGGAATCGCTTCTGGGGGCTCCGCCCGCCTACTGGAGGGAGGTGGTGGGGGTGGACCCTCTGGGGGCAGCCAGGCGGCTCCAGGCTCCTCTCCTGGTCCTCCAGGGGGGGCGGGACTACCAGTCCACCCCGGAGGACCTGGAGCTCTGGAAGACGGGCCTTCAGGGGAGGGAAGGGGCCATCACCAGGCTCTATCCCTCCCTGAGCCATCTCTTCACACCGGGAGAGGGCATGGCCACTCCGGAGGAATACTCCACCACGGTGCGACACGTGGACCCAGCGGTCATCGAGGACCTGGCACGCTGGATCCGGGGGGAGGGGCTCGGGGCGCCCTGAAAGGGCGCGGATCCGCCCTCCGGCCCCACCTACCTCATCCGGGCGACCCGGACCTTCTCCTGCTCGCCTAGGGGATGGATCCCAGGGCCTCCCGGAGCGTGGCCACCGTGCGGTCCGCCTCCCGGCGGCTGAAGACGAGGGGCGGCCGGAACCGGATCGTGCGCGTCCCGCACGCCAGCACCGCCAGCCCCCGCTCCCAACACCCCATGCGGATGCGGTTGCGCAGCTCGGGCGAAGGGAGGTCGATCGCCAGGAAGAGCCCGCGGCCCCGCACATTGGTGACCAGCGGGAAGTCGGCGGCCAGAGCGTGCAGCCCCTCGTGGAAGTGCGCCCCCACCGCGGCGGCGTTCTCCACCAACTTCTCCTCGTGCATGATCTGGAGGTAGCGGGCGCAGCGCACCATGTCCGCCAGGTTCCCGCCCCAGGTCGAGTTGATGCGGCTGGAGACCTTGAAGACGTTGGTGGGGATCTCGTCGATGCGGGTGGTGCTCATCATCCCGCAGACCTGGGTCTTCTTCCCGAAGGCGACGATGTCGGGGGTGACCCCTGTCTGCTCATAAGCCCACATGGTCCCGGTGGAGCCGAGCCCCGTCTGGACCTCGTCGAATATGAGGAGCGCCTCGTACCGGTCGGCATACTCCCGCAGGCGGCGGAAGAACTCGGGGCGGAAGTGGTTGTCACCCCCCTCGCCCTGGATGGGCTCGATGAGGATGGCGGCGATCCCGTGGGGGTCCCGGGCGAAAGCGGCCTCGATCTCGGCGCACGCCGTATCCTCCTTGGCGGCCACCACCCCCTCGTCCATGGGGAAGTCGATGGTGGGATTGGAGATGCGGGGCCAGTCGAACTTGGGGAAGTCCCGGGTCTTGGTGGGATCGGTGTTGGTCACCGAGAGCGTGTACCCGCTGCGCCCGTGGAAGGCGTCCCGGAAGTGGAGGATCTTGTCTCCGCCCCCCTCGATCCCCTTCTCCCGGTTCTTCTGCGCCTTCCAGTCGAAGGCGGCCTTCATGGCGTTCTCCACCCCCAGGGATCCCCCGGAGACGAAGAAGAGGTAGCGGAACTCAGGGGGCGCGGCCAGCTCCCGGAATATCTTCACGAAGGCGGCGAACTGGCGGGAGTAGATGTCGGAGTTGGCGGGGTTGGAGAGGGCGGCGGTCAGGAGGGTATGGCGGAAGCCCTCGTCCTCCATCTTGGGGTGGTTGTGCCCAACGGGGAGGGTGGCGAAGTAACCGTAGCAGTCCAGGTACTCCTTCCCCTCCAGGGCATCCACGATGACGGACCCGTGGGACTTCTCCAGGTCGATGACCAGGTGGAAGCCGTCCACCAAGATGTTCTCCTTCAGGATGGGGAACACCTGGTCGGCGGAGACTTTGATCTCGGACATGGTACTCTCCGGGTGCTGCTGGGTCGTTGGCGGGGGCCCGTGGGCCCGGAATCGGAGAGTGGGACGGGAGCCGGGGGAGGGCGCGCCGAGGCGCCCCGGGCGCCGTCACCCCGCCTCGTGGCGGAGGAGACGGACACGCCCCCGGGCTCAGTCCTCCCGCTGGTTGGGAGGAGCGAAGATGCCCGGACGGGCATCGCGGGGGAGTAGCGCCGTCATGTGATAAACATAACTTTGATAAGGATTTCTGTCTAATCCGGGGCAGAGGCGTGCGAGTTGGCGGTACCCGGCCTCCCCTCCCAGGAGCTGCACGACGGAGGAGCGACCCTTGCCCGAGCTGCCCGAGATCGAGCTCTACCTCCCCGCCCTGCGGCCCCGGATCGAGGGAGAGATGCTGCTGGGGGTTCCCCTGCGCTCTCCCTGGCTCACCCCCCCTCGCACCACTCCCGGGCGTTCTGGAAGAGCCTCAGCCAGGGGGATGCGGTGCTCCCTCCCCTCCACTCCCGCGGTGTCCACCCCCACTGCCAGGTGAGGAACGACCGCTCCGGGTGGGGCATCATGGCCAGGTGCCGGCCGTCCGGGGAGCAGAGGGCGGCGATCCCCTCCGGGGAGCCGTTGGGGTTGAAGGGGTAGGTGGCGGTGGGCTCCCCCTCGTCATCCACGAAGCGAATCGGTGCCAATCCCTCCCTCACGACCCTCTCCCGCAGCCCCTCATCGGGGAAGTACGCCCTACCCTCCCCGTGGGCCACCCAGATCCCCAGGGTGGCCCCGCCCATTCCCCGGAGCATGACCGAGGGGCTGTCCAGGACCTTCACTGTGGTGAAGCGAGACTCGAAGCGGCCGCTGGCGTTGCGGATGAAGCGCGGCTGGGCCTCCATGGAGATCCCGGGCCAGGGTACCCACCCCAGGAGGGCCAGGAGCTGGCAGCCGTTGCAGAGCCCCAGGCTGAAGGTGTCGGGGCGCTCGTAGAAGCGGAGGAACTGCTCCAGGAGGGCGGGATTGAAGCGGATGGTCCCCGCCCAACCCTTGGCCGAATCGAGGACGTCGGCGTAGGCGAAGCCGCCCGGAAAGCCGATCCCCTGGAAGGGGGCCAGGATGGCGGTTCCCGAGAGCAGGTCCGACATGGCCACGTCCCACACCTCGAAACCCGCGAGATGAAAGGCCGAGCTCATCTCCCGGTCGCTGTTGCTCCCCTCCTCCCGCACCACCGCCACCCGGGGCCTGGCCTTCCGGACCAGGATCTCCGGGGCGGTGTACCCCACGGGGAAGGGGACGTGGAAGGTGGGGCCTGCCCGGTCGCGGATGAGGGCGTACTCCTGGTCGGCGTGCTCGGGGTCGGTCTGGAGGCGGTCGAGCTGGTGGCTGGTCTCCTCCCAGAGGGCCCGAAGTGCCCGCATGTCCTCTTCCAGGACGGGGTGTCCCCCTACCGAGACGCGGACGTGGGGCTCGGCGACCGTCACGCCGATGGCCACGCACGGAACGCCCACCGCCCAGAACGCCTCCAGGATCCGCTCCTCCTCCTCCGCCGGGGCCTCGAAAACCAGCCCCAGCTCCTCGTTGAAGAGGAGGGGGATGGCGGCGGTGGGGTGGAGGGCGTCCGACACCTCGCGGCCGCCCGGCAGGTCGACATCGAGGCCGCAGTTCCCGGCGAAGGCCATCTCCAGCAGCGTGGTGACCAGGCCGCCGTCGCTCCGGTCGTGCCCGGCGGAAAGGACCCCCTGGGCGAGGAGGTCCTGCACGGTCTCGAAGGCCCCCTTCAGGAGGGACGCGTCCTCCAGGTCGGGTGCGCTGTCTCCCACCTGGCCGAAGGCGTGGGCCAGGGCGGAGCCTCCCAACCGGTTCCTCCCCCCACCCAGATCCGCGTAGAAGATCCGTCCCTCCCCCGGGAGCTTGAGGTCCGGGGTGACGGTGGCGGTGATGTCGGGGCAGGTGACGTAGGCCGAGACCACCAGCGATCCCGGGGCCTTCACCGTCTCCTCCCCCCCACCCGGGGCCGGCGCCAGGGCGGCCATCGAGAGGGAGTCCTTCCCTCCGTCCACGGCGATTCCCAGCTCCTCCATGAGGGTGGCCATGGCCTGCGCCGCGTCGTGGAGCGCCGCCCCCTCCCCGGGGAGCTTGGCCGCCCACATCCAGTTGGCCGAGCACTTCACGTCTTCCAGCGCGCTGGCCCGCGCCCACACCAGGTTGGTGAGGGCTTCCCCCACCGTCATTCGGGCCATGGCGACCGGATCAACCAGCCCCTTGATGGGCTGCTCCCCGATGGCGGTAGCCCCTCCGGTGACGCCGAAATGGCTCTGGGCCATGACGGCCACATCCGCCACGGTGAGCTGGAGGGGGCCGCAGCAGGGCTGGCGGGCCACCAGCCCCGTGACGCACCGGTCCACCTTGCTGGTGAGGAAGCGCTTCGAGCCCACGGACAGCAGGCGGAGTACCCGTTCCAGCGCTCCCCGGACCGTCAGGCCGGCCGGCAGCACCAGCGGCTGAAGCCGGGGAGGAACGCGTTTCAGCTGAAACGTCTTCTGGGGCATGGCGCCCAGAACGTGGCCCAGCTCCATGTTGACCGGGGTGGTGCCGTCCCGTTCATCATGGAGGACGATGCGCCCGTCCCCCGTGACACGGCCCACGAAGGCCACAGGGACCTTCTCCCGGCGGCAGATGGCCTCGAACCGCTCCCGGTCGCCGGCCCGCAGGAGGAGGGCGTCCTGTTCCTGGTACTCGGCGCCCCATATCTCCAGCACCGAGAGGGTGTCGTCCCCCACCGGGATGGACCGGACCTCGATGCGTGCCCCTGCCGGATCCACGAGCTCCTTCAGGACGTTGCAGTTTCCCCCGGCTCCCTGGTCGTGGATGCTCACGATGGGGTTGTCCGGCCCCATCTCCACGCAGGCGCGGATGACCCGGTTGCCCTTCTGCTCCATCTCGGCGTCGCCGCGCTGGACGGCGTTGAAGTCCAACTCCTCGACGTTCTCCCCCTGCACCATGGAGGACGCGGCTCCCCCCCCCATGCCGATCCGGTAGGCCGGCCCCCCCAGCTTCACCAACCACATCTCCGGCTCGGGAGGCTCCTTCTCCCGGTGTCGGGCATCCAGCTGGCCGATACCACCGGAGAACATGATGGGCTTGATCCATTCCCGCCGCTCCCCCCCTGGGAGGCGGAGGCCGAAGGAACGGGTGTACCCCAGGATCACGGGCTCGCCGAACTTGTTTCCGTAATCGGAAGCCCCGTTGGAGGCTTCGATCTCGATCTCCAGCGGGGAGGCCAGGTTCGCGGGGTAGCGGAACGCGGGGTCCTCCCAGGGGAGGGGGTAGCCCGGGATGCGCAGGTTCCCCACGCAGTAGGCGGCGGTGGCGGCCACCACCAGGCTCCCGCGCCCGGTGGCATGGGTGTCGCGGATCCGCCCCCCGGTGCCGGTCTCGGCGCCCGGGAAGGGCGCCACCCCGGAGGGGAAGTTGTGGGTCTCGGCCGTGAAGAGGAGGTCGTACTCCACAACCGTCTCCACCAGGGAGGACGGCTCGCCGGGGAGAGCCGGAAGCAGGGTCCGGATCGGGTAGCCCCGGATGGCGCTGGAGTTGTCGCTGAAAGCGATGACGCTGTTGGAGGGGCGGGCCTCCAGCGGGCGCCGCACCACGGCCAGGAGGTGCTCGGGGACCTCCTGACCATCGATGAGGAGGCGCCCCTTGAAGAACCAGTGCCGGGAGTGCTCGCTGTTGGACTGGGCGATGTCGAAGGCTTCCACCGAGGTGGGGTTCCGGCCGATGCGGTCCCGGAAGAGCTCGGTGTAGTAGTCCAGATCCCAGTCGTCGAACGCGAGCCCCATCTCCCGGTTCACCCGCTCCAGCGCCGCCCGGCCCTCCTCCAGGACAGGGATCTCGAAGACCGGCTCCGGAGCCATTCCCGTCTCGAAGGACTCCAGGGGGGCGAGGTAGGGGGTCTCGGTCATGCGGTCGTGGACCAGGGCGAGGAAGGCCTGTTCCTCTCCCGGCCTGAGGGGCTTCTCCCCCTCCAGGAGGAAGCGCCGGGAGCGCTCGATGCGCTGGATCTGCCTCAGCCCGCAGGCGTGGCAGACGGCCACGGCGTTGGTGGACCAGGCCGTGGTGAAGTTCATCCTGGGGCCGACCTCCAGCACCGTCCCTCCCCCCCGGAGGAAGGTCTCCCCGCCGAAGCCTCCCGGATCGAAGGTCTCGGCCAGGAGCCATCGGAGGGTCTCCTCCTGGGAAGGATCCAGGGGTCCGGAGACCAGGAGGTTGAAACAGGCCTCGGTGCGTAGCCCAGCCAGGGGGCGGCCCAGCACCTCCCCGGCCCGGGCCAGAAGGCTCCGGGTCCGGGAGGGAGAGAGGAAGGGAGAGCGGAAGCGGTGGACCAGGCTCATCTCAGGTCAGGAGCTTCCGCTCCTTGGCCGCGGCCTCCAGTTCGTCCTGGAAATCCGGGTGGGCGATGCGGATGAGGGCTTCGGCCCGTTCCCTGAGGTTCTTTCCGAAGAGCTTCTCAATGCCGAACTCGGTGGCCACATAGTGGACGTCGGCCCGACTGGTGACGACTCCCGCCCCGGGCTTCAGCATCGGTACGATGCGGGAGAGCTGGCCGCCCTTGGCCGTGGCCGAAAGGGCGATGACGGGCTTGCCCCCCTTGGAGCGGGCCGCACCCCGGATGAAGTCCACCTGCCCTCCGAATCCCGAATAGATGTAGGTCCCGATGGAATCGGAGCAGACCTGCCCCGTGAGATCCACCTCCACGGCCGAGTTGATGGCCAGCATCTTCTCGTTCTGGCTGATGATGAACGGGTCGTTCACGTGGTCCACCGGATGGGCCTCGATGAGGGGATTGTTGTCCAGGTACTCGTAGAGGCGCTGGCTTCCCAGGGCGAAGGTGATGACCACCTTCCCCGGATGCAGGGTCTTCCTCGCCCCCGTGACCACCCCCCGCTCGATGGCGTACATGGCCTGGTCCGAGAGCATCTCGGTGTGGATCCCCAGGTCCAGGCTCCCTTCCATGCTGGCGAAGACGGCGTCGGGTATCCCCCCGATCCCCATCTGCACCGTCATCCCCGGCTCGATGAGGCGCAGGATGTTCCGGCTGATGGCCTCCTCCACCTCGCTGGGGGGTCCCGGTTCCAGCGTGGGGAGGGGCTCCGTGGCCTCGACGATGCTGGACACGTTCCTCACGTGGAGGAAGGAGTCTCCCAGCACCCGGGGCATCATCTCGTTCACCTGCACGATGACGTGGCGGGCGGCCTGGCAGGCCGCGCGGGAGGCGAGCGTCTCGACGCCCAGGCTCATGAAGCCGTGTTCGTCGGGGGGTGACACGGCCACCATGGCCACGTCCAGGGGGACGATCCGCTCCGTGAAGAGGCGCGGGATCATGTAGAGGAAGATGGGGACGTAATCGGCCCGGCCGTCGTTCACGGCCTTCCGGTCCGCGGGTCCCACGAAGAGGGAGTTGTGGCGGAAGTGCCCGGCCATCTCGGGGGCCGAGAGGGGGTCTTCCCCCACCAGGAGCACGTGGTTCAACTGCACCTTGTCCAGCTCCGCCCTTCGGGCCGCCAGGGCCCTCACCAGCGTCTGGGGAATGGCGGCGTTGCCACCGTAGTAGACCCTGTCTCCGCTCTTGATGAAGCCCACCGCCTCCTCGGCGGTGCGCATTTTCGCTCGGTAGTCGGCAACCCAGCTCATGGCTCTCAGGCCTCCCTGTCCAGGAGGTCGGTCAAGGTTTCGGAAGGGATCTTGAAGTGTTCTCCAAGGCCCCGGTGCACCATCGCCCCCTTGTAGAGGTAGACTCCCTGGGCCAGGGCCGCATTCGTCCGCAAGGCCCCGGCGAGGCCCTTCTCGGCCAGCGCCTTCACGTAGGGAATGGCCACGTTGGTGAGAACCCGGGAGGCCGTGCGGGGAACGTTCGCCGTCATGTTGGGGACGCAGTAGTGCACGACCCCGTGCTGGACGAAGGTGGGGCGGTCCAGTGCGGTGGGCCGGCTCGTCTCCACGCACCCGCCCTGGTCGATGGAGACGTCGATGATGACGCTCCCTGGCTTCATCTTCTTCACCATCCCCTCGGTGACCAGGAAGGGGGCCCGCTCACCCGGGACCAGGACGGCCCCGATGACCACGTCGGCGATGGCCGTGTACTTCCCGATGCGCTCCTCCGTGGCCAGGATCGTGTGGGGCCTTCCGATGAGCTCCCGGGAAAGGGACCGCAGCTTCGTGAGGTTTTCGTCCACCACCATGACGTGGGCTCCGTCCCCCAGGGCCGAGCGGGCCGCCGCCATGCCTACCGTCCCCGCTCCCAGGATCAGGACCGTTGCCGGCGGAACCCCCGGCACGTTTCCCACGAGGATCCCCCGGCCGCCCATCTCGGTCTGGAGGTAGTGGGCCGCCAGGGGGATGGCCATGTGCCCCGCCATCTCGCTGAACGGGTTCAGGACCGGGAAGTCCCCGGACGCGTCCTGGATGACCTCGTACCCGATGAGGGTGCTCTCCATCTCCATGAAGCGTTCCAGATTGCCCCTGGGGATCACCGCCAGGTGCTGGAAGGCGATGATGGTCCCTCCCGGCCTGAGGAGGTCCAGCTCCTCGGTGGAGGGCCGGCTTACCCGGCAGACCAGGTCGGAACGATGGTAGGGCTCCTCCCGCCCGTAGACGATGGTCGCCCCCGCCGACTCGAAATCCCGGTCGGTGAAGTGGGCCGCCACCCCCGCTTCCTTCTCGATGTAGACGGTGTGTCCCTCGGCGGTGAGCTGGGACACTGCGAAAGGTGTCAGGCCGACGCGGTGTTCGTGCCGGTGGATCTCCCTCGGAACGCCAATGACCATGTCAGTCGCCTCCGGGATGGTACGGGACTCGGAACGTTGGCAACCCTGGAACATGGGAATCTCAACGCTGGGAGGGCCCGAGGAAAGCCCCCCCCGGCTTCCTCGCGGGCCAGCCTTGCAGTGGGTCGCTCGGGGAACTCCATTTAGGGTCCGGTCCGAGTGCTGCGCGACGATCCTCCAACGCCGAGCCCCTATCATGCCGCTTTCCCCCCCCCTCCGCCGCCCGCCCCGGGGGTTCCCTCCCCTCCGGGTCCTGAGCTTCCCCCTTCTCCTGGCGGTAGCCGGCGTCCTGGCGGCCTCGGCCTCCCTGCCGGCGCAGGCAACACCGGCCACCCGGTTCCGGGTGTCCTTCCCGGCATCGGCCCATGCCAGCCCGGTCACAGGGCGGATCTTCGTCATGATCTCCTCCACGGACGAGCGGGAGCCCCGGCTCCAGATCGGCAGGGAAGGCGTCCCCTTCTTCGGGCGGGACGTGGAAGGGCTTCGGCCCGGGTCCTGGGGTGAGATCGACGGGACCGACCTGGGCTCACCCCTGGAGAGCCTCGCGCAGCTTCCGCCCGGGGAGTACTTCGTCCAGGGGATGGTGAACCTCTACTCCGAGTTCCGCCGGGCCGATGGCCACGTGGTCTGGATGCACGATGACCAGTGGGAGGGACAGGCCTTCCAGGCCTCACCGGGGAATCTCTTCAGTGACGTCGTGCGGGTGCGGCTCGATCCGTCCCGGGGGTTCGACGTCGCCCTGGAGGCGAAGCACGTCATTCCCCCGATCCCCTTCCAGGAGGACACGGAGTGGGTGAAGCGCTTCCGCATCGAGAGCCCCATGCTCACGGAGTTCTGGGGGCGTCCCATCTACCTGGGAGCCACCGTCCTCCTTCCCCGGGACTATGAGGCCTCCTCCATCTCCTACCCCGTCCTCTACAACCAGGGGCACTTCTCCACCGGGGCGCCCCTCCGCTTCCGGGAGGGGACGGAGATCTACGACGCCTGGATGGCCGACGATTTTCCCCGCATGCTGGTGGTCACCTTCCAGCACCCCACCCCCTACTTCGACGACTCCTACGCGGTCAACTCGGTGAACGTGGGGCCGTACGGCGACGCCATCATGCAGGAGCTGATCCCCGAGATCGAGCGCCGCTTCCGCGTGATCCGGGAGCCCTGGGCGCGCTTCCTGGACGGAGGCTCCACGGGGGGATGGGAGGCGCTGGCGCTCCAGCTCTTCCATCCTGATTTCTTCGGGGGCGTCTGGTCCTACTGCCCCGACCCGGTGACCTTCACCAACGTGGAGGGGATCAACGCCTACGAGGACGAGAACGCCTTCTACAAGGTGAGGGGGTGGAGGAAGGTCCCCACGGTGAATTCCCGGGAGGTGGACGGGAGCACCCGCATGACCTCCCAGCAGCGCAACTGGTTCGAGCTGGCCAAGGGGACGAAGGGGAGGAGCGGGGAGCAGTTGGACATCTGGTCGGCGGTGTACGGACCCCTGGGGGAGGACGGCTACTTCAAGCCCCTCTTCGACAAGCGCACCGGGGTCATCGACCGCTCCGTGGCCGAGTATTGGCGGGAGAACTACGACCTCCTGGAGTACATGAAGCGGAACTGGAGCGAGCTGGGGCCCAAGATCCAGGACAAGATCCACGTCTACATGGGGGACATGGACACCTACCGGCTGGAGCAGGCCGTGTACGAGATGGAGGCGTGGATGAAGACCACCACCGATCCCCACTACCCCGGCTTCTTCATGTACGGGGACCGCAAGCCCCACTGCTGGAGCGGCCCGGTGGACACGCCCACGCGGCTCAAGGAGATGGCCCAGCACGGGCTGCGCACCAAGCCGGAGGGGACGACCACGCCCTGGTGGAGGTACTGATCGGGCCGGATCCCGGCCGGGGGGGCGCGGGGAGGCCGGCGGTGGTCGGGGTTTCCCACTCCCATGGCCCAACTTTGGTGGTTGGCGGCATAACGCCTCCTTGGCGCCCTGGTTCGGCCTATCTGGGCAACGCGGGGATTGACAAATGGGGGGGGGGCGCCCCCATCCTGCCTTCATACTGAAGAGAACGCACCGTGGGACGGAGGACCGGGGATGTGTCCAGGTTCTTCACCGCTCATTCGGTTTCGTCGGCATACCTGCTTCTGCGGGGGGGCCGGGAATCCTAGACGCCCGCCTCCCGACCGGGCCTCGCCGCAGCCCCGGTGGATTGGAACGGGGTATCTCATCGGGGCCGCGGCCGCCTCATGGCTGGCCCTGAGCGGCAGTTCGGGGGCAGCGCAGGAGTACGTCCGTGTGGAAGGCCCTCCCTCCTGTGCGACCTGTCGCCTGGTTCTGGAAAGGGAGGTTTCGCTAGGGGGCCCCGACGCGCCCGGAGTCGGCCCCTTCTTCCACCTCGCCCGGGATGGCCGAGGCCGCTTCCTGGTCGCGCATGACGACGCTGCCGACGAGGTGGGCGTCTACGACTCCTCGGGGAGCTTCCTCCGCACGCTGGGCCGTCGCGGGCAGGGGCCAGGAGAGTGGAGCCGCATTTATCACCTTGACGCCAAGGGCCGGTTCGTGTACGTCACCGATCCCGGGAACGGCAGGGAGACGGTGCTGGACCAGGACTTGGCCGCGGTACGCGCCATTCCCCTTCGAGGGAGCCCCCGGGACGTTCTGGTCGTGTCCGACTCCCTCAGGATCATGAACACCCTCCTGTATTCCCCCGAGCTCGCCGGTTATCCGCTACACGTCGTCGACCTGCAGGGCCGGCTCACGGCCTCGTTCGGGTATGGCGGCGGCGTGGTTCGGCAGGATCGGGAAGTGGACGCGTGGAGGAGACTGGCGGCAGCCTCGGCTGGCGGATTCTGGGCGAGCCACATGTCTCGGTACCTGATCGAGAGATGGACCATTGGCGGCGAGAGGACGCTTACTGTCGAGCGGGTGGCAGCGTGGTTCCCGGACGGGAGTGGAAGACCCGCCTGGGAGGGACCTGACGTCCCACCCCGTCCGCTGATCGCGGGGGTCTGGGAGGACAATGAGGGGCTCTTGTGGGTGGCGGTGGCCGTTCCGGATCGGGAGTGGAGCAAGGCCGTGTCCGTCACGCCGGACGGGGCGGGCTACTCTGCCCTGCCAGGGGACTATTACGACACCATGATCGAGGTGCTTGATCCCTCGTCGCGGCGAGTGGTCGCAGGGGGAAGGTTCGACTTCATGGGCCATTTCACCGGGAATGGGCGGATCGCCGCATACCGGGAGGACACGGCCGGAATGCCGTGGATCGATGTCTTCCGTATCCGGATCGAGAGCGAAAGGAGGCTCCAACATGGACCGATGTAGGGCATGTCTACTCGCAGCCGTTGCGGTCATGGGCATCGTGCCCATGGGAACCGGCGGGGCTCGGGCTACCGACCCCGGGGACATGGACCTCGCCCTGCCGTTCATCAGGGGATGCAACGGCTGCGATGCCTGTAACTGGCCGACGTGGCACCACACCAACTTCGTTCCCCCCATGGCCGATTACAGCCCTCCCCAACACGCCTGCCAGATGGGGGACTGCCTGGAACATGGGATCTGCGGGGGGCTGGAACCCGATCCCGCAGAGTCCGCAGTGGTGAGCACTCTCGAAGCGCTACGACTGGCGCTCCTGAGCGGGGACCCTGAGGAATTGGCAAGCGTGTTCGTGGAGGTTTCGCCCAGAGCAACCCTCAACCGGGCGCGGAAAGCGGTGCAAGTGACCGGTTGCTCGGGGCAGGTGGTCGCGCACTTCCCGCTGACCGAGGGGCAATACGCAGCCCTCGACAGCCAATAGGTGAGGAGCCCCCGTACCCGCGGGTCAGGCGACGGAAAGGTCCTGCCGCCGCGGCAACACGAACGAGCCCAGCGTCCGCCCAGAACCGATCCCTCGGTCGGCAGCCGCGCGGGGACGGGAGCGGCACGCGGATCGCAAGCCTGAACCCCGCCCGCCGGGTCTCCGGCGGGCGGGGGTCGGTCCTGGGTATGGTGGGCCGGGTCGGCCCGCCGCGCACCCTCCCCTATCCGCCTCTCCTCACGAAGATGCGGGGCTGCCCCCCCAGCAGCCGGTTCACGGCTGCCACGGGCCCTTCCACGATGACCTGGAGCTCGTGCTGGGCTTCGGTCAGCCCCTGCTCGATCTCCCCCAGCACCTGGAGCTGCCCCGCCGTGGGGCGCGCCTGGGCCTGGGCAATCCCACGGGTGACGAAGCTGAGCTGCTCGGCCAGGCGGGGGTACTGGCGGTACCCCATGCGGGGCGGTGGCCGCTGGAGCACGTCCTCGTCCAGGGCCTTGAGACGGGCCAGGGCGCCCTGGGCCTCCCGGCGGATCTCCTCGGCGCTGGCCACCCCCCGTCCCGCCAGCGTCCCCAGGGTGCTCTCGAGCTGGGCGCGCAGGTCGGCCACGGTGGTGATCAGCTCCTGGATGCCCTCCTGGATCGCCTGTCCGCGGAAGGCGGCGTCGGTGCGCGCCTGGTAGTCGGCCGTGCTGGCCTGCACCGCTGGGTCACCCCTGACCTGGAAGGTCTGCGCCATCTCGCGGCCGCCGGCCACCAGGGTGGCCGTGTAGGTGCCCGGGACCACCGGCGGCCCCGAGGCTCCCTGTCCACCGCCATCGCCCCCGCTGCCGGCCCGGCCTCCCGTCACGCCCCCGGCCGCCGCCCCCCCGGGCGACAGCCCCGGGCCCCAGGTCAGGTTCCACACCACCCGGTTCACCCCCGCCGCGAGGCGCAGTGGGGCCATCTCCCGCACCAGCGTTCCGCTCGCGTCGGTGATGCGCAGGCTCGGGGGCGCGCCCCGCTCGGGCGCCTGGGCCATCCACACGTTCAGGTAGGCCCCTTCCTGGGGGTTCACTCCCTCGAAGGTGCTCCGCCCCAGGTTCGAGTCCCGGTTCCATGACTCCCAGTCGGTGGCTTCCCGCACGGGGAAGAGGTACGACGGCTCGTCCATGGCCCCCGCCAGCTCCACCAGGGGCCCGACGTCGTCCAGGATCCAGGCCCCGACCCCGTGGGTTCCGACCACCAGGTCGTTGAACTGCCGTTGGATCCTCAGGCCGCGTACGGAGACCCGGGGGAGGTTCAGGCGGAAGTCCACCCAGGTGCGACCCCGGTCCAGGGAGACGAAGAGCCCCCGGTCCATCCCCAGAAAGAGGAGATCGGGGTTGTCGGGGTGCTGGCGCAGGACCTTGGCGTAGTCGTCCTGGGGGAGCCCCGCCGCCAGGTCCCGCCAGGTGCGGCCGTAATCGGTGGTCTCCCAGACGTGGGGGGAGAAGTCGTCCATGCGGTGGTTGTCCACCACCAGGAAGGCTGCTCCCGCCTCGGATGGAGAGGCCTCGATGTTCTCGATCCAGGCCTCGGCGGGGAGCCCGGGTACGCGGTCCCGGACGTTGGTCCAGGTGGCGCCCCCGTCCCGGGTGATCTGGACGTTTCCGTCGTCGGTTCCCACCCAGATCACCCCCGCCTCA
>JBFYZD010000348.1:0-5310 GCA_041309685.1 Gemmatimonadales bacterium | reverse complement strand
GGCCGCCGTGGCCGCCGATATCGCCCGGCGCTACCCGGTGGGGGGGATCCACCTGGACTTCATCCGCTACCCCAGCACCTCCTACTCCTACGACCTCCCCTCGCTCCACGCCTACGATTCGCTGAAGGTCCTGGAGCCGGGGCTGGCCTTCGACGAGGCCAGGCGGCGCTTCGTGACCTGGGCGGTGGAGGAGACCCGGGACTCCCTTAAAGCGGTGAGCCCGGAGCTGGACCTCTCCGCGGCGGTCTGGGGGATCTTCCAGAACAAGCTGGGCTGGAGTTCCGTGAGCACCGGATACGAGTCGGTGCTCCAGGACGCCCGGGCCTGGGATCGACTGGGAATCGTGGACGCCCTGGTGCCCATGGCCTACTGGCCCATCGCCGAGGTCTACGGGGGCCGGACGGACTTCGCCTACCTCTCCGACGAGCACGCCGGGGCGATCTCGGGTCCGGTCTTCATGGGGATGTACGTTCCCGGCCTGGACGGACGGGCGCTCGCCCAACAGGTGGAGCGGGCGCGCATGGCGGGCGCCGACGGGGTCTCCGTGTTCAGCTACTCGTCCCTGGAGGAAGGGAACCTCTGGGGGCCGCTGGGGAGCTGGGCCTTCCACTGGCCCGCCCGGCGGGCGCGGTAGAGGCGGCTCCCCCCGGGGGGAGCCGCCCTGCCCGGCAGTCGCCTGGCCTACTGCTGGATCCGCACCACCTGGAAGCTACGGCTGGGGCCCACTTCCACAACGGCGTCCTCGAACTTCCAGCCGATGGAGGCCACGTACCGCCCCGGCTCCACCAGGGGAGCCTGGCGCGCCCGGGCGGTGCCCCCCT
This sequence comes from Gemmatimonadales bacterium, assembly GCA_041309685.1. GTDB lineage: Bacteria > Gemmatimonadota > Gemmatimonadetes > Longimicrobiales > Gaopeijiaceae > JBFYZD01. The sequence goes on along the minus strand of JBFYZD010000348.1, from coordinate 4,489 downwards.
GGCCTCCGAACGCCGCGGCGCCCCCGCCGGGAGCACCTGGGGCCTGGGCGGTATCCGGCGCCGGGGGATTGCCCCGCAGGTCCCACTCCACCCGGCGGAGTCCGGGCGCGGCCTCGAGCTCCATCTCCCTCACGATCTCTCCGCTCCCGTCCTTGACCAGGAGCACCAGAGTCTCCCCTTCCGACGCGGACCGGCTCACATGGTAGGTGAAGACGGCGCCGCTGGGGGGGTTGGGGGTGGTGAAGTTCCCGGACAGACCCGCGATCCCGGCCGAGCCCGCCGGGTTCAGCCCGGTGGCGTTGAAGAGGTAGGCGTTCCGGACCGGGAGGAGCTGCGCTTCCGCCGCCAGCGCCAGGGCGTTGATTCCCCTGAGGGCGCTGTAGTCATCCAGGATGTAGAAGCCCCGCCCGAAGGTGCCCAGCACCAGGTCGCTCTCCCGCCGCTGGACGGCCATGTCCCGGATCTGGGCCGGGGGGAGGCCGCCCACGAGCTGGGTCCACGCCCCGCCGCCGTCGAAGCTCGCGAAGACCCCGAACTCGGTGCCCGCGAAGAGCAGGTCCCCGTTCTCGTGGTCCTGGATCACGGACCACACGCAGTGCAGCGGGGGTAGGTTCCCGGCGATGGCGTTCCAGCTCCGGCCCCGGTCCGAGCTCTTCACCAGGTAGGGCTTGAAGTCCCCCCTCTGCCAGTTGTTCAGGGCCACGAAGATCGTATTCACGTCCCGGGGGGAGGCGAAGACATCCGTGACATAGGTCCATTTCGGGACGCCCGGGAACTCCTCCACCTTCCGCCAGCTTTCCCCCCCGTCCTCGCTGATCTGGAGGAGGCCGTCATCGGTGCCCGCGTAAAGGAGTCCCTCGAGGAGGGGCGATTCGTCCAGCGTGACGATGTTGCTGAGGGGCGTGGTGGACTGGTTCAGACGGATGGCGTCCGACGGCCACACCCGCCCCATGACCGGGAGGGTGTCCGGATCCAGGTTCCGGGACAGGTCCGGGCTGATCCGCTCCCAGGAGTCCCCCCGGTCCTCGCTCCGGTAGAGGAAGTTGCTGGCCCAGTAGAGTCGGGAGGGGGAGTGGGGGCTGATGATGTAGGGGGCGTCCCAGTTGACCCGCTCCCGGGCCCGGGTGGGCCGGGCGTCCTCCTGCTCCTCCCCTCCGCCCCCCCGTTGCCGGGCCGGGGCCTCGTCGGGGAAGGGAACCCTGGGGCGGATGGAGCCGCCCTCGCCGGTGCGCACGTTCCGGCGGACGATGCCGCCGCTCTGGGAGGAAGCGTAGACGATTTCCGGGTCCTCCGGGTCGTTGCGGGTCTGGAAGCCGTCGCCCCCGGTGACGATGAACCAGTCGCTGGTACGTACCCCCCAGGGCTTGGAGGTGCGGGAGGGACCGCACATGGAGAAGTTGTCCTGGGTGCCGCCGCAGACGTTGTAGAAGGGTTTGGCGTTGTCCACGGAGAGGCGGTAGTACTGGGTCACCGGCAGGTTGGTGAAGAAGCGCCAGCTCTCGCCGGCGTCGTAGCTCTCGTAGAGCCCACCGTCGTTGCCCAGGAGGATGTGGTCCGGGTTGTCGGGGTCGAAGGCCAGGGCGTGGTGGTCCACGTGGACTCCGGTCCGCTCCCAACCGGCCTGGCCCCAGGTCTCACCCCCGTCGGTGCTCAGGTCCAGGTTCGTGTTCACCGAATAGATGTACCCGGGGCGGTGGGGGTCCAGGTGCAACTCGTGATAATACTCGGGATTGCCCCCGGTGAACCAGCGGGGCTCGGAGGCCGCCTGGGCTCCCGCGGCGCCTCCTCCCGGCGCTCCCCCGGCGGCCGCTCCCCCCCGGGCCGCCGCCCGCTGCCGGCCGAACCGCTCCCAGCTCTCACCCTGGTCGGTGGAGCGGTAGAGGCCCGAGAGGTTGTTCTGGGCGGGGATGAGGGCGAGGAGGGTGGGCGTGCCGCCCCGGGTGTCCATGGCCAGGGCGATGCGCCCCATGTCGGTGTCCGGGATCCCGTTGGTGAGCTCCTTCCAGGTGGCTCCCGCATCCGTGGATTTGTACAGGCCGGTCTCGGGTCCGCCCCCCACCAGCTGTCCCACGTGCCGACGGCGCTGGTAGGTGGTGGCATAGAGGATGTCGGGGTTCGCCGGGTCCAGCACCAGCTCGTTCACTCCGGTGTTCTCGCTGATCTGGAGGAGGTTCTTCCAGCTCCTTCCGCCGTCGGTGGTCTTGAACAGCCCCCGGTCGCCGCCGGGGGCGAAGAGGGGACCCTGGGCGGCCACGTACACAACGTTGGAGTCCCGGGGGTCCAGCACGATCTGCCCGATGTGCTCGGAGCTCTCCAGGCCGACCCGCTCCCAGCTCTTTCCGGCATCGGTGGACTTGAAGACCCCCAGCCCGAAGTGGGCGCTCCTCTGGCTCAGGTTCTCCCCCGTCCCCAGCCACACCACGTTGGAGTCGCTGGGATCCACCACCACACAGCAGAGGGTGTGGGCCGCGCCCTTCTGGTCGAAGGCCGGCTCGAAAGTGATCCCCCGGTTCACCGTCTTCCAGAGCCCTCCGAAGGACGATGCCACATACCAGGTATTGGAATCGTTGGGGTCGATGGCGATGTCGGAGATGCGGCCGGTGACGAAGCCCGGCCCCAGGCTGCGGAACTCCATGGCGGAGAGGAGTTCCTCCGTGACGGGCACCGATCCCGCAGACCGCTGGGCGGCAACGGAGGAAGCGAGCCCCAGGGTCCCGAGAAGGTAGAGGGCGACGACAGGCTTGAGCCTCATGATCCGACTCCGTGTTGCTGTGGGTGTTTCAGGCTGCGGGATCGTAGGGGGGATGGGGCGCGAAGGCAACGGGAAGGCCCCCCGTGCGCCTCCGGAACCGGCCCCGGTGTCGTCGTGGATCCCAGGTCGGCCCGGGGTGGGGTGGGTCGGAGTCGCGATTGCGCGTCCATCGCTCCGGGCCTAGAGTGCGCCGCGGCATGCCGACTCCCACCCACCCTCAGGCTTCGGAGGCACCGGGCTTGACCCCGACGCTCCTCGGGCACGACGGACGGCCCCGTCCCTCCCAGGGGCGGCGGCGTTGGGTCTGGCCGGCGTGTTGGCTCGGGGCCGGCGCCCTGCTGGCGTTCACGCTTGGCCGCGCGGGGGTGAGGGATGTGGGGATCGCCCTCGGGGGGGCCCACCCCGGGTGGCTGGTCCTGGCCCTTCTGGCCAACCTCCTCATCCTCTTCCTGTGGGCGTCGGCCTGGAAGGTGATGCTGCCCAGGGACACCTCCATCCGCTTCGGCAGGATGTGGGAGATCGTGGCCGTGACGGCCTTCTCCCAGAACACCATGCCTCTCCTTCTCGGGCACGCTTCCAGCGCCGTGGCCCTCTCCCGCCATGGGGGCGCCCGGGGAGCGGCGGTCCTCTCGGTCCTCGCGACGCAGGAGGTCACCGAGGGCGTCGCCAAGGTCACCGTCCTCCTCCTGGCGGCTTCTCTTGCCCCCCTTCCTTCCTGGATGAGGGCCGGGGCCGGGGCCATCGCCCTGGCGGCTGGGGCCTTTGCACTCCTCCTGGTGGGGATCTCCCGGTTTCGCGGGGGAGAGGCACCGGCGATGCCGGAGACCGGGAAGGCGGGACTCGCGCACCGCCTCTGGATGGCGGTGGGGGCCTTCTCCCTGCGACTGGAGGTGCTCCGGGACGGCCGGCGCTACCTGTTGGTCCAGACCCTCCTCTGCTCCATGAAGGGCGCCGAAGCAGTTGGGATCCTCTGTGCCCAGAAAGCCCTGGGGATCGACCTCCCCCTCTCCAGCCTGCCGGGAGCGTTGGGAGCGGTGATGTTGGCCAGCCTGGTGCCCTTCGCGCCGGCCAACCTGGGAACCTACGAAGCCGGGGCGTTCTTTCTATACCGTCAATTGGGGGTCGAGGCCGGAGCGGCCATGGCGCTGGCCCTGGTCCAACACCTCGCCCTCCTAGTGCCGTTCCTGGGAGCGGGGTTCTGGGTCCTGACCGTGCGCCTGGCCCGGCCGGGAGCGGGAGACGAGGAAGGGACGGGGGATCTGCCCGTCCCTCACCGCGCCGAGGCCTGAGGGTCAGCCCCCCGCTTCTGTCCCCTCGGCGATGGCCCGGGTACCCGTCGCCGATCCTTCTCGGCGGTCCAGGAGGGCGTCGATGTCCTCGGCTCTGGCGTCGGACCGGCGCCAACGCCCGCCGGCGCCGGTGCGCTCGAAGTTGCGCAGCAGGGCCAGCACACCGATGAGGATGCCGAAGGAGGCCAGGCAGGCCCACACGGCGAAGGCGTGGAGAATGCGTCCGGTCCTTCGGATCATCGGCCGCACCTCCTACGCCGGGTCCTCGCCGGCGGGGGCCCTGGCGGCTTCGTCGGCGTCCAGCACGGCCTGCATGCGTGCTGCCGCGAGATCACGAATCCGGGAGACATCGGCACGGGTGAGCCCGGAGGTGGGAATGGGTTCGAGAACGCGGACGTGGGCGGTCTGGGGGAGCATGCGGCGGGCATCGACATCGAATCGGGGCTTG
>JBFYZD010000347.1:0-4334 GCA_041309685.1 Gemmatimonadales bacterium | reverse complement strand
AGACCGAAACCTCATCGGAGGGAGGACGGCGGCTACCCCTCCTCCCCGTCGGGCCGGAGATGGAGCGCCGGGTGGGTCCATCGGCCGGAGGGGAGGGGGTCGGCGAGGAAGAAGGCGTAGGCCAGGACCCCGGCGGTCCGGACGATCTTGGCCGCGAAGTCGATGACCTGCCGGCGTACGCGGGTGGCCTGAGCCGTGACGGGCGCGACCGGCTCGGTCACGTCCCGCTTGTAGGCTTCGAAGAGGGAGAAGGCCATGAGCACGATGTGGAGGATGCCCCCCGGAACCCGTCCCCACCGTGCGGGCGGGCCCCCTCCTCCCTCTTGCCCAGAAAGGGCCCGCGCCCACGTTTCTGACCTTTCGTTCCGAAATAGCGTCTCGTTGGGGATTCGCCCTTTCCCTCGACATCCGGGCCCCCTGGCTCCCCGGTACGATTCTGGCTAGATTATAGCCAGAATGAGGCACGAGATCCTCCTCGCTCCCAACGCCGTGCGCGAACTGCGCGCCCTCCCGGCCCATCTCCGTGCCCGGGTCAGGGATGGCATCGAGCGCCACCTCCGCCACGAGCCGACCCGGGTGAGCAGGAGCAGGATCAAGAAGCTGCGGGGGATGAGCCGGCCCCAGTTTCGGCTCCGGATAGAGGAAGTGCGGGTGTTCTATGACGTCAAGGACGGCAGGGTCGAGATCCTCGCGGTCATCGCCAAAGAACGCGCGGACGCCTGGCTCGCATCCCGAGGCACAGCCGACGCAGGGGGTGCCCCTGGCGAAGGTGAAGGATGACCTCTCCCGCTACCTTCGGTTGGCGGCCAGCCAGGAGATCCTGATCACCCGCCACGGGCGCCCCGCCGGGGTGCTCATCGGCTTCGACTCCGAGGAGGACTGGTTCGAGTACCGGCTGGAGCACCACCCGGCCTTCCTCCAGAGGGTGGCCGAGGCCCGGCAGGCCTTCCTGGCCGGGCAGGGCATCCGGCTGGAGGACGTGGCTGAGTAGGGGGCTTCGCGCCGCCCTCGCTCCGGTGCAGGCGAGGGAGCTTCCTCCCCCCCCACCCTCGACATTCGTCGCTTCCCGCCGCAGAATACCCCCTTGCTCCAACGCCATGGGAGGGGCGGACCGGAACCGACCAGCCGGGCGCTCCTTCCCCCTCCGGTGAGGTAGATGCCATGACACTCCGTGCCCCCCGACGGACTTTCCTCGCAACCCGGGTCCTGCTCCCCGCCACCCTTCTCCTGGCTGCGGCGCCAGCCCTGGCCGCTGCCCAGCAGATCGACCAGGAGTACACGGCCAGGATCCGGGAATTCACCACCGAGCCCTTCTTCCTGACCCCGTATGTGGATCATCTGCCCGCGTCGGCGACCGTTCCCACCCCTCTCGACTTCCTGGGCCACATCGCCGGGGCCGCCGACGTCCTCACCTACCCCGCCGACATCCACGCCTACATGCGGGCGGTGGCGGAGGCGTCTCCCCGGGTGGAGGTACACAGCATCGGCACCACCGAAGAGGGCCGGGAGATGATCCTGGTGCTGGTCTCCAGCGAGGAGAACATGGCCCGCCTGGCCGACTACAAGGGGATGATGGCCCAGCTCTCCGATCCCAGGAAGCTCGACCCCGCCGCGGCGGAGCGCCTCTTCGGCACGGCCAAGCCCATGTACTACGCCACCGGGGCCATGCACTCCGGGGAAACGGGCTCCCCGGAGATGCTCATGGAGCTGGTCTACCGGCTGGCGGTGGAGGAGACCCCCTTCATCCAGTCCATCCGCGACAACCTCATCTTCATGACCACGCCCGTCCTGGAGGTGGACGGACGGGCCAAGCAGGTGGACGTGGCCATGGCCCCGCGCCTGGACCCCGACGGCAACTACCCCTCCCGGCCCCTCTGGTGGGGGAAGTACGTGGCCCATGACGACAACCGGGACGGGATCGGTCTCTCCCTGGCGCTGACGAAGAACGTCAACCGCACCTTCCACGAGTATAAGCCCCTGGTGGTCCACGACCTCCACGAGTCGGCCTCGCACCTCTACGTCTCCACCGGACGCGGCCCCTACAACGCCTGGTTCGACCCGATCGTCATCAACGAGTGGCAGAACATCGCCTACCACGAGGTCCGGGAGATGACGGCCATGGGGGTTCCGGGCGTCTACACCCACGACTTCTACGACGGCTGGGCGCCGAACTACATGTTCACGGTGGCCAACGGCCACAACGCCATCGGCCGCTTCTACGAGACCCAGGGGGCGGGGGACGGCTCCACCCGCGTGATCCGCAACAACGTGCAGCGGGAGTGGCACCGTCCCAACACGCCTCTGACCGAGACGGTCTGGTCCATCCGCAACAACGTGAACCTCCAGCAGAGCGGGATGCTCCTGGCCCTGAGCTACGTGGCGGAGCACAAGGAGGACTTCCTGCGCAACTTCTACCGGAAGGGGCAGCGCTCCATCGCCAAGGCCACCACCGAGGGTCCGGCGGCGTACGTCTTCCCCGCCGACGACCCCCGGCCAGCCCTCCAGGCCCGCCTCCTCCAACTCATGCAGGACCAGGGCGCGGAGATCCACCGGGCCACACGGGCGTTCACGGCGGGGGAGAAGGAATACGGCGCGGGGAGCTACGTCATCCGCATGGACCAGCCCTACTCCCGCATGGCGGATATGCTCCTGGACAAGCAGTACTACAACCCCGCCGATCCCTCTCCCTACGACGACGTGGGGTGGACGCTCGGGCCCCTCTTCAACGTGGTGACGGACCGCGTCGAGGACGTGGCGGTCCTGGAGGCGCGGATGGAGCTGGTGTCGGGCCGGGTGGCGGCGCCGGGCGAGGTGCGGGGCGGTGGGAGCGTGCAGGCCTACCTCATCCACTATGGTGGAGAGGGGAACCTGGCCACCTTCCGCTTCGCCCATCCCGAGCTCCGCATCGACGCCGCGGAAGCGGCCTTCGAGGCCGGGGGGGCGAGCTTCCCTGCCGGGAGCTTCATCCTCCCCACGGACGGCAACCCGTCGAACCTGGGAGAGGTCCTGGGCCGGGCGGCCCGCGAGTACGGCTTCGTCGCGCACGGAGTCGGCGCCCTGCCCGAGGTGGCCACCCACCCCACCGCCGCCCCCCGGGTGGCCGTGGTCCACACCTGGAGCAGCACCCAGCAGGAAGGGTGGCTCCGGATCGGGATGGACGAGTACAAGATCCCCTACGACTACATCTCCGTGCACGAGATCCGCGACATCGCCGATCTGAAGAGCCGCTGGGACGTCCTCGTCATGGGTCCCTCCTCCGGCGATGCCCTCTCCCTCCTGCGGGGGCTTCAGGGAAACGAGCCCATGCCCTGGAGGAAGACCGAGGTAACGCCGAACCTGGGCGTCCAGGACGAGACCGACGACATGCGGGGCGGGATCGAGCTCACGGGGCTCGTGAACCTGGCCCGTTTCCTCGAGGAAGGGGGCGTCTTCGTCACCATCGGCAACACCTCGAGCTTCCCCGCCCACTTCGGTCTGGCGCAGGGGGTGTCCATCCGGACCACCTCCGAGCTCTGGGCGCCGGGAGGGGTGTTCCGGACCCGCATCGCCGATGCCGCCAGCCCCCTGGCGTACGGCTTCGGGGAGGAGCTGGGCGTCTACTTCAACCGGGGGCCCGTGTTCGCGGGCGGCGGCGGGGGTGGGGGAGGATTCGGCGGCGGCGCCGGGGAGGCCAGCCCCCTCAGGCCCTCCAGCGACGGGAGCACCACCGCCCGGCGCACCGGCCGGGGAGACGTGACCGAGCCCGACATCGTGCAGGGGCGTCCCCGGAACATGGGAGCCGCCGGGGTGGAGGCCTTCCAGGCGCAGCAGAGGGAGGAGGCCGAAGGCGCCGCCCGGGGGGGTGGGGCCGCGGCCGCGGCGGCGGCTGGTGGCTCCGACACCCGCGTCATCGCCCGATTCCCGGCCCGGCCTACCGAGCTTCTCATCAGCGGCGGGTTGGTGGCGGGAAGCGAGATGGCCAACGCTCCGGCCCTGGTGGACGCCGGGTACGGGGACGGCCACGTGGTGATGTTCAGCTTCAACCCCTTCTGGCGGGGGGAGACGCTGGGAAGCTACGGGCTCCTCTTCAACGCCCTGATGCACCACCAGCACCTGGACGCGGGGAGGTAGGCCGCGGCGGGGCGGAGAGCGCCCCCGAGAGCGAGGGACCCTACTCCTCCCGGGCCATCTCCCGGGCATGGGTGACCCTGTTCCGGCCCTCCTTCTTGGACCGGTAGAGGGCCTCGTCCGCCTCCCGCAGGAGCCGGGCGGCATCCTCTCCCTCCGCTCCGGTGAGGCACGCCACCCCGATCGAGACGGTGACGTGGACGCGGACGGAGCCCAGCGGCGCGGCC
>JBFYZD010000346.1:0-11901 GCA_041309685.1 Gemmatimonadales bacterium | reverse complement strand
TCACCAGCGAGCAGGCCAGCACGCTGGAGGAGGTGGCCAGCAGCCTCCAGGAGTTGAGTTCCATGGCTGGACAGAGCGCCTCCAATGCCCGGGAAGCCAAGGGCCTCTCCGACGGGGCCCGAGCCGGCACCGCCAAGGGGGTGGATTCCATGCGCCGGCTCTCGGAGGCCATGGAGCGGATCAAGACCAGCAGCGACCAGACCGCCAAGATCGTCAAGACCATCGACGAGATCGCCTTCCAGACCAATCTGCTGGCGCTGAACGCGGCGGTGGAGGCGGCCCGGGCGGGAGACGCGGGCAAGGGGTTCGCCGTGGTGGCGGAAGAGGTGCGGAACCTGGCCATGCGCAGCGCGGAGGCGGCCAAGAGCACGGCCCAGCTCATCGAGGGGAGCGTGAAGAACGCCGAGGGCGGTGTCTCGCTGAACTCCGAGGTCATGGAGCACCTGGAGGAGATCCAGAAGCAGGTGGTTCAGGTGAGCGAGGTGATGGATGAGATCGCGGCGGGGGCGGAGCAGCAGAGCCAGGGAGTGGAGCAGATCAACACCGCCATCGAGCAGATGAACCAGGTGACGCAACAGACGGCGGCCAATGCCGAGGAATCAAGCAGCGCCTCGGAGGAGCTCACGGCCCAGGCCGAGGACCTGCGCCAGGTGGTAGCGGCCTATTGCCTGACCGAGACCTCCGCGTCCGCTTCCCCGGGGCGTGCCGCAAAGGCCCGGCGGCCCATGATTCCTGCCGCCGGGGCGCGCAAGCCCAACGGCAAGTCCAGGATCAGCAAAAGCGTGCTCGTCCCCTTCGACGACAGGGACGCGGTCCGGGGGGATTTCTAGCCCACCCGCGGAAAGGCAGGGACGGGCCGCGGGCAGGAGCCGGCGGCCCGTTTCTCCTCAATCCCCCAGCACGTAGGCGAAGATGAGGGGAGCCACGATGGTGGCATCGGACTTCACAAGGAACTTCGGGGTGTGCTGGTCCAGCTTTCCCCAGGTGATCTTCTCGTTGGGAACGGCCCCGGAGTAGCCGCCGTAGGAGACCTCGGCGTCGGTGATCTGGCAGAAGTACCCCCAGAAGGGGGTGTCCCGCTGGAGGTCCTGGATGATGCTGGGAACCACGCAGATGGCGAAGTCCCCGGCGATCCCCCCCCCGATCTGGAAGAACCCCACCGAGGGAAGCCCCTCCCCCTCCCCATTGTTGGCCAGGTACCAGTCCATGAGATGGTGGAACTGCTCGGTCCCGGTCTTCACGCACTGGTGGTGGGCGATGTTCCCGAGCTTCACGTTGGCGCTGAACATGTTCCCCATGGTGGAGTCCTCCCACCCCGGGGCGTAGACGGGGACCCCCATCTCCTTGGCCGCCAGAAGCCAGGAGTTCGCGGGGTCAATCTGGAAGTGCCGGGCCAGCTCCGGATCGTCCAGGACACTGAACATGAAGTCCATGGGGAACTTCCGCTCCCCCTCCCTGGCGGCCGCCGACCACCGATCCACCAGGCGCCGCTCCAGGTGCCGCATTACGTCCTCCGGGATGCAGGTATCCGTCACCCGGTTCATTCCCCGGTCATAGAGAGCCTTCTCGTCGGCCGCCGACAGAGCCCTCCAGTCTCGAATCACCTCGTACTCGTCGTGGGCGAGAAGGTTGAAGACATCCTCCTCCAGGTTGGCCCCCGTGCAGGAGATGGCGTGGACCTTTCCCGCCCGGATCATCCGGGCCAGGATGATCCCCAGCTCCGCGGTGGACATGGCCCCCGCAAGGGACACCAGCATCTTCCCGCCGGCGTCGATGTGGGCTTGGTAACCTCTGGCCGCCTCCAGCGCCTCCCGGGCGTTGAAATGGAAGAAGTGCCTCTCCATGAACTGGCGAATCCCGCCCATTCGCGCGTCTCCCTTCGTCGGTGAACGTGGAGGAAAAAAAGTAGGCAAGATCCCCTCCCGGCGCACCCTCTCGTCCCCTGCCCGGCTCCCGGGGAGCCCCTCGCTCGTCGAGGCCTCCTCAAGTAACCTCACCGCCCGCCGATACTCATCCGAAGCGAGACCCTCCCGCCCGCACCGTCACCCGGGCAGAGGGGGGAACGGGTCGGTACAGGCACGAGGAACCAGAGAAAAGGACGGCGGCACCATGCTCGACAGACAGAAGGACCGTACCCGGTCCAGCATCCGCGGCAGGCTCATGGGGACCTTCCTGGGAGTGGCCGCCCTGGTGGCGGTCATGGGGGTCGTGGGCTTCCTCAACGTCCGGAGCCTGAACTCGGCCATCCAGGACATCCGCAAGGCATCGCCCTTGAAGGACGGGGCCACGGAGATGAAGGCGGCCCTGTCCTCCGACGTGGCGCTCATCGGCGAGATCGTACAGGGCTCCACCCAGGCCAGCATCGATGCCGGATGGGCCGCCCACGAGGCGAATGCCGGGGCCTTCCATTCGGCCATGGAAAAGGCCATGGGTGAGACCTCCCAGGGAGACGGCCCCGCGGCCGGCGCCGGAGAAGGGGACGAGGTCCACGCCGGCGTCCAGCAAGCGGACCGGTTCTACAGGGAGGAGTTCCTCCCGAAGATGGAGGAGTTCAAGGGGAAGGCACAGGAAAGCGCACTCATGGTCTCGGCTCTGGAGAACGCCGAGCTGGGATCGGAGCGCTACGACCAGATCTGGGCGTCGGTGGAGGCGGCCGACCGGGGCAAGATCGCCCTGGAACAGGAGGTGGCCCAACTCGGCACCACCCTCCTGGGCCAGCTCGGGACATTGGAGGAACAGGCCAATCAATCCATGCAGAGCGCCTGGAGCGCCTCCGAGGGAACCGTGAAGACCGCCACCCTCCTCCTGGCCCTAGGGACCCTGCTCAGCCTCGCCCTGGCCGTGGGGATCGGGCGGTTTGCCGGGAACAACCTCTCCGCCCCCATCATCCAGATCGCGGAGAGCGCCCAGGCCATCGCCCGGGGGGACCTGGACCGGGAGCTCGCCCTGGACCGGAATGACGAGATCGGTACCCTCGCCGCCTCCTTCCAGGAAATGAAGGGCGCCTTCCAGGGCATGGTGCAGGAGATCTCCTCCCTGGCCGGTGCCGTCGAGAGGGGCGACCTGGCCCGGCGGGGAGACGTTTCGGCCTTCCAGGGGGTGTACGCCGACCTCATCGGGGCCGTGAACGCCGTCCTCGACGCCTACGCCCAGCCCATCCAGGTGACCTCGGACTACGTGGACCGGATCTCCAAGGGGCAGATCCCCGACGCCATCACCCAGGAATACCAGGGGGATTTCGACGCCATCAAGCGGGATCTGAACAGGTTGGTAGGGGTCACCCAGAACCTGATGTTGGAGACGGCCAAGATCGCCGATGGGCTCCGGATAGGGAAGCTGGACGTCCGGGCCGACGCCTCCGTCTTCCACGGTGCCTGGGAGGAGGTCATGGTGGGGTTCAACGAGGCGCTGGAAGCCCTGATCAAGCCCAACAACACCGGCTTCGCGGTCCTCCAGAAGGCCGCCGCCGGGGATCTCACGGCCCGGATGGACGGCGACTGGCCGGGAGCCTACGGCCAGATGAAATCCAACATCAACGCCCTTGTCGAGCGCATGGACCAGGGGTTCGGGCAGGTGGCCGTCAGCGCCGATCAGGTGGCCAGCGCCGCCGAGCAGATCAGCTCCGGATCCCAGTCGCTGGCCCAGGGCACCAGCGAGCAGGCCAGCACCCTCGAAGAGGTGGCCTCCAGCCTCCAGGAGCTCAGCTCCATGGCCGGGCAGTCCTCCGCAAACGCACGGGAGGCCAAGGCGCTCAGCGACGGCGCCCGCTCCGGGACCGCCGCGGGAGTGGCCTCCATGCAGCGGCTGTCGGAGGCCATGGAGAAGATCGCCGCCAGTTCGGACGAGACCGCCAAGATCGTCAAGACCATCGACGAGATCGCCTTCCAGACCAACCTGCTGGCGTTGAACGCCGCCGTGGAGGCGGCCCGGGCCGGGGACGCGGGCAAGGGCTTCGCGGTGGTGGCCGAGGAGGTGCGCAACCTGGCCATGCGGAGCGCCGAAGCGGCCAAGACCACGGCGCAGCTCATCGAGGGGAGCGTGAAGAACGCCGAGGGCGGGGTGGAGCTGAACGTGGAGGTGATGGGGGCGCTCCAGGAGATCCAGAAGCAGGTGGTGCAGGTGAGCGAGGTGATGGACGAGATCGCCGCCGGGGCGGAGCAGCAGAGCCAGGGGGTGGAGCAGATCAACACCGCCGTGGAGCAGATGAACCAGGTGACGCAGCAGACGGCGGCCAACGCCGAGGAGAGCTCCAGCGCGAGCGAGGAGCTGACCGCCCAGGCCGAGGAGCTGAGGCATCTGGTGGCGGCCTATTCCATCTCCCAGACGGCAGGGGCGGGTCCGGGCCGCATGAGCCGCCAGGCTCGGCGGCCTGCGAGGAAGGCGGTGGCGGTGGGAGCCGGGGCAGGCAAGAAGCCCAACGGAAAGGGCAGCCGCGTCAGCCACCTCATCCCCTTCGACGACGACGAGGGCGACGCCGTGCTGGGCGAGTTCTAGCGGCTCGCCGACTTCGGCGGGTACCGTTGGGAAGGGGTCCGGGCGCACAGTCGGCGCTCGGGCTCTTCCCTTTCCCCCCGATCCGCCACCGCCCGCGATTCCGGCCATGGGCAGTTAAAGCCCGCCCCCGTTCCGGCCGATACTGGGGTCCGTGGAAGGAGTTGTCCTGCCGGGATCGCGGGGGCCATGTAGGGCCCTGACGCTTTCCGCCGCTCCGACTCCCGACCGGTACCCTGTCCCCCAAGAGGAGGGCCCCCGGCCCATGAGGGTGATCGAGTCCAGGAAGGTCGAAGATTGCATCGACGGATCCCGCATCCTCGAGGTGCGGTTGGACGGCGACTCTACCGAGCCCCTCGTCCGCCATCTGGGGAAGCTCGGCCGCCTGGACTACTTCCCCGAGTTCGCCCGCCCCTTCTACCGCATCATCCTGGACCGGCGCTTCCTCATCCGGGGAGTCGAAGGAGCGCCCACCTTCCAGATCATCGTCTTTTCAAGCCCCGAAGCGGAGTTGGACTTCATCGGGTCCCACATCCGGGGGTTCTCGTCGTAAGGGAGGAATAGCATGGGACAACGCCTTGAGAAGTACTTCGACTACGCCAAGCAGAAGGGGGGCCTGGCCGCCCAGATGCGTCTGGCCATGAAGTTCGGCATGGCCTCCAACAAGGCCGGGGCGGCGCCGGACACCCCCGACCAGTTGGAGAAGGCCAAGGCTCTCTGCAAGGAGATCCTGGGCGACGCGAACGTTCCGAGTTTCTAGCTCATACCAGGAGGCATCATGGCAGTCATCACCAGGACCGAGCTGGAGCTCGATCACACCTTTGATCCCGTTCGTTCCCGCCACTACATGAACGGGAACGTAACCGTTCTCCACTGTCATCACTTCACCACCCTCTACTGCCAGCTGGCCGACGATGCCGAGCTCGTGGACGGGAAGAAGCTCCTGGCCAACACCGCCGAGGAGAGCTTCGCCCCGATTCTGAAGAGCTACTTCGCCCGGCACGGAATCACCAAGGTCGCGGAGCGCATCGCCATCGCGGAGGACTACTTCTCCGCGATCGGAATGGGGCTCCTGAAGGTCGTGAGCCTGGGCCCGGTGGCCGGAACCGTGGAGCTCCTCAGCTCCCACGTGGACGAGGGGTGGAAGAAGAAGTGGGGAGAGCGGGAGAAACCGGTGAACTTCGTCACCCAGGGATTCGTCGCGGGGGTCTTCGCCGCCGTCCTGGACCTGCCCATCGGCACGTTCCAGGTCTCCGAAGAGCAGAGCATCGTGGCCGGGGCGGCGAAATCCGTCTTCCGCGCCGTCCGGCTGTAAGGGAGGATAGAGCAATGGCGATCGACAGGAAGAAGATCATCGAAGACATGTCCAAGGTGTCCGTCCTGGGAGACCAGAACGGGCTCATCCCCGCCTTCGGCGTCTACATCAACCAGCTCCCGGCGAGCTTCTGGAACGGCTTCGCCGACAAGATCACCAACTCGGTGCCGGCCGATCTCTACGAGGCCGCCGCCACCCTCCTGGTGAATGCCGCCCACGAGTGCGGGTATCACACCGGATACGGGATCATCACCTCCGAGGAGTGGAAGGCCGTGGTGGCCCCCATGATCGAGAACGCCCCCGAGGACGTGCTCCACGGCGCCTTCGCCGTGTTCACCGCCTGGGGGTGGGCGAAGTCCGAGATCGTGGAGCTGGTCCCGGGCGAGAAGATGGTGGTCCGCGCCTACGACTACTACGAGTCCGACGTGGTGGAGTACGGGAAGACGCCCGTTCACACCGGGTACATGGTCCGGGGTGTCTCGGCGGCCTTCATGGACCTGGCGTACGGAAAGCCCTACCCGGACGGGATGAGGACCTTCACCTGTGCACAGGTGAAGGGGATCGAGTCCGGAGACGACTACGGGGAGTTCGTGGTCACGCGGGCATGAGACCAGAAGGGGCTGTAGGGGTCCGGGCGCGTCCCCCGCGCCGGGACCTTCCCGTCTTTCCAGGGCCGGGGGGAGGCCTCCGGCCCCGGCGCGCAGGCTCCGCGGGGAGTTGCGAAAAGCCTGCGACTTCCGGAGAATGAGACCGCGTGGGACCCCGGTCCCGGGCCTGGCAGCGGCCGAGCCGGGTTGAGGACCGAGGAGAGCGAGCCTTCGACCCCCCAATCACCCGGGAGCGCCGGATGAAGCCGAACCTTCGCATCCTGGCTCTCTCCCTGCTGTTCGGCGTGGCCGCATGGGTGCTGGATGCCCTCCTGGATGCCCTCTTCTTCCAACCAAGCTCCTTCCGGGATCTGCTGATCCTGGACGTGCCTCCCCACGAGATCTTCACGCGCCTCACCTATTTGGTGGGATTCCTGGCCCTCGGGCTGATCCTGCCCCACCTCCGCGGGCGGCGGGAGGAGGCCGAAGGACGCCGCATCGCCCTCCTCGAAGACCTGGCCTCCGTTCTGGCCGCCACCAGCGATGCCGTCCTGGCCACGGACCTGGAGGGAAGGGTCACGGTCTTCAACCCTGGCGCGGAGCGCCTGTTCGGGTATGCGGCGGAGGAGATGGTGGGCTCCCCCATCTCCCGTCTCTGCCCACCGGACCTCCTTGACGATCAGGGGCGGGTGTTCGGGAGGCTGAAGGAGGGGGGGCCCCTCCGGGGGTTCGAGACCGTGCGCCTCAGGAAGGACGGGGTGAGGGTGCCCGTGGAGATCACCGCCAACCTCCAGACCGATGAGGGGGGAAATGCCACCGGCGTGGTCTCCGTCATCCGGAACATCGGCGAGCGAAGGGAAAGGGACCGGATCCTGAGGGAGACCGAGCAACGATTCCGGGATCTGGCCGAGCTCCTTCCGGAGGCCGTGTTCGAGACGGATCAGCGCCTGAACATCGCCTACGCCAACCGCCGGGCGTTGGATCTCTTCGGGTATTCTCAGGAGGAGCTGGGAAAGGGGCTGTTCAGCCTGGACATGCTGGTTCCCGAGGATCGGGAAAGGGCTGCGGCCACCTTCCGTACCCGCATTGCCGGGGAGGACCCGGGGGCGACGGAATACCGGGCCCTCCGGCGGGATGGCTCCGCCTTCCCGGTCCTCTTTCACGCAGCCCCGATCCGGGTCGGGGGGGAGTTCGCGGGGCTCCGGGGCGTCCTGGTGGACCTCACGGAATCGAAGCGGGCCGAGGAGGCCCTCCGGGAGAGCGAGGAACGCCTCCGGAACATCATCGAGCACAGCACGAACGTCTTCTACGCCCACACGCCCGACCACCTCCTGACGTACATCAGCCCCCAGATCGAAACCCTCCTGGGGTTCACACCGGAGGAAGCGCTGGTAAGGTGGACCGATCTCACCACCGACCATCCTCGCAATCGGGATGGGTTGAAGGCCACCGAGCGGGCGATCTCCAGCGGCCGGAGCCAGCCCCCCTACGAGCTCGAGCTCAGGCGCAAGGACGGGGGCAACGTCTGGGTGGAGGTGAGGGAGACCCCGGTGGCGGAAGAGGGGAAGACCGTCGCCATCGTGGGCGCCCTGGTGGATATCACCGACCGGATGGCGGTGCAGGAGGCCCTCCGGGAGAGCCACGCCGAGCTCCTTCAGGCCCAGTCCATCGCGCAGGTGGGAAGCTGGGAGATCGACCTCCGCAGCGGGGCCGTCACGGGCACCCAGGAGGCTCGCCGGATCTACGGCCTCACCGGGGAGCAGATCTCCCTCGCGGGAATCCAGGAAGTCCCCCTTCCCCGCTACCGGCCGATCCTGGACAGGGCCCTCACCGCCCTGGTGGAGAGGGGCGAGCCCTACGACGTGGTCTTCGAGATCCGCTCCGCGAGCACCGAGGAGACCCGGACGGTCCACTCCCTTGCCCGGTATGACGCGGCTGCAGGGCGGGTGCGAGGGGTCATCCAGGACATCACGGACAGGGTGCGGGCCGAGAAGACCCTCCTCGAAAGCGAGGCGACCCTCCGGAGCATCGTCCGGATGGCCCCCACCGGCATCGGGCTGGTGCGGGACCGGGTCCTCCTGGAGGTGAACGAGGTGGTGTGCGAGATGGTGGGATGGGACCGGGAGACCCTCATCGGCCAGAACGCCCGGGTCCTTTATCCCACCCAGGACGACTACGAGTACGTGGGAACGGAGAAGTATCGGCAGATCCGGGAGCACGGCTCGGGAACCGTGGAGACCCGCTGGCAACACCGGGATGGTCACATCCTTCAGGTGCTCATGAGCTCCACCCCCATCGATCCGGACGACTGGTCGAAGGGCATCGCCTTCACCGCCCTGGACATCACCGAGCGCAAGCGATCCGAGGAGGCGCTGCGGGCATCCGAGGAACGATTCCGGAGCGTCATCGAGCAGTCGAACGATGCCGTCTACATCGTGGTGGGCAAACGGTTCGATCTGGTAAACCACCGGTTCTGCGAGCTCACGGGCGTGTCCCGTGAGGAGGCGACGGGCCCCGACTTCGACTTCTGGAGCCTCCTCGCCCCCGAGAGCATCCCTCTGGTGAGGGCCAGGCAGGAGAAGCGTGCCCGGGGTGAGGAGGTTCCGGGGATCTACGAGTTCGTGGTCCTGCATCGGGAGGGACGCAGGGTCCATGTGGAGGCGTCCACAACCGCAATCGAGTTCGGCACCCAGAAGGCGGTTCTCGGCACCCTTCGGGACGTGACGGAGCAGAAGAGGATGGAGGCCCAGTTGAACCTGGCCCAGAAGATCGATGCCATCGGACGCCTTTCCGGAGGGGTAGCCCACGACCTGAACAACCTGCTTTCTCCCGTTCTCGGCTACAGCGAGATGCTCTTCGACGACTTTGCGCCCAACGACGAGCGCAGGGAGTCCGTCGAGCAGATCCTCCAGGCCGGCCTGCGGGCCCGGGAGCTGGTCCGGCAGCTCCTGGCCTTCAGCCGAAAGCAGACGCTGGAGTTCCGTTCCGTTCACCTGGGGCCGGTTGTCAGGAACTTCGAAAAGCTCCTCCGGCGCACCATCCGGGAGGACATCCGCATCGACCTCGATCTCCCCCCCGACCTCCCCACGATCAGGGCGGACGTGGGCCAGCTCGAGCAGGTGGTGATGAACCTGGCGGTGAACGCCCAGGACGCCATGCCCGACGGGGGCACCCTGACCATTCAAACCTCCCTGGTCGAGGTGGGGGCGGCGGAGTCCGCCTTCTACCCGGGATTGGAGCCGGGCAGCTACATCCTGATGGTGGTCCGGGACACTGGTATGGGCATGGACGCCCTCACCCGGGAGAAGGTGTTCGAGCCGTTCTTCACCACCAAGGAGGTCGGAAGGGGAACCGGCCTGGGGCTGGCCACGGTGTACGGAATCGTGAAACAGCACGGGGGCGGAATCTGGGTGGACAGCGAGCCGGGCCGGGGAGCCAGCTTCCGCTGCTACTTCCCCGTGGCGGGGGCCGACGTACCCCTCCCGGTCCCTCCCAGGGAGAGGAGGGAGAGTCCCGGGGGTACCGAGGCCATCATGGTCGTGGAGGACGAGAGGATGGTGCGGACGATGACGGTCCGTTCCCTGGAACGCATGGGGTACTCGGTCCTGGCGGCGGAAAGCGCCGAGGAGTGCCTGGCCACCCTCTCCGGGCACACGGGTGCGCTGCACCTTCTTCTCACCGACGTGGTGCTGCCCGGAATGAACGGAAGGGCCCTGGCCGATGAAGTCCGGGCCCGGTTCCCCGGCACCAGGGTCCTCTTCATGTCGGGGTACAGCGACGACGTGGTGTCGCACCACGGCGTGCTGGACGAGGGCATTGCGTTCCTCCACAAACCCTCTTCCATCCACGGCCTGGCGGCGAAGATCCGGGAGGTCCTGGACGGGCCCTGACCCTCGGCCGTTCCCCCCGGTCCAGCCGGCAGGTGCTCCGCAAGACCGCCCCATCCGGTCCACTCAGGGGTAAAGTACCTCCCCCTTCGCGCCGATACTTGGAGCGTAAGAGCAGCTTCCCCGTGTTCTGCCCCCGATCCGGGCACGGGGAGTCCGCTGACGAGTCCCCGTTGGAGATAGCCAGAGGAGGGGTCCACATGAGCAGCACAGCCTTGGAAACCCAACAGGCCAAGGGCTCCGCCGAAAGAGGCGGGAAGTACCTGACCTTCTTCCTGGGCCGGGAGGAGTACGGAATCGAGATCCTCTCCGTCCGGGAGATCATCGGGCTCCTCCCCGTCACCCCCGTCCCCCAGACGCCTTACTACGTGAAGGGGGTCATCAACCTCAGGGGGAAGGTGATTCCCGTGGTGGACCTCCGCCTGAAGTTCGACATGGAAGCCATCGATGCCACCGAGGAAACCTGCATCATCGTGGTGCAGACGGGCGGCGCCCAGCTTGGAATCATGGTGGACAAGGTCTCGGAGGTGTCGAACATCCCGAGCCAGGACATCGTGGACGCGCCCACCCTCGGGACCGAGATCAACACCGACTACATCCTTGGGATCGGCAAGTCGGAGGGGAGGGTCACCCTCCTTCTGGACATCGGCCAGGTCTTCCCTTCGGCGGACATGGCCGAGATGGCAGCCTGATCCCTCCGGAGCGTTGGAGCGTGCTTTGGCCTCCCGGGGAGTCTCCATGACCCAGGATCCGGTTGCCGGGCCTACCGGCACGGCGTCCCTTCGTCAGGATGGTTTGGACGGCGTCTTCGACCGGATCAGCGCCCTCATGTACGAGATCTCGGGGGTGAACCTCACCGATGGGAAGCGGGAGCTCGTACGGGCCCGCATCGGAAAACGCCTGAAGGCCACCGGGTGGGACACCTACGGGGAGTATGTGGACTTCGTGGAGAGCCAGGAGGGAAGGGAGGAGCTCGCCCGGATGGTGGATGCCCTCACTACCAACAAGACCAGCTTCTTCCGGGAGCTCCCCCACTTCGAATACCTGCGGGACACGGTTCTCCCCCATTTCGCCAACCCCCGCAAGCCGCTTCGCATCTGGAGCGCCGGCTGCTCCTCCGGAGAGGAGCCCTACTCCGTGGCCATCCTGCTCCGGCAGGTCTTCCAGGATCTTCCGAGGCGGGACGTCCGAATTCTGGCCACGGACCTCAGCCAGGAGATGCTGGCCCGCGCCCGGAAGGGTGTCTTCGACGAGCAACAGACGGAAGGGCTTCCGGCCAAGCTCCGTGCCCGCTTCTTTCAGCCGGTCCACGGCAGCGCCTCCGGAACGGTCCGGTATCGTGTGCAGGAAGAGGTGAGGGACATGGTGAAGCTCGCCCCCCTGAACCTCGTGGGCCCGTGGCCCATGAAGGGGCCCTTCGATGTGATCCTGTGCCGGAATGTCATGATCTATTTCGACCGGGCCACGAGGGAACGCCTGGTCCAGCGGTTCACCCAACTCCTCCCTCCGGGAGGCCATCTGATGGTGGGCCACTCCGAGAGCCTGAACGGATTGGCCCATGACCTCCAGTACGTTCAACCCGCGGTGTACCGGAAGTGACCTTTCTTGCCGCGAACCAGAC
>JBFYZD010000345.1:0-8746 GCA_041309685.1 Gemmatimonadales bacterium | reverse complement strand
AGCCTCACGCTCTTCGAGAAAGCCCCTCTCGCACAAGCCCTTTCCAAGGCCGCCTACACTCCCGAAAGTCTCGATATTCACAACCAGTTGTCGTTCTTCGACTTATGACCGGACACTACTGGGTAGCGGGGGTGGCTGAGCGGGTGGAGCCCCTGGTCGATCGCATTGCCTCCCGCATCCTCACCAACGCCTACGTCGTGGGCACCGACGCCACGGGCCTGCGGGTGCTGGATCCCTCCAGCGCCGAGAACATCCAGCGGGGTACCATCTGGGGCTACGTGGGAGACGGTAAGGACGTCGTGTTCCGTTACACGCCCACCGGAGAGGGAGCCAGCGGTCCCTGGGAGTTCCTGGCGGGCCGTCAGGGGTACGTCCAGGCCGATGCCTCCAGCGTCTTCGACCGGCTCTTCAACGGACAGGTGGCCTCGGCCGTGGAGGTCGGGTGCTGGGCCCACGCCCGCCGCCGGTTCGTCGCCCTTCAGGACACCGACTGCCGGGTGGCCTACCCGATCAAGCTCATCGGGCGTCTCTACCGCATCGAGCATCTCGCCGATCTGAAAGACCTCTCGCCCCCCGAGCGGGTCCGGTTACGCGGCGAGCGCTCCCGGCGTGCTCTCGACACCCTGCATGGCTGGCTGGTTGCGACCCTGGCCTCCGAGCCTCCGGCCAGTGAGTTCGCCAAGGCCTGCGGCTACATCCTCAACCAGTGGACAGCCCTCACGCGCTTCCTCGAAGACGGCCGCCTCGGCCTGGACAACAACGGAGTCGAACGCCAGCTCCGCGACATCGCTCTCGGGCGCAAGAACTTCCTCTTCGCCGGCTCCCACCCGGCCGCCCAGCGTACAGCCACGCTCTACAGCCTGCTGCGTACCGAGGCCCAGCACGGGGTCCCGCCCCTGCCCTACCTCACCGACGTCCTCCAGCGTCTCGCCGAGGGCTGGGACCCCAACCGCCTGGACGAGCTGCTCCCCGACCACTACCACCTCAGTCGGTCCCCTCCCTGACCCGTTCCCCCCAGCCCACTCCGCAGCTCTCGCCTCCCATCAACTCGGCTGGAGCAAGGACTCCCGTCCCCCAAATCCTGAAAGGGGAAAACGTGAAGGGCGCGTGAGATCAGGAGCGGCGCCACCGGGAAAACGCGTCGGCACTACACGCCAGTCTCGCCGCACATGGAAGTCTTGTCCGCCGACCTCTCCCCATCCCGGCCCATCCCATCGGACGGCACGATCAGCTGGCCGCCCACCACCTTCCCCCCTGGGAAGAGCGGACGCTTACTCCTTGGTGGAGAGGGGAGCGGCGCCCTCTTCTCCCCGGCACGGGCCGGGTCGCGGATCCGTGCTCAGAACGGGTTGGTGGGCCCCACGGCGTAGAACAGGACCCGGCCTACCACCTCCGAAACAGCCAGGAGGACCAGGGCACCCGCCGCCCATGCCTTGTGCTTTGGCCGGCGGGGAGAGAGGCCCCCGGGGGCCCAGGACCGGGCCAGCGCCATCAACAGAAGAGCGGCGCCAGTCAGGAGAAGGAGGAGACGAAGGCCGGCCAAAGACGTCCATTCCCCCGAGTCCATGATGTGAACGGTCACGGGGTGTTCCAGGGTGGCCACCGCCTGCGCCAGGGACGTGACCACTCCGGTGGCCAGGAGAGCAGGCCAGGTCCGTCGGGATGCTTCCGCGGGCTCAGCTTCCGACCCGCGTAGATGCTCCAGATAGGCGGCTCCAGCGGCGGCTCCAAGGGAAAGGGTGGTCAGAAGGAAGCTGGCTGCCGTCAGCCAGTGGTCCCAGAGGGGGCGGGCAGGAATCATCTAGATCCTGGCCATGACCCCGATCAGCCCGATTCCCGCCAGAGCCGTGACCCATGGGAGGCTACTGGCCATCCACAGCGGCGCCCCTGGACGCCTTCCGAACCAGTAGCCGGAAGCCCAGAGCCCCAAAAACACCAGTAGGACGAGGATTTCCCGGCTCAACCAGGAGTCCTCCAGGTTGGACAGACTATGCACGGCGCTCAGAGGGGCGCCCAGGTGAAGGAGGGAAACGGCCAGAGCCCCTGCCATGAGAACGCCCACCCACAGGTAGGGGTCCCGGGCCCCGGGGCCGGGGCCTTCCGCCGGGTGCCCGGCGCAAAGCAGGTTCTTCGTCGAGAGAAGGGCGAGATGAAGCCCCACGGCCAGCTGAACGGTCAGAGTGAAAAGGACCAGCGGCCATTCGTGAAAAACGTTCATCGGAGCTCCCGCTCCGGGTTGGAGGAGCGGCCGGTGCCCTGACCTGCGGGTTGTCCGTGGCGGTGGGGGGTGATGACCAGACGGGGGCGGGTCTGAGCTCCGTCCGGGAGGGGAGCCAGGGCATCCAGGCTGCCGTGTTCGGCACGGAGGTCGTCGACGGGACCCACCTTCAAAGCTCGTGTCACGCAGGAGGCCACGCACCAGGGCTCTTCCCCGGCGTCCACGAGGTCGACGCACAGGTCGCACTTGGTCATGCGTCCCGTCGAGGAGTCGAAGGACAGAGCTCCGTAGGGGCAAGCCCACTCGCAGTACCGGCACCCGGCACAGCGGGCCGAGTCGATAAGGACGATTCCGTCGGGGCGCTGCCGGATGGCCTCGGTGGGGCAAGCGGCCACGCAGGCCGGATCCTGGCAGTGCATGCAGGCGATGGAGAGGCAATAGGCGAAGAGGCCGGAAGGAGCCAGGAGAGTGGGGTCCTCCGGGTCGGGAATCCAGCTTCCGCCCCCGTATTCCACCACTCTGCGATAGTTTCGGCCCGCCGGGAGCCCGTTCTTGGACTTGCAGGCGATGACGCAGGTCCGGCACCCGATACAAGCCGACGCATCCAGGTGGAAGCCAAGGGGAGCGGCCACGGTCATTCGGCTCCTTTCGGCACGCGGGGGGGCTGTCGCCAATCAGCCTCCAGGGGATCCGAAGCACGGTGCGCACTCACCTCCACCACGCACGTGTTCCAACCCTGATGTCCCTGTCCCGTGGGGCGGTCACCGTTGAGGACGTTCGTGGCTCCGGCCCGGTCCACCCCGGTCCGTGGGTCCACATCCGCCCAGGCCCCTTCTCCCAGAGCCACCACGCCGGGCATGATGCGTTCGGTGACGAAGAGGGGACGAAGCACGGTTCCATGCCGGCTCTGCACCTGAACCGTGTCTCCCGTGGACAGTCCACGGGCCTCCGCGTCCACCGGATTCATGATGAACTCCTGGGGAAACGCTTCCCGAAGCCAAGCCACGTTGTCGAAGACCGAGTGGGTCCGGCGCCGGTAGTGGAGGGTGATCAGCTGCAGGGGGTAGGGCCCTTTGATGCCCTTTTCGAAGTCATGGAAGGTGTCCTCGTACCCTTCGGCGGAAGGCCGATAGACGGGGATGGGATCGATGCGGGTGAAGCCCACGGACCGGACGTGGTCAGCGATGTCCTGGCAGTGGAGCTCGAAGCGGCCGCTCGCCGTGGACAGGGGGTGGGCCTCAGGGTCCGCCCGAAAATCGGCGAAGGCGACGTGGGCCAGGTTGTCATCGGGACGCCGGGGCACCACGTAGATCCCCTTTTTTCGGAACTCCGACAGGGAGATCCGTCCCTCCTGGGGTCGGCCCTGCACGCCCATCTCCCGGATGTCGTCGGCGGTGATGGCCACCAGGTTCTCCCGGTCCATACCGTCAGGGCTCACCACCCAGGCTCCCGCCAGCCGATTGAATTCCTCCTGTTCCGGGGAAAGGGGAAGCATGTCTGCCGGATCGAGGCCAAGCCGCCGGCCCAGCTCCGCAGCGATCCAGCTGTCGTCCCGGGCTTCGTACTGGGGCTCCACCACCTTTCGGGCCCAGATGAGATGGTCCCGGTTCCCCTTGAAATAGCTGTGCCTTTCCCACTGGGTGGTGACCGGGAGAACGATGTCCGAATAGCGGGCATTGGTGTTGTAGACGAAGTTCAGGGTGAGGACGAAGTCCACCTTCCGGTGAGCCTCGATCCCTTTCATCAGGCCCGACGTCTGGTTCAGGGCCGAGGCGCCGTCGTGAACGATGGCCCGCAGGTCCACCGTCCGACGTTCCCCCTCACCGGCCGTGTACTCCCCCTCCAGCACGGCCCGCCAGATCTCGCTGTTGTTGATCCGGGCGTTGGTCCTTCTGGGGGCCCGTAATCTGGCCGGGGCGCCCGAGCTTCCGGCCCCGATGAGAAAAGGCCCACCGTCGGCCGTCCGTTCCCAGCAGCTCACTCCGGTCATTCGCCCGGGTTCGCCGATGTGGCCGGTCATGCACCCGAGGGTGAGGAACATCTGGGGCCATGAGTCGGTGTTGTGGGTCCGGGCCGGTGCCCAGGCCGTAAGGAGGGCGGCCCGCCGGGCACGGGCGATTCGCCGGGCCAGCCTGCGGATCCGCGGCGCGCTCACCCCCGAGATCCGGGCGGCCCACTCCGGGGTTTTCGGGACCCCGTCCCTGCGGCCCATGACGTAGTACCGGACGTTGTCCTCCGGGCGGGCGCCAGGGGGCAGGTGCTCCCGGTCGAAGCCTATGGTGCAGCGGTTCAGGAAGTCCCAGTCGATGAGAGGGTTCGTCGCCGGATCGTCCTCGTCTAGGAGGGCGTAAGCCATGCCCAGGGCCAGGGCGTGGTCCGTGCCTGGCCGAACCGGAACCCATTCGTCGGCCAGGACCATGGCGGAATCGTTGTAGTAGGGATCGATGAAGATGAACTCCGCACCAGCCCGCTTGGCCTGGAGGTAGTAGTACATGGCGTTGCCCTGGGCCGTCCAAGCGGGGTTGCCGCCCCAGAGGACGATGAGCTCGGCGTTCTGCAGATCCAGCCGGTCGTTGTGGCTGGTCCGGCTCAAGCCGTCGCCCAGCCCGATCCGGGGGCCCGTGTCCAGCCAGGTGCCCCAGGAGGTAGAGCCCCAGTTGGTGACGGCCCCTCCCAGTCCGCTGAACAGGTTCCCGAGGGTGCTCCCCAGCTCCAGGATGGCCTCGTTCCCGTGCTCCGCCAGAATGCGCTCCAGCTCCGCCGCCGTCAGGTCCAGGGCCTCGTCCCAGGAGATGCGCTCCCACTCGTCCACGCCCCGAAGTTGCCGCCTTCCGCCCCCCGGCTCCCAGTTCCGGCGTTTCATGGGATACCGGAGCCTACCCGGGCCAAAGACCTGGCCTTGCTGGGCCCGGCCTCGGGCGCAGGCACGCATCTGGGGAGAGTGGGGCGTGTCGGGGTGGGTGTCGTCGGTCTTGACCGCCAGGACCTGACCATCCACTACGTACGCCAGAAGAAGGCATCGCTGGCCCCCGCAGTTGTGCCAGCAGGGTGCTGGGATCCACTCCCCGCCGGTGAGGGGCGTCGGACCAGGAGCCGCCTCGCCGGGCTCTTCGATGTCCCAGGGCAGGCGGGGGCCATCCGGGAGGGCGAGGCCCATCCTGGCCCCCCCCAAGGCGGAGCCGCCGGCCACGGCCCCCCATTTCAGGAATCCCCGTCGATCCATGCGGAAAGGCTGGTATTCGTCGGGATCCGGATGATCTGGCATACGGTCTGGTCCTCGGTTCGGTCTGCTGCCTGGCATCCTGACACCTCACCCAACCGGAAGCAAGATTCCTGCCGGAATCTACCTTCCTCGGTTGGCGGCCCGCCTGCCCTCGGGTCCACCTTCCCGTACCCGGGGATCACGAGCCTTCGAGGGGCCAAACCCCTTACTGGCACTGGGACAGGAGCCCCGGACCGGAAGACTCCGAGCGGAAGCCCCGGAGGCCAGCCCTCCGGTGACATCGGTGGGTTTCTGCAAGGCCCCCCGGTGGCTGAGAACGGGCTCCCATGGCTAGGTTGAGGCGATGGTCCATGACTTGAACGAGACTCGAGGATCTGTCGGAGCCATGCACATCTTCCCAGGCATTCTTCCGGCACGCCTGTCCGGTGCGGCCGTGCCCCTTCTTCTCGCGGGCTCTTTCCTTCCCCTGACCTCTCCAGGGGTAGCCGCACAGGATTCGGAGCTCGCCCGGGCCCTTGCACGACCGGAAATCCAGGCCGGCCTTCGCCAGATCGAGAGCCATCGGGAGGAAACGGCCAGGTTCCTCCAGGAGATCGGGGGAATCATCTCGCCCTCCGGCCAGGAGCACGAGCGGGCCGCCGCCGTGGCTCGCCGCATGCGAGAGGTGGGCCTCCAGGAGGTCCGGGTCACCTCCAGTCCCAACGCCATCGGTGTCATCCCCGGAACGTCGGACCGGGTGTTGGTCTTCGTCTCCACTCTGGACGATCTGGCCACCGTAGCCGAGCACCAGCGGGCGGCGGCGTCGGGGCCACGGATCGAGGGGAACCGGGTCGTGGGCCCCGGCACCAACACCTCCCTCACCTCGGCGGCTCTCCTGGCTGCGGCCGAGGCGCTGGTCCGATCCGGGCTGAAACCCCGTCTCACCCTGGTCTTCGCCGCCGTAGCCCAGGAGGAGACGGGTCTGGTGGGCATGCACGACCTCTACGCCGAGTACCGGGATCGGGCCGAGGGCTTTGTGGACGTTCTGGGCGACGGTCACTCCATCTCCTACGGGGCCATCGGGATCCACTGGTGGCGGGTGGTGGCGTCGGGCCCCGGCGGCCACACTCTCTCAGGGGGGCTCCCCAACGTCAATCAGGGCATCGGCCGGGCCGTGGACAGGATCCTCTCCCTTCCCGATGCGGCGAGGCAGGATGACACCCGAACCCGCGTGAACATCTCCATCCTGGAAAGCGGAAGGGTATTCAACCACAAGCCGGAATCCGGGTGGTTCTCCCTGGACATCCGCTCCATGGATGCCCACGTCATCGATACAATCCAGGACCAGGTCCGGAGCATCCTCGAATCCGTCTCATCCGAGACGGGCATCGGCTTCGAGATGGAGCCCTTCCAACTGACCCCCGGAGGCCAGATTCCCGGAGCCGAAAGCTCCCGACTCGTGAGGTCGGCCACGGAGATTTCTCGCCACCTGGGATACGAACCATCCCTCTCCAACTCCGGATCCTCCAACATGAACGTGGCCATCGCCGGAGGCACTCTGGCCATCGGCCTGGGAGGATCCAGGGGTGGCGATCGAGGCCAGCCAGGAGAGTGGGCAGACCTCGACGGGATGGTGAGAACGGCGATGCACGTCTTTCTCCTGGCGTCGGTCATGGGAGAAGAGTCGGAAGAATCGGAGTTGGTCTCCGCCGTGAGATCGAAGATGGAGGCCGTGTTCGCCGAGACCCGCGGGATGGTGGCCCACACCATGGAGGTCTATCGGCATGCCATGGACATTCGGGAAGAGGAGGGTGGAGATCTGGAGGTCGTGGCTGCGTCCGCTCTCCTTCACGACATCGGCATCCCCCGAGCCCGGGAGGTCCACGGCTCCAGCGCCGGCCAATACCAGGAGATGGAGGGCCCGCCCATCTGCCGGGAGATCCTGGCTCGCCACGCCTTCTCCACGGAGAAGACCGAGCACGTCTGCGGCATCGTGGCGAATCATCACACGGCACACGACCCCGACATCGTATCCACGGTCGAGTTCAGGATCCTCTGGGATGCCGATTGGCTGGTGAACTTCCCGGGGAGGTATCGAGACGCCACCACCCAGGAGAAGGAGAAGGCCATCGAAGAGGTTTTTCGGACGGCCCGCGGGAGACTCCTGGCCCGGCAGCTGTTCCTGGAATAGCCGATTCAGTGGCGGCCAGGGTCGGTCTTGACGTCAGGGCCAAGCCGTGGCGAAACCTGTGCACGATGGCTGGCGGACAAGTCCCGGTGTGCCATAGGGCGGGGGATGATTCGGGAGGCTCACCCAGCTAGCGGGAACGCCGAGACGAGGGCCCAACCGACGAAGAGGGCGTTTCCCACGGCGAACGCCCAGGGGTCACGCACCACACCGCCGAAGGTCGCCGTTGCCGCCAGCAGGAGCGGAAGCACGGGGATCGCGAGCACGACGATGTAGAGGCCAGGGATCGTCATGCCGGCAACGACGAGGGCAGCCACCACTGTCACAGCCTGGGCCGCAGCAAGGCCGACCCGCTGCCAGAAACCCGCTCGCTGCTGGGCATAGCCGGCGGCAAGGAACCAGGGGACCAGCGCCCCGGCTGCAAGGGGCCACCGGGCGAGGCGGGCGGGTATGAGGATCCACCGCAGCACGAGCTGCCCCGCCGGGAGGCCCACCCCCACCCACAATAGAGCGAAAAGCCCGACACCGAGGAGGACCGCGCGGGGGCTCGGAAGGCCGGGCCGGAAACCGAAGGCCAGCCAGGCGGCTCCCGCGGCGAGAAACCAGACCAGCACGGATCCGACCACGAGCATGCCGCCGAGGTCGGTGATCGACCCGATCCTGGCAACGAGGGCCAGCAGGCCGGTGGCGAGGAAGGGTGAGCCCAGCATCCCGATCCACCACCATGGTGAGCGCAGCACCGTTCGTGTGGGCTTCCCACGATCCGGGTCGTCTGGAACCAGGCGACGAACGGCCGGCCCCAACCCGGTAGCTACGAGGATCCACCCCAGCACGTTGAAGAGCGCATAGAGCCCTCGACGGTCGCGATACTCGATTCCAGTGTCGCCGGGGGATGGGCCGAACGTCCCCCGGACCCAACCGAGCACCCCCTCCTGGCTACCCCGACTGAAGAGAATGGTGATGTGCTCGACGTGGGGGACGATCAGAATCCCTCGTGCCCGGCCGGCAGCGAACGCCTCCCGACCCGTGGACTCGCCACCGGCGGCGTCGAGGAGGCGCCGGGCATTCACGGCGAACCCACGCTCCCAGCTACCGGCCTGCAGCATGAGGTTGCGGGGGAGGGAATCGGACACCGGCC
>JBFYZD010000344.1:0-3491 GCA_041309685.1 Gemmatimonadales bacterium | reverse complement strand
CGGGGATCCCGCCTCTTCCGGTGGAGGCCGGGGATCTCGGAGCGCTGGGAGGAGGTCGCCGACCTGGGCCCCTCGGGGGTCCGGGGGATCTCCCGCATCGCCGTGAGCCCCGACGGACGGTGGGTCGCGGTGGTCGGGGAGGAGGGGTGAGCCCCGGCCCGCACTCCCGGAACTGGACAAAAGGCCGCCGTCGGCCTACTGTTCCGGCAGCATCACCCCCAGATCAAAGGACATAAGGACAAAGGAGCCGGGCACCATGACGGAGCAGGCAGGTCGGCGCATTCAGGTGGTCCTCCGTTGGATCCAGATCCTGGACAAGCTGGAGCCGTTCTACAAGGAGACCGGGGAGTTCGTCTTCAGGTCCAAGGTGGAGTCCGCCGGCAAGACCCAGGAGCTTCGCTTTCCCGAGGAGGGCTACTACGCCATCTCCGACAAGCCGGGGTGGAACCGCCTGGAGAAGCTGAACAAGGTCCTGTTCGACGGGGTCCCGGGCGAGAGCCTCGTGGTGGAGCTGATGGGCGAGGAGCTGGACCAGTTCACCGCCAACGACCAGCTCGACCACTACCGCCGGGAGTTCTCCGGGGGGGTGGCGGACTGGGTGGGCCACTACGAGCCGGTGGACGAGGGCTCCACGGACCCGGAGAACATGCCCACCTGGCGGGTCTGTTTCGACATCAAGTTCGCCGACTAGGGTTCGGCCCACCCCCCTTCCGGCCTCTGGGGGGCCTGCTTGATGGAAGGCCTCGGGCGCATGCTGTGCCCGGGGCTTCCTTCCGTCCGGGAGGCCGCCTCCCCCCGGCCACCTCCCCCTTCCTGCGCCTCACGGGTACAATGAGAGGGTCCTCCGGACCCCCAGGCCCCGGCGCTGTCACAAGGCCCCGTCCCGGATCGTTCTGATGGCATGAAGCCTCGGAACGGGGAGGGGCTGCCCGGGGCGAAACGTACTCCACGGCGCTGGCCAGGTGGATTTCGACGCCCTCTTCGATCGCCTCTACCCCCCTCTCTTCCGGTATTGCCACCGGATGACCGGGGACCGGGACCAGGCCGACGACCTGGCCCAGGAAGCCTTTTTCAGGCTCCTGGACCGGGGGGTGCAGGGGGAGGAACCCGGGCTGAAGGTGTGGCTCTTCCGGGTGGCCACCAACCTGGTCCGGGACCGCGCCCGCACCCGTGAGACCCGCAGGCGGCTCCTGTCCGCCCTCCCGCCCCCGGACCCGGTCCCGGGGCCCGACCGGGAGATGGAGCGCCAGGAGAGGGCCCGGCAGGTGAGGCTGGCCCTGGAGGAGCTGAGCCCGAGGGACCAGGAGATGCTCCTCCTGCGCCAGGAAGGATTCAGCTACAAGGAGATCGCCGATGCCGTGGGGGTCGCCCCCGGCTCGGTGGGAACCATGCTCGCCCGCGCCCTTCGCCGGTTCTCGGAGGGGCTCGGGGAGGGTGAGACCGCACAGAGCGAGGAACTCAGGAATGAGACATCCCGATGACGGGCTGATCCTGGCCTTCCTGGAGGAAGAGCTGGCCACCGGCGAGGAGGCGGAGATTCGCGCCCACCTCGCGGCCTGCGCCGCTTGCGGGGCGGAGGTGGACGGGCTGAAGCGGGCGCTGGAGCGTTCGGCCCGGGCCCTCACCCTGCTCGATGCGGAGCCCCCCACCCGGGAGGCAAGGGCCCGGCTCGAGGCACGCCGCGCCGGGAACCGGAAGCCCCGAGGAGGGCGGGGGTGGTGGCTGCCTCTCTCCCGGGCGGCGGGGATCGTGCTCCTCCTGGCCGGCGGGGCCTCCGCCGCGGTCCCGGGCTCCCCGGTGAGGGAGTGGATCGCCCGGGGATGGGGAGCCGTCAGGGCCCCCGGAACACCGGCGGTCCTGGAGGGAACCCCCGGCGCACCCGAAGGGGCCGTCGCGGCCCCGGAAGTCCAGCCCTTCCCCTTCGAGACGGGGGCGACCCTCCTCCCGGAGGCGGGGGGGGTGGAGCTCTGGATCCACGAAGTCCCCCCCGGCACCGAGGTGACCGTCCTCCTTTCGGAGGAGGGCCAGGCGGGGATCTTCGCGGGCACGGGCACCCGGTACCGCACCGAGGCGGGAAAGCTGGAAGCCTGGGCGCCACCGGGCGCGGTCCGGGTGGAGCTCCCCCGGGACCTCCCCCGGGCGGTGGTGGGGGTGAACGGCGTCGTGGTGCTGCGGCAGGCGGGGGCTCAGCGTGAGATCATGGGGGTGGTGGTGCGGCAGGGGGCGGGAGAGATCGTCCTGCGGGCGCCCTCCGGGACGGGGGGCTCCTCGAACGCCCCCCGACCCCAGGGGTAAGGTCCATGGATCCCTGTCCCCATCCCATGCGCCGCCGAGCCCTCTTCTGCGTCCTGGCCCTGGCCCTGGCCTCCGGCCTCTGGCCCCATCCCGCACTCGCGGGACCGGGGCACGCCGCCCAGGAAAAGGCCGGGGAGATCCGGGGACGCATTCTGGGCCGGCAGGGAGACCTCCTCTCCCCCCTCGCCAACGCGCTGGTGGACCTGTCGATGGAGGGAGAGCGGGTCACCCTCACGGCGAGCGAGGGGGGGGAGTACCGGGCGGTGGGGCTCAGGCCCGGACGGTGGCGGCTCCGGGCCCTGCACGTGGGGTTCGAGGAGATGGCGGTGGAGGTCCAGGTCCCGCCGGGGGGCACGGTGACGCTGGACGTGGAGCTCCGCTCCCGGCCCATCCTCCTTCGCCCCATCACCGTGCGGGGAGATCCCGTTCTTTCCCCCACCCGTTCCGACCCCGCCCCCACCCGGGAGGCGGGGGAGGTCGCCATGAGGGCGCTGGAGGCCAGCACCGGAATGGTGGAGGGGGGGCTGGCCCAGGTGGCCCGCGGCCTGCCCGGGAACGATCCCGCCGATCCCTCCGACATCCTCCTGATGAGAGGCTCCGCGGCGGACCTGAAGCTGGTCCTCCTGGACGGGGCGCCCCTCTACACCCCCTTCCACATGGCGGGGCTGGTGGAGAGCTTCGAACCCATGGCCCTGGGGGGAGCCTCCCTCTTCCTGGGCGGGGCCCCCGCCCGCTTCGACGGAGGGCTATCCTACATCCTGGACCTGAAGGCCCGCAGCCCCCGCCGGGACCGCGTGCGCGGGAGTGTCGCGGCCGACCTCCTCACCGGCCGGGCGATGCTGGAAGGTCCCCTGGGCGGGTCCTCCGGCTTCCTGGTCGCGGGGCGGGCCATCCACGACCTGGGCACGCCCGTGCTGGGCCGGGGCTCCTCCCCCTACGGGTTTGGGGACGTCCTGGCCCGCCTGGAGTGGGACGCGCCCGGAGGCCATCACGCCTTCCTGACGGGGTTCTGGAACCAGGAGGACGTGCTGCTGGATCTCCCGGCGATGGACCAGGCCCCCACCCTGGCCGAGGATCACGGGCCCCGGGTGGACGAGCTTCTGGCCCTGGCGGAGGAGGACCGGGCCCGGTGGGGGAACCGGGCTCTTTCGGCGGGGCTCCGGGGAGAGTGGGGGGAAACGTCCGGGGAGCTTCGA
>JBFYZD010000343.1:0-7307 GCA_041309685.1 Gemmatimonadales bacterium | reverse complement strand
CAACCCAGAAGGCTGTCCACCGTCTATTCCGGGGTGGTCCTGGCTGAGACCGTCATCCTTGCCCCGGGGGCCCGGGCGAACTGGCTCGGGATCGAGACCGAGACCCGTCTGGCCCGGTCGGGAGGGGGGGTCAGCGCCTGCGCCGTGTGCGACGGGGCCCTGCCCGCCTTCCGCAACCAGACGCTGGTGGTGGTGGGGGGTGGGGACAGCGCCATGACCGAAGCGGAGCACCTGGCCAAGTACGGCAGGGAGGTGGTCATCGTGCACCGGCGTGACCAGCTCCGGGCCTCGAAGATGCTGGCGGACCGGGTCCTGGCGAACCCCAAGGTGCGGGTGGAGTGGAACTCGGTCCCCGTGGACATCCTGGGGGAGGACTTCGTGACCGGGGTGCGGTTGAGGGATACCCTCACCGGGGAGGAGAGGACGCTGGAGTGCAAGGGGGTGTTCGTGGCCATCGGGCACACCCCCAACACCGCCTTCCTGAAGGGGGCGGTGGCCCTGAAGTCCAATGGCTATCTCCAGGTGGCCCCGGGAACCACCGCCACGACCGTACCCGGAGTGTTCGGCGCCGGCGACGTCATGGACGACCACTACCGCCAGGCCATCACGGCGGCGGGAAGCGGGTGCATGGCGGCCCTGGATGCGGAGCAATGGCTGGCGGAGCACGCCGGGTGAGGGAGTTCGAGGGAAGGACCGCCATCGTCACCGGCGCCACCAGGGGGATCGGCCGGGCCATCGCCCAGGGCCTTCTGGGCGCGGGTTTCCGGGTCGCCCTTTCCGCCCGCACGGCCGCCGACGTGGAGGCTACCGCCCGAGACCTGGCCGGGGAGGGCCGGGGGGAAGCGCTGGGTGTGGTGGCGGACGTCCGGGATCCAGCCGCTTGCCAGGGGCTGGTGGACCGGACGGTGGAGAGGTTCGGGGGCCTCGACCTCCTGGTGAACAACGCGGGCGTGGGGAAGTTCGCGCCGGTTCATCAGATGACCCTCGAGGACTGGAACCTGCAGATCGGGACCAATCTGAACGGGGTCTTCTTCCTCACCCGTGCCGCCGTGCCCCACCTCCTGCGGTCGCCCGACGCCTGGATCATCAACATGGGATCCCTCGCCGGGCGGAATCCCTTCGCGGGAGGGTCCGCCTACAACGCCAGCAAGTTCGGCCTGCTGGGCATGACCGAGGCCATGATGCTGGACCTGCGCCATGAGGGGATCCGGGTGAGCCTCATCATGCCCGGAAGCGTGGACACCGGCTTCGGGGACCGTCCCGGAGGGGAGAAGTCCGGGTGGGCTTTGACCGGTGAGGACGTGGCCAGGGCGGTTCTGGACCTCCTCCGTTATCCCTCCAACGCCCACGCGAGCCGCATCGAGCTTCGCCCCAGCCGGCCGCCCCGGAAGTAGGGGGGCCGGGTCCATTCCCTACCCGGGAGTCGGAAACATGCCGGACGGTTTTCGTGTCGAGAGGGACTCGCTGGGGGAGGTGCGCGTGCCTCGAGCGGCTCGCTACGGGGCCCAGACCCAGAGGGCGGTGGAGAACTTCCCCATCAGCGGACAGCGCTTCCCCCGGGAGTTCATCCGGGCCCTCGGGTTGATCAAGGAGGCCGCCGCCCGGGCCAACGCCGAGCTGGGGCTGCTGGACCCGGAGGTGGCGGATGCCATCGCCGCCGCCTCCGCCGAGGTGGCGGAGGGTAGATGGGACGGGGAGTTCGTGCTGGACGTGTACCAGACGGGCTCGGGAACCTCCACCAACATGAACGCGAACGAAGTCGTCGCCCACCGGGCCACCGAGCTCCTGGCGGACCGGGCGGTCCGGGTTCACCCCAATGACCAGGTGAACTTCGGTCAGTCCTCCAACGACGTCATTCCGACAGCCCTCCATGTGGCCGCCCGAACGGCGCTGGAAGAGGGGCTCCTCCCCGCTCTGGAGCGTCTGGGGGAGGTCCTCAGGTCGAAAGCCGCGGCCTTCGATCCCGTGGTGAAGTCCGGGCGGACCCATCTCATGGACGCCACCCCCGTTCGCCTGGGGCAGGAGTTCGGCGGGTACGCCCGGCAGGTGGAGCTGGGGGTCAAGCGGGTCCGGGGGGCTTCGGAGGAGTTGGCGGAGTTGGCCCTGGGGGGGACCGCCACCGGGACCGGAATCAACACGCACCCGGAGTTCGCCGGCCGGGCCATCCGCAGGATCAACGACGCCACGGGGCTCGAGTTCCGGGAGGCGGCCGACCACTTCGAGGCCCAGGGAGCGAGGGACGGGGCGGTCATGGCTTCCGGGGCCCTGAACACCGTTGCCGCCAGCCTGATGAAGATCGCGGACGACATCCGGTGGCTGGCGTCGGGGCCGACCTCGGGGATCCATGAGATCCGTCTTCCGGCCATCCAGCCGGGGAGCTCCATCATGCCCGGGAAGGTGAATCCGGTTCTGGCGGAAGCGCTCATGATGGCTGCGGCCCGGGTCATGGGGAACCACGTCACCATTACCGTGGCGGGGAGCCGGGGCAACTTCGAGCTGAACGTCATGATGCCCGTGCTGGCCCAGGCCCTCCTGGAGTCCATCGCCCTGCTGGCCGGAGCGGTTCGGGCCTTTTCGGACCGATGTGTGGAGGGGATCGAGGCCAACCTCCAGCGTTGCCGGGATCTCCTGGAGCTGAACCCCGCCGTGGCCACGGCCCTGAACCTCCGCTTCGGCTACGATCTGGCTTCGGAGGTGGCCAAGGAGGCGGCGGAGAAGGGGACCAGCGTAAGGGAGGTGGTGCTCCGCCGGGGACTTCTCCCGCCGGAAGAGATCGATGGGGCGCTGGACGTCCGGAGCATGACGGAGGGGGGGGTCGGGGAGGGAGCGGGAGGGTAAGCGGGGAGGAAGGCCCGGCCCCGGGGACCGAGATCCCCGGGGCCTTCCCGTGAGAGGGAAAGGGAGACTCCTATGCGCTGGCCTGTTGCCCGCCCAGATCCAGGATTGGGGCGCCCAGGTGCTCCGTCATCTCCGCCAGGGGGACTCCCCCGGTGGGCAGCACCCGGGTCTCATCCCCATCCAGGTAGATGGGATAGGCCCAGTTGCCGTCCACCCGGACCACCTGGACCAACTCAGGCTCCGAGGAGCTACGGGGAGGGGGTACCGGCCTGGTCAGGGATCTCCAGACCTGGTCCACCAGGTACATCCTCTCGTTGATGGAGTCGGCCCAGCAAGCCCGCCGGAGCTTCCATCGCTCCTGAGCCGTCATGGGACGGACGATCCTGCGATGCCCCGGGAAGCTGTGGGAGAGGAGAAAGGAAACCGCCTCCGCTTCCGGCATGGGGTCCATCCGGTCCTCAAAGTAGCCGGGCGTCCGAACCCGGCGTGCGTCCCGAACATCGATGAACCCGTCTGTGCATATTCTCATGGCTCCCTCCGGGCACCTGGATCCTGGGCGTGGGGTCGCAGGACCCCGATCAGCTTGATCACAAGAGCCGTGCCGGAAGGACCGGGAAGGGGGCCGGGGTGGTTCGGCATGGGGCAACTTTATGCAGGAAGATATCTTAGGTGATCACGTCCTTGCGTATGGTGGGGTCTCAGGCGATGCCTGGAGGCGGAACCACCTTTCCCATGAACGGAAAAAAGTAGCCGGCAGGGCCTCTCCTTCTCCCTCCCGCCCCCCACCCTTGACCCCCGCCCGCCACGCCTCCACCTTCCCTCGCCATGACCGATCCCAAGGATGTTCCTCCCCCCCCCGACGACGAGTTCGGCGCCCATGTGTCCACCGCTGGTGGGGTGGAGAGGGCTCCGGAGCGGGCCCGGGAGATCGAGTCCGCCTGCCTCCAGCTCTTCACCAAGCAGCCCAACCGGTGGGCCGAGCCGGCGGTGGACCCCAGGACCGCCGGGAGCTTCTCCATCGAACGGGATGCGTGGGGTATCCGGGTGGCGGGCTCCCACGATTCCTACCTCATCAACCTTGCTTCCCCGGATCCGGTGCTCTGGGAACGCTCCTGTGAAGCCTTCCGGAAGGAGCTGGCCCGGTGTGCCGCCTTGGGTCTGGATTTCATGGTGACCCATCCCGGAAACGCCACCGACGGGGACCGCGCCAGCGGGATCGCCCGCAACGCCCAGGGGGTCGTGCGGGCGCTGGAGGCGGTGGCCGGCCCCACGAGGGTTCTCCTGGAGCTCACCGCCGGTGGAGGCACCACCGTAGGAGGTTCCTTCCGGGAGCTGGCGGCCATCCTGGAGGGGATTCCCTCAACCCTCCACCCCCGTCTGGGCATCTGTTTCGACACCTGCCACGCCTATTCCGCCGGGTACGACCTGGTGGGCGACTACGACGGTGTATGGGACGCGTTCCAGGATGTCCTGGGGCTCGAGCGGTTGGGTCTCTTCCACATGAACGACTCCCGGAACCCCTTCGCCTCCAGGAAGGACCGCCATGAGCACCTGGGGGAGGGGAGCCTGGGGCCGGAGCCTTTCCGGCGGATCGTCCTGGACGAGCGCTTCCTGGGAATCGCCAAGATCCTGGAAACCCCGAAGGAGCCGGACCCCGTCGGGAACGACCTCCGGAACCTGCGTTTCCTCCGGGGCTTCCGCACGACTGCCTGGACGTGACCACCCGCTCCTCTCTATATTTGATTCGGATCGTGTCGGAAGGCTCCGTTACTGAGCCAACACAGATGAAGCCGGGACTGTTTCCGCCTGTGGACGTCCTGCCCCCCCAAGGGGGACTTCGAAAGCCGGTGGGAAGTTTCCAGAAGTATTGACCCGGGCTTCAGAAACCGCCTCCCGATGCGCATCCGAGGCCGGCGTCCCCTGGATGCCGGCCTTTTTTTTCCTCGACCGCTCCCGGGGGCCCCTGCCTGGATCCTGCCGGCTGGGGAGGGGTAGGGGTGGCATCTCTCTCCCTGGTAGGAGAGATTCAAGGACCGTGACCCCTGAATGCCCCGGCCCGGCGGAGATCGATCCGGCCCGCCCGCGCGGGGCCTCCACCACCTGCAGGGAGGGAGCCATGCCCAGGAAGACCCCCGCTCCTGTTTCCGACCTGTCCCAGGTTGCCTTCCAGGACCTCATCCGGGAGATGATCCGCCGCCTGGACCCCGAGCCCGACCGGGAGGGCATGGACCGGACCCCGGAGCGGGTGGAGAAGGCGATGAAGTTCCTCACCCAGGGCTACCACCTCACCCCCGCCGACGCCGTCGGGGACGGGATCTTCGAGGAGCACCACCACAACATGGTGCTGGTGAAGGACATCGAGCTCTACTCCATGTGCGAGCACCACCTCCTTCCCTTCTTCGGCAAGGCGCACGTGGCCTACATCCCCGACGGGCAGATTATGGGGCTCAGCAAGGCGGCCCGCATCGTGGATGTCTACGCCCGGCGCTTTCAGGTGCAGGAGCGGCTCACGGAGCAGATCGCGCAGGCGGTCTGGGACACCATCCATCCCTTCGGAGTGGGGGTAGTGGTGGAGGCCTACCACCTCTGCATGATGATGCGGGGGGTGGAGAAGCAGAACTCCAAGACCATCACCTCGGCCATGAGAGGGTCCTTCCTCCGGGACCAGAAGACCCGGGACGAGTTCCTGCGCCTCTCCATGACCGGCCACGCGCCTCTTTGAGGAGGGGAGCCCGGCCGTCCCGGCCGACGCCGACGAGGGAGCATGTACACGATCTCCGTCCAAGCCCACTACGATGCCGCCCATCTCCTCCGGGATTACGTGGGCAAGTGCGCCCGTCTCCACGGACACCGCTACGTGGTGGAGGTGGCCCTCCAGGCTCCTGAGGTCGGGAGCTCGGGGATGTTCTGCGATTTCGGGGATTTGAAAGCTCACCTGAGGGAGCTTGCGAATCGGCTCGACCATCAGAACCTGAACGAGATCCCACCCTTCACCGGGATCGAGAGCACGGCGGAGAACCAGGCCCGGTACTTTTTCGAGGAGATGAGGGGCAGGCTTCCTGCCGAACTGGCCCCGGGCCTTCTCTATGCCCGTGTGTCGGAGAGCCCCGGGCAATGGGCCCAGTACGGGCCCGCACACGGGAGCGGCCCCCCGGGGTCCTCTCAGGCAGGGTGACCACGCCCCCCCATGCACCTTCTTCTCACCGACCGGCTGGCATGCCCCCGCTGCGGTCCGGAGTTCGGCCTCATCCTCCTTGCCCATGATGTCCGGGCTCAACGGGTCCACCGGGGTGAGCTGGGCTGTCCCAACTGCCGGCAGACGTATCCGGTGGAGGGGGGCGTCGCCGACCTGAGGTCTCCCCCCAGGGGTCCCCTCCCCCCCTCGCTCCCCCTGGATGGAGCTCCGGACCCGGAGGAGACCGTGCGGGTGGCTTCCTTTCTGGGAGTGACGGAAGGACCCGGAACCCTGCTCCTGAAGGGGCCCGCGGCGGGCCATGCCCCGGCCCTCTCCCGGCTTATCCCCGGGGTGGAGGTCGTGGCCGACCATCCCGGCCTTGGGGGGGAGGAGGAACGGGAAGGGGTCAGCCGGATCGTGTCCGGGGCGCGCCTCCCCTTCTTCGACGGGACCTTCCGGGGGGGGTGCCTCAGCGGACGGTGGGCGGACCGGGACCTGGAGGAGCTCGCCCGGGTGGTGGCTCCCCCGGGACGGGTGGTGGCGATGGGGGGGGCGGAGGGAGCGGGAGACAACCTGGCGGCCATGGGGCTGGAGATTCTCGCGAATGAAGGAGGGGTGGTGGTGGCCCGCCGGCCCCGGCCCGGATCCTCCCGTCTGGCCACGTTGCGGGGGTATTGAGGGCCGTCTACGTTACTTGCTTGGTGTTTTGGCCTTCCGAAAAGGGTATTCCATTCCAATGTCCTTCTGGAAAAAGCTCTTTGGCGGCCGGGACGATCCGGGCCAGGTCGACTACTATGACGAGGGCGTCGACCTCCTCGCGGAGGGGAAGTTCCACGAAGCCCTCACCTCCCTGCGCCTGGCCCTGAAGGAGAATCCCGGCGACACGGTGGTGCTCCAGCAGATTGCCATCGCCTATACCCGCATCGGAATGACCGACGAGGCGTCCAAGACCTATCGGCACGTTCTCCAGAAGGACCCCAAGGCCACCGGCGCCCACTATGGCCTGGCCTTTCTCCTGATCCGGGCCGGGCAGGCCAGGGAGGCCATCCCGCACCTGCGGGCCTTCCTGGCGAGCCCTCCCCAGGGACCCAACTCCGGCCAGCACATTGCCCATGCCGAGAGCACCCTCGCCCAACTCACCGGTCAAACGAATGACACCCCCAGGGACGCAAACACCCCCTAAGCGTGTCCGCCTGGAGTGGACAGGCTCAGGCATGGAGTACCTGGGAACCGGGGAGACCGGG
The DNA here is from genome assembly GCA_041309685.1 of Gemmatimonadales bacterium. Lineage (GTDB taxonomy): Bacteria > Gemmatimonadota > Gemmatimonadetes > Longimicrobiales > Gaopeijiaceae > JBFYZD01. The sequence continues at coordinate 50 of JBFYZD010000343.1, read as the reverse complement.
CCGGGCATCCTCCTCGACTCCGGCTCCGCCAAGGGCCCCGGGCCCATGGA
>JBFYZD010000342.1:0-5963 GCA_041309685.1 Gemmatimonadales bacterium | reverse complement strand
GTCTTCAACCCCTCGCCTCTCTTCCAGGGCCTTCCACATCGCTTCCTCCTCGGCGGAGAATTCACCCAGGAGCTCGTAGGTCCCGGATTCGGTCCGAACCACCGCCACCAGGCCGTGGCGCTGGAGGACGACCTCAATGGGGTCCCGGTGGAGGTCCCGGATCCCTCGGAGCACGAACAGGGCGTCCCGGGGGCGGTCCGGCTCCTGGTACCGGAGGAGGAGCTTGGCCACCACCTCGTCGGCGCAGGAGAAATCGATGACGGTCACCTGGGAAAAGTCCACCACCGAAAGAGTCAGGGGGCCGGTCTCGTCGGATAGGATGTTCTCGATGGCCAGGCGCACCGCCTGCCCGGTCGGGCGGGTGACGAGGGACGAATAGAGGCACGCCACGTGCCTCCTGACCAGATGGCCCACATCGATGGAGACAGGATCAATCCCGCGGTCAGGCATGGTCCACCGCCCGGGCCGGGAGGGCCATGTCGATCTGGGCCCCCGGGAAGGGGGCGAGGCCGTCCTCCATGGGGGGAGCGTCGTCCCAGGCGGGGACATCGGCGATCCTGGCGGTCCCGCTTCGAATGGAGATGGATCCTTCCCATCGCCGCACCTGCTTGCGGATCTGCTGGATCCCCTGGCCGCGCCCTGAATCCGGGAAACGGGTGAGCCCGTGGATGAAGGCCGCCTCCAGAGCCGTGCCGTCTCCCCATCGATCGCCGAACCGGGCCGAGTGGGTGTCGGCCAGGGAACCCCGGAATCCCTTTCCCACATCGGCCACGTTGATCACCAGAACCTGGCGTCCCAGACGCCTGGTCCTCTGGTAGGATTGTGCCGCCACCCACCCCGGCGCCTCGGCATGCTCAATGATGTTCTGGCACACCTCGGACAGGATCACGCTGAACTGCACCACTGCGGAGGGCGGGTAGTCCAGGGTTCGGGACAGGATGGCTCCGGCCTGCTGCTGAACGCGATCCACCACCGTATGGATGTCGGTGTTCGTCGTGATGGGAGTGATCTCGAGGAGCACGTCGGAGCTGGCCCAGGACCGGCGGGGAGGGCGCACGTCCAACTCGAAGATCGATTCGGCGGCTTCGAAGAAGCGCATGCGGGCCAGGTAGGTGGTGACGTCGGCGGAGTCCATCAGCTGGAGGCGGGGAGGGGATCCCTGCCGGTCCCTGATGACCGTGCCCGCCGCCAGGAGCCCGATGATCCCCCCGGGCTCCACCCAACGGAGATGCCGGGCATCGAAGAGGACCTTCTCCCCAGGAGCCCTGGCAAGCTCCCGGGCCAGAACGTCCAGCGATCCGGCATCCAGGGTGCCCGGCACAGGGATGATCTGCAAGACCCCTCCGTTCGGATCGATGGGTCTCCCTGGTCCCCCGGGGACCCCGGTTCAGGGAATAGCCTTCAGTCTCAGCGTCCCAACAGGCCACGAAGGTGGAGGTTCAGCCCCCGGGCGCCGCGGTGAGCGATGTTCCGTGCCGCGAACCGATTGGCCATCGCCATGGCGACTTCCAGGTTCTCGCCATCGAGAAGCCGCCCGAAGAAGGTAGCCCCCCACACGTCTCCACATCCAGTGGGGTCCCCGAGGGGAGTCCCCCCCTCCGCCGGCACCCTCCCGCTCCGGGCCGGGCCCCCCACACCCAGGGTCCTCCTCGACTCCGGCCAACGGGCAGGATCCGCAGAGAATTCCGGCGCAGCCACGAAGGCGGCCCCCCGCTCTCCGAGGGTCACCGCGATGAGCTTCAGCTCCGGACCCACTGAATCGGCCGCCATCTGCCAGGGGTCACCCCAGGCACCCCCGAGGATCGCGAATTCGTCCTCGTTCATCTGCACCGCATCGAACACCCGGAACCAGGCACCCCACCCCGGGAGCTCCCGAGGGACGCGGTACCCGAGGCTGGTGATTCCCAGGAACAGGGAATGGAGATCCGCGTAGATGGGTCCTCGGAACTCCTCCCTGAGGCGCTGGGCGGTCTCCAACCCCATTTCGAAGCCGGTGATGAAGTTCACGTAGAGGGCATCGAGGCCGGAGAGAAGGGGCTGCAGATCCTCCCACGACCACGGGGGTGGGCCCCCTTTCAAACGCTCCACCCGCCGGTCAGCCTCCTGATAGCGGAGCTCCACCCGGGTAGTGGGAAACGGTACCGTGGCCACTCCGGTTTCCAGCTCCAGGCGGGGAATGGACCGAAGGTAGACCAGGGCGCCCTCCGAAAGGTCCCTGCCCAGCTTCAGCACCGGTCGGGCCACCCATCCGTCGGGGAGGGCCACGCTCAGGGCCTCCAGCCCGTAGGAAATCCCGCCCCACTCCTCCACCGGCTCCCGCCGCCGGTCCCGGTCCAGGATCCGGTCCCAGATCAGGGTACCCAGGACGCCGAGGGCCTTTCTCCGCCTCGGGACAGCCGAAGGACCGGCCTCGGCGGCCGGGAGCTCGGGGGGGGTCACCGGTTCGGCCACGCCACGACCCCTAGAGGAACCCGAAAGTCTCTTTCTTGAACACCCCGGCGGCGCCGATGACACCGGCCGTATCCGGAAGAGCCGCCGGGAGGATCCGGCAGGCTTCCACGGCAGAGCGGAACGCCCTCCTCCGGACCTCCTTTCGCAGGGGTTGGAAGAGATGGTCCCCGGCTCGGGTAACCCCTCCGGCGATGACGACAGCGTCGGGGTTGAGGGCGTTGATCAGGTTGGCGATCCCCACACCCAGGAACTTTGCGGTCTCCGTCATGACCTCGCTGGCGTAGCCATCCCCCAGGATGAGCGCCTCGTAGACCGTGGCCGCGGTGATCTCCCCCAGAGCGCCCTGCACCAGATCCACCAGGACGGACTCCGCACCGGCTTCGATCCCCTCGATGGCCCGGGCAGCGATGTTCGGCCCCGAGGCATAGGCCTCGAGGCAGCCGTAGTTGCCGCATTTACACTTCCGGCCGGTGGAGTCGATGGTCATATGTCCGAACTCCCCCGCGGCATCGGAGGCGCCGTGGTGGATCTCCCCCCCTATCACCAGGCCTCCTCCTATCCCCGTACCCAGGGTCAATCCCACCAGGATCTCCGCGCCCTGTCCGGCCCCCATCCACCACTCCCCGTAGGTGGCGCAGTTCGCATCATTGTCGAGGGTGGCCGGGAGGCCCACGGCGCGGGAAACCAGCTCCCGGAGGGGAAAATCCGTCCACCCCAGGTTCGGGGTTTCCAGGACGGTTCCCGTCTCCCGGTTGAGGGGCCCCGGCGATCCGATCCCGATCCCCGCCAGATCCCCTTCCCTCCCCCCCCCTGGTCCCAGCACCTCGGCCACGGCCTCCCGGACCGCCAGGGCGGCCCTCTCCACCACGTCCACTCCTCCCCGTTCGGGCCGGGTGGAGATGCTCCGAACTCCCTGGGGCTCCCCCCCCTGGAAGGGCACCAGGCCAACCACGATGTTGGTGCCCCCGATGTCGAGCCCTGCGATCCAGCGTGGATCTCCCGGCACTTTCAACTCCTTTCTCCGCTTGCGGCTCCGCCAGGGTCGCGGCGCTGACCTGCTGGGGTGGGGGGAGGGAGCCGACCCCAGTTCGGGCAGTGCCCACCCTCCCACCCCGGGCCGTACTCCTGGACACCGGCCTCCGCCAGACGTCCCTGAAGCTCGGCCAGGCCGTCCCTGGCCATGGTCTCCCCCCCGGTCACAATGCGGCGCCGGATCCCCTTGTTCTTCTCGATGGACTCCCGGGTCTTATAAGGCCGGTCATGGTCGAGGTGAAGGAGAACCGCCCGGAACCGGACCCTCTTTCCCCGCAGTCCCAGGTTCTCCAACCGGGATCCCAGGGCACGGTCGGCTCCACCGTACTGCATCTCCGCCTCCATTCCGTTGACCGCGAAGAGAGGCTCCCGCCAGGTGGAGGCGTTGTTGAGGTTCCAGGTGGGCTTCGTGGGAGTGAGGCGGTCGAGCAACCCCGCCCGCCTTCCCCCGGGCAGGAGGCGCCAGCCGTGGCGGCCCAGGACCTGCCCCCGGCTTCTCAGCCACCGGGGGTCGGCGAAACGGCCCGACAGGACGTCCTCCCTGCTGATCCGCCTGCTGACCTCCATGGAGAGGTATACCGATCCCCCCGAAAGAAACCGGCCGGGCTCCGCCATCTGGACATGGGTTCTGACGAAGTCGAGCCGCGGAATGCAGTCACCATCCGAGAAGACGAGGTAATCTCCCCCTGAAGCCAGGATCGCCGCGTTCAGGATGACGGACCTTCGGTACCCCTGGTCCTCATGCCAGAGATGCCGCAGGGGAAAGGCAACCTCCCCGGCGGCACGGCGGATCAGGTTCCGCGTCTCCTCCCTGGACCCATCATCGGCGACGATGAGCTCGAAGTCCTGGAAGTCCTGGCGGGAATAGCCCCAGAGGACCTTCTCCAGCCAGGCCGGCTGGTTGTAGGTGGAGACGATGACCGAGACCTTCATCCCTTGTCCCCGAGGGAAAGGACCGCCAGGAACGCTTCCTGGGGGATCTCCACCGACCCCACCAGCTTCATCCGGCGTTTCCCTTCCTTCTGTTTCTCCAGGAGCTTCCGTTTCCGGGTGATGTCCCCTCCGTAGCACTTGGCCGTCACGTTCTTCCGGAGGGCCTTGACGTTGGTGCGGGAGATGATCTGGGTGCCGATGGCGGCCTGGAGGGCCACCTCGTACTGCTGCCTGGGAATCAGCTCCTTGAGCCTGACCACCATGTCCCGCCCGTACTCGTAGGCCTTCTCGCGATGGATGATGACACTGAAGGCATCCACCGGGTCCCCGTTCACCAGGATATCCAGCTTGACCAGGTCCCCGGGGCGGAATTCCAGGAACTCGTAATCCAGCCCGGCATACCCCCGGGTCACGGATTTCAGACGGTCGTAGAAGTCCAGGACGATCTCCGCCAGGGGAAGCTCGTAGTCGATCTCCACCCGCTTGGGATCCAGGTAGTGCATCCCTTTGAAGACCCCCCTCCGCTCGTGGCAGAGCTTCTGGACATTCCCGATGTACTCCGCCGGGCAGACGATCCGGGCTTTCACCACCGGCTCGAAGATGTCCGAGATCCGTCCCAGGTCCGGGAGACTGGCGGGGTTTTCCACCTTGACCTGGGTCCCGTCGGTGAGCTCGACGTGGTATTCCACGTTGGGGACCGTGGTGATGAGCTCCACGTCGAACTCCCGCTCCAAACGCTCCTGTACAATTTCCATGTGGAGGAGCCCAAGGAACCCGCACCGGAAACCGAATCCAAGGGCGGTGGAGGTCTCGGGCTCGAAGTGCAGGCTGGCGTCGTTCATGACCAGCTTGTCCAGGGCGTCCCGAAGATCCACGTAGTCGTCGGCGTTGATGGGGTAGAGGCCCGCGAAAACCATGGAGTGGACGTCCTGATAGCCCGGGAGGAGCTCCGTAGCCGGATCGTCCGAGTCCAGGATCGTATCCCCGACACGGGTATGGGAGACCTCCTTGATCCCCCCCACCACATACCCGACCTCTCCGGGGCCCAACGTCGGTTGGGACACGCGGCCGAGGCGCAGGTACCCCACCTCGTCCACCTGGTACTTCGCCTTCACGTTCCCGAAGGTGATGGTCATCCCCGGGCGGAGGGATCCGTCCACCACCCTGACGCTGGGGACAGCGCCGAGGTACTGATCGTAGTAGGAGTCGAATATGAGAGCCCGCAAGGGAGCTTCGGGGTCGCCCCCGGGCGGCGGGACCCGCTGCACGATGGCAGCAAGGATGGGGTCGATCCCCCTCCCCTCCTTCGCGCTCGCCAGGAGAACCGTGTCCGGGTCCACCCCCAGAAGGTCAGCGATCTCCTCGCGCCGCCGCTCGGGCTCGGCGCCGGGGAGGTCGATCTTGTTCAGGACCGGGATGACCTCCAGGTCCGCATCCAGGGCCAGGAAGAGGTTCGAGAGGGTCTGGGCCTGGATCCCCTGGCTGGCGTCCACCACCAGGATCGCCCCCTCGCATGCGGCCAGGGAGCGGGACACCTCGTAGGTGAA
>JBFYZD010000341.1:0-12198 GCA_041309685.1 Gemmatimonadales bacterium | reverse complement strand
CCCTCCAGGCCGATCTCTCGGATTCCGGAGTGGTGAGGAGGGTCATGAAGAACCAGGACCTCGCCGTGGGAGCCGTTCCGGGGTTCATGGGATACCGTACCCTCCAGGCCGTCCTGGAGGCGGGACGCCCCGCGGTGGACATCGCCTTCTTCCCCGAGGACCCCTTCGATCTGGACGGGCTGGCCCGCGCCTCCGGCCTGGTCGCCATCGTGGACGCCGGCGTGGCCCCGGGGTGCAGCAACCTCATCCTGGGGCGCCTGGAGGCCAGGATGGAGCAGACCACCCGCTTCGAGTGCGTGGTGGGGGGGCTCCCGGTCGTGCGGCACTGGCCCTTCCAGTACAAGGCCGCCTTCTCCCCCGTGGACGTGCTGGAGGTGTACACCCGCCCGGCCCGCCTGCGGAGAGGCGGAAGGACGGTGGTCGTACCCGCCCTCTCGGAGGTGGAAACCCTGGACTTCCCGGAGGTGGGCGCCCTGGAGGCCTTCAACACCGACGGGCTCAGGACCCTCCTGCAGACCTGCGAGACCCCCGAAATGGTGGAAAAGACCATGCGCTACCCGGGGCACGCCGAGTGGATGAGAGGCCTCCGGCAGACCGGGTTTTTCGACACCCGACCCATGATCTTCGGGAATGGCACGGTCTCCCCCATGGACATGACGGCGCGGATCCTGGAGAAGGCCTGGGCCTTCGAGGAGAACGAAGAGGATCTCACCGTCATGAGGATCCGGGTGGAAGGGGTCCTGGAGGGAAGGAAGGAGCGGCACACCTACTCCCTCCTGGACCGGTACGACCCCGGCACCGGCACCTCTTCCATGGCCCGGACGACGGGGTACACCGCCACGGCCATGGTGCGCCTCCTCGCCCGGGGCCTCTACAAGGCGCCCGGCATCACTCCGCCGGAGCTGCTGGGCCGGAGTCCCGCCTGCTACGATTTCGTGATGCGGGAGTTGGACGCCCGGGGCGTGAGGTTCCAGCTCCAGATCGAGGACATGGAAGGATGAACTTCCATCGCATCGTGGCCGCGTTGGCGCTCCTGGGCGCGGCGGCCGCCACCCTTGCCGCCACCCCCCCACCCTGGGGGGCCACCGGCCACCATCTCGCTTCCCGCGCCGCCGTCTCCCACCTCCCGGCCGGGATGCCCCCCTTCTTCCGGGACGCCGCAGCCCAACTGGAGTACCTGGGACCCGAGCCGGACCGCTGGCGCTCCCGGGAGCTCAAGGAGATGGACGACGCCTGGGAGTTCGACCACTACATCGACCTGGAGAGGGTCCCCGCCGGCGCCCTGGAGGCCTCGGACCGCTACGAGTTCATCGCGGCCCTCCAGGCGGCGGGCATCGAGCGTCCCCAGCAATTCGTGGGGTTCCTCCCCTGGCGCATCGTGGAGATGTACCAGCGGCTGACCAGCCAGTTCGCCCACTGGCGGAACACCCCGGAGCAGCCCGACCGGGGCTTCATCGAAGCCCGGATCCTCAACGACGCCGGGATCCTGGGGCACTACGTGGCCGACGCCACCCAGCCCCACCACACCACCATCCATTTCAACGGGTGGGCGGAAGGAGAGCCCAACCCCCGTGGATTCACCACCGACCGGGGCTTCCACTCCCGCTTCGAGTCTGCGTTCGTGAACGCCCACGTCACTTACCAGGACGTGAGCTCCCGCATGGCTCCGGCTCCCAGGGAGCTGGGGGACGCCCGGCAGGCCATCTGGGCCCATGTCCGGGCCAGCCACGCCCAGGTGGAGCGGCTCTACGAGCTGGAGCAGGCCCACGGCTTCCGCCCCGACACCCCCCACCCCGAGACGGTCGAGTTCGCCGCCGAGCGCCTGGCGGAAGGGGCGGAGATGCTGCGGGCGCTCTGGTGGAAGGCATGGCTGGAGAGCGAGGGGCTGGCCCAGCGCATCCGGGGCCGGGAGGGAAGCGAATGAGCGCCTCCACGCCGAAGGGGGGTGGGCAGGAGAGGAAGGATGCCTGGGAGCGGGCCCACGATCCCGACGACCCCATGCCCTCCGTGCTGCCCAAGGCCATCCACCCGGACCGGAACCCCCTCCTGAAGCGGGATTTCCGGATCCCCTTCCATGAGATCCGGCCCCTTCACGTGGGCCCCGGAGTCCTGGAGATCCTGGCCCGCGGTCAGGCCCGTGTCGAGGAGATGGCCAGGGATCCGGACCCCAGGAGCTGGGAGAACACCCTCGGTCGACTGGACCGGATCACCCAGGAGGTGGGGGAAGCCCTCAACCCCGTGAATCACCTGCTGGCCGTGGCCGAGACGCCGGAGCTCAGGGAGGCCTACAACGCCGTCCTCCCCGAAATCACCCAGTTCTGGTCCCGCCTCACCCTGAACGCCGGCCTCTGGCACCAACTCAAGGCCTTCGCCGCGACCCCCGAGGCCCTGGCCCTCACCGGGCTGCCGGCCCGGCACCTGGACAAGACCCTCAAGGAGTTCCGCAGGGCGGGTGCCGACCTTCCACCGGAGAGGAAGACCCGACTGGAGGAGATCCGCCTGGAGCTAGCCCGCCTGCAGCGGAAGTTCAGCGAGAACGTCCTGGACGCCACGGCCGCCTTCGAGCTGCACGTCTCCGACGAGAGCCGCCTGGAGGGCATTCCCGAGGGCTCCAGAGGGCGGTTTGCCGGCGCGGCCAGGGAGAAGGGGCTGGAAGGGTGGATCCTTACCCTGGACTACCCCTCCTTCGAGGCGGTCATGAAGCACGCCCGCGACCGGACCCTGAGGGAGGAGATCCACCGGGCCTACGTCAGCCGGTGTCGGGGCGGGGGGTTCGACAACCTTCCCGTCCTCCCCCGGATCCTCGCCCTGCGACAGGAGCTGGCCGGGATCCTCGGCCACCGCCACTTCCCGGACTACCGGCTGGAGGACGCCATGGCCGGGTCCGGAGCCCGGGCGGGTGCCTTCGAGGCTGACCTCGTTCGCAGAACGCGCCCTTACTGGGAGCGGGACCTGGCCCAGCTCCGGGACCACGCCGCCAGCCTGGAACTTCCCGATCTGAAGCCATGGGACGCGGCCTTCGTCGCCGAATCCCTCCGAAAGGAGCGCTACGACATCCACGACGAGCTCCTCCGCCCCTGGTTCCCCCTGGAGGGAGTCCTCACGGGTCTCTTCGAGCTGGTTCGACGGGTCTTCGGGCTCACGGTAAGGGAAACCCCCAACGAGGCCGTCTGGCACCCGGACGTGCGTTTCTACGAGATCCGGGGCGAAGAGGGAATCTGGCTCGGGGCCTTCTACACCGACTGGTTTCCCCGGAAGGAGAAGCGGCAGGGAGCGTGGATGCACGACTTCCTCACCGGGGGACCCGAGCCCGACGGCGGTTTTCGCCCCCATCTGGGGTTCATCGCCGGGAACTTCTCCCCTCCCCAGGACGGAAGGCCGGCCCTCCTCACCCACCGGGAGGTCCAGGTCATCTTCCATGAGTTCGGGCACCTCCTGCACCACCTCACCTCCCGCGTTCCCATTCCGGGCAGGGGGGGGCTGAACGTGGCATGGGACTGGGTGGAGCTCCCCTCCCAGCTCATGGAGAACTGGGCGTGGGAGGAGGAAGCCCTCGCCCTCTTTGCCCGGCACCACGAGACCGGCGAGCCCCTTCCCCGGGAGATCCTGGAGAGGATGCTGGCGGCCCGGCGGTTTCAGGGGGGATGGCAACAGATGCGCCAGCTCTCCTTCGGGACGGTGGACCTGGAGCTCCATGGAGCGCTGGCCCCCACCCTATCCGGCAGCGAGCCCGGGGAGGAGGTCCTGGCTTTCGTGGAGAGGATCCTCCTTCCCTTCTCTCCCGACCTCTCCTTCGCCCGGAGCCACATCCTCACGACCTTCACCCACCTCTTCAGCGGGGGGTACGCCGCCGGCTACTACAGCTACCTCTGGTCCGAGGTCCTGGAGGCCGACGCTTTCACCCGTTTCCGGAGGGAAGGAATCCTGAGCCGGGAGGTGGGGCAGGCGTACATGGACGCGATCCTCTCCCGGGGGGACAGCGCCGAGCCGGAAGACCTCTTCCGGGAATTCATGGGGCGGGATCCGGATCCCGCGGCGTTGTTGGAGCGGAACCTCGGGCCTCCGCCGGACTGACGGGGTCTGGCGCCCCGGTGCGGGGTCCGCCCACGAAGCCACGCCAGGGCGCCGGCCTATCCGGTATCTCTTTCCAGCGCCCACCCTGGCACCGGCGGCTCCCCGGCCCCAGAATGAAGGAGGTGCCCGGCACCCCCTTTCCTCCCTTCGCTGGAAGAAAGTCATGCCTCCGCTCTCTCGTCGTCCCCGCGGACCCGGCCTTCGGCTTCACACCGCCGCCCTGATCCCCCCCATGGTCCTTCTCCTGGGCCATCCCCTCCCCTCGGGAGCCCAGACCCCAAGCGAGCGGGTGCACTCCTTCGGGGAGAGTGCCAGTGGGTTCACCCTGGTGGGGAACGTCGAGACCGGCGCCCTCAGGGCGGACCGTGAGATGCAGTTCCCGGTCCAACTGGCGGAAGGCTCCGCCTACATGGTCGTGGGTTATTGCGACAACGACTGCTCGGACCTGGACCTGGTGCTCCTCGATCCCCAGGGGATGGAGGTGACCTCCGACCTGCTGCCGGACGCCGAGCCTGTCCTCAGCCTCACCGCTGAGGCGTCCGGGGAGTTCCGTATCCGTGTGATCATGGTGAACTGCTCGGCCGAGCCCTGTGGCTACGCCATCGGGGTCTACTCCGGAGCGGAGGGTGGTCTTGGCCCCGATTCCCGGGACATGGACGCCACCATGAGAGAGTTCCAGGAGGATTTCCGCGTCCAGGGCTTCACCGGCGTGGGGGGCGAGGAAACCGGCGCCCTGCAGGAAGGGCAGGAGATGCGCTTCTCCCTGAGCCTCCAGGCCGGTCAGGAGTACCGCGTCCTGGGAGTCTGCGACCAGGACTGCGACGACCTGGACCTCCGCCTCTTCGATCCAGGCGGGACCGAGGTCGATTCGGACCTCCTTCGGGATGCCGTCCCGCTCCTGGAGATCTCACCCTCCACCTCGGGGGAATACCGCGTTGCCGTCCTCATGGTGGGGTGCAGCATCGAGCCCTGCGGCTTCCGGGTCGCCACCTTCGCCAAAGGGGAGGGGGTGGGACCCGGGGGTGCGGTCATCACCGGCACCGTGGTCTCGGACATCACCCACCGGGGCACGCTGGGAACGGGAGATCAGAGGCTACGGGAAGGGGAGTACTACGACGAATACACCGTGCAGGCCCAGGCGGGACAGAAGATCATCCTGGATCTGCGCTCCGACGAGATCGACACGTACCTGATCCTGGAGGCCCCCGGGGGGGCCACCGAGCGGAACGACGACTACGAGGAGGATGCCGGACACTCCCACATCGAGTGGGTGGCCGCCGAGACCGGCACCTACAGCATCCTGGTCACGTCTTTTTCCGCCGCTCAGACCGGGAGCTACCAGTTGAGGGCGGTGGTGACGGAGGGGTCCTGAGACCCTGGTCTTCCCGCGGGTCCGGGACCCGCGGGACCGGGGTTTTCCCGGAGCGCCAGTTGACATGGGAAACCCCTTAACCTATTGACATAGTCAGCGGCTCGACGGGCCCAGTCGTCACACGCTGAACCGGACCGGGAATGAACCAGGAAAAGCCAATCTGGCGTCGCCTCATGGCGGTGACCCTCCTGGGAACCCTCCCGGCTCTCGCCACCACGATCCCTCTCCTGGACCTGGTTGTCGGGGATGGCGGGGCGGCGGTGGAGTCCCGGCACCACCCCGAGACCCACGGCTTCCCCCACAACCACCTCATCTGCATCCAGCAGCAAGCCAATCAGTCGGCCCCGTCGGGGTACAATCCCACCCCCTCCCCGGGTGAGGCCTTCCTGATCCCGGGACATCCCGACCCGGGTCATCCGCCCTTCGTCACCCCCCTCACCCTGCCTCGACCCCGGGCCCCGCCTGCGGCCTGACCCACCGACAACACCCATCGAATCATCCCAGTTCGTCCGGCGAGCGTGAGCCGGGCGGGCAGCACCCTGTGATCGCGGCACGCGAACCCGACATCGTCGGACGGGAATACACCTATGCGTAGAGCCTCTCGACTCCTCCTCGCCGCAGCCGCCTGCCTCCTTCCTTCGAGCCTCCCCGCCCAGGAAGCCCGCCTCACCCTGGAGGATTGCGTGGCCATGGCCCTGGAGCACAACCCCCTGATGCTGGCGGCCGGGGAATACGTGCAGGCCTCCCTGGCCCGCGTCCGCCAGGCCCGGGGCCTCCCGCAGCCCTCCCTGGACATCGACTCCGACCTCCAGCCCGGTCTCACCGACTTCGGCGGGTACGGCGAGCGGTACGTGGGGATCAGCCAGACCGTGCCCTTTCCCCTCCGCACCTGGGTGGAGGGCCGGATGGCCAGACAGGAATCCAACGAGGTCGTCACCGACAGAGAAATCCTGGCCCTGGACCTCACCTTCCAGGTGACGGAGGGGTTCTACGCCCTCCTCCTGGCCGGGGAACAGGACGGCTACGCCAGGTTGAACCTCGAGCTGGCCCAGGACTTCCTGGCCATGACGGAGGCCAAGCTGGCCGCAGGTGACGTCCCCCGGGTGGAGGTGGTGCGGGCCGGAGTGGAGGTGGCACGGGCCACCAACGAAGCCCGCAAAGCCGAGGCCGGAGTGCGCCTGGCCCGCGCCCGGGTGAACGCCCTCCTCGCCCGGGCCCCCACCGACCCCCTGGAGCCCGTGGGAGAGCTCCGCACCCCTCTTCTCTCCCTGGAGTTGGACCGGTTGCGGGCCTCCGCCCTGGAATCCAGACCGGAAATTCGGAAGAACGCATTCGGCCTGGAACGGGAATCCTACCGCAAGAAGGCGGGATACCTCTCCTACCTGCCCGACTTCGACCTGGGCGCCGCCAAGCACACCATCCCGGGGGAGCTGGATACCTGGGACGTGACCCTCTCCCTCTCCCTCCCGGCATTCTTCTGGCAGCCTGCCACCGGAGCGATCGCCGAGGCCGACGCCACCCTCCGGGCCCTCAGGGAGGAGCGCGCCCATCTGGTCAGCGCCGTGAACCTGGAGGTGGAGGAGACCTACTCCAGCCTCGTCACCGCCGGAGACCAGATCCGCGTGTTCGAGGAGGAACTCCTCCCCCAGGCCGAGGAGGCCTACGAAATGTACCTCTTCAGCTACCAGCAGGGAGAGATCTCCGCCCTGGACCTCATCGAGGCCCGGCGCACGCTGACCGAGGCCCGGACGTCGTACGCCGACGCCCTCTACGACTATGACATCGCCAAGGCGGGACTGGAGCGATCCGTCGGCCGCCCTCTTCAGGAGCAGAACCATGACATCGATTCTCTCGTCCCGGACTCCGGTCGCACCGGTTCTCTTGAGCCTTCTCCTGGCGTCTTGCGGGAACGGCAACGCCTCCAGCAACGCAGCCGGGGAGGCGGCGGGAACCGCTAGGGAGGAGAGTCCTCCGGCCGGCCTCCAGGCCTCCGAAACGTCGTCCGGAGCCCCCGCGCCCACCCCCTCCTGGGCGGAGGGCACGAGCGTCGAGCTGACGGAGGAGGAAGGCAAGGCCATCCAGGTGGAGACCGTGGCCGCGGAGCTCCGGTCCCTGGCCTCCCACCTCCAGGCCATGGGGAGGGTCCTGGCCGATCCCTACCGCCAGGCCATCGTCACCTACCCCTTCCCCGCCCGGATCGCGGAGATCCAGGCCCGCCTGGGGGACTGGGTGGACCCGGGGGAGAGGCTACTCGTTCTCCAGAGCGAGGAGGTGGGGGAGGCCACGTCGGCCTTCTACCGGGCTGTCGCCGATCATGAGCTGGCCCGGGCCAACCACGAACGGGAGACCCAGCTCTACGAGAACGGCGTGGGCGCCCGGAAGAACTTCGCCTCGGCCGAGATGGAGCTGAGGGTGGCGGAGGCCAACCTGGACGCCGCCGAGAAGAAGCTCCACGTCCTGGGGTTCTCGGAGGCCGGGATCCAGGCCCTGAGCGACACCCATCAGGTGAACCCCACCATCACCCTCTACGCCCCCATCGGCGGCAAGATCGTGACGAACAACGCGGTGCTGGGGGGGATGGTGGACGAGGCCATGGGGATCCTCACCATCCTGGATCCCACCCGGCTCTGGGTGGAGGCCGCCGTCTACGAGAAGGACATCGCCCGCATCCGGGCAGGCCAGAGGGCCCAGGTCACCGTCACAGCCTACCCCGAAGAGAGGTTCCAGGGGACCATCACCTTCATCAGCGACCTCCTGGATCCCGAGACCCGGGCCATCACCGTCCGCACCGAGGTTCCCAACCCCGGCCTGAAGCTCAAGCCGGGGATGTTCGCCGATCTCGACATCGAGCTCAGCCAGAACGGCAAGGCCCTGGCGGTCCCCACCCAGGCCGTCCTGGATGACAAGGGGCGGGCCATGGTCTTCGTCCGGACGGGGCCCCTCCGGTTCGAGCCCCGCCTGGTGGCCCTGGGCACCAGGGAGAACGGGTTCCTGGAGGTAGTGGAAGGGCTGGAGGAGGGGGACGAGGTGGTCACCCGGGGCAACTTCCAGCTCAAGTCCAAGCTCAACGAGGCCGTCCTCCACGCCGCCCATGTTCACTGACCGCCAGGGGTGACCCGACCATGATCAACCGCATCATCCGGTTTTCCCTGGAGCACCGGCTCCTCACCGTCTTCCTGGTGGCCCTGGTGTCCCTCGTCGGAGTCCTCCTCTCCATGAGGATGCCCAAGGACATCTACCCGGATCTCAGCGCCCCCGTGGTGACCATCGTCACCGAGAACGAGGGGATGGCGGCCGAGGACGTGGAGCGCCTCATCACCATCCCCCTGGAGAGCCTGCTCAGCGGGGCCCCTCACGTCGCCCGGGTGCGATCCGAGTCCGCCACGGGAGATGCCCTGGTGACCGTGGAGTTCGACTGGGGAACGGACATCTACCTGGCCCGGCAGATCGTCTCCAGCAACCTGGAGATCGTGGCGGGGAGCCTCCCGCAGGGTACCGTGGGACCCCACCTGGGCCCGGTGGCCTCCCGCATGGGGGAGGTCTTCGAGTTCGCCGTGGTGGGGGAGGGCGTGGATCCCCTGGAGCTCCGCTCCATCGCCGACTGGACCATCCGCTACCGCCTCCAGGGGGTGCCGGGCGTGGCCTTCATCATCAACATGGGCGGGTTCGTGAAGCAGTTTCAGGTCTTCCTGAAGCCGGAGATGCTCCACCACTATGACCTCGCCGTCGACGACGTCCGGGAGGCCATCGAAAAGAGCAACCGGAACTTCTCCGGGGGGGTTCTCACCAAGGGGGCCCAGGAGGAGCTCATCAAGGGGCAGGGGCGGATCACCGGCCCAGACGACATCGCCCGGACGGTCATCACCTCCCGCAACAACGTCCCGGTCTACGTGGGCGACGTAGCCGAGGTGCGCATAGGGGGCGCGTTTCGGCGGGACGACGCCAGCTACAACGCCGAACCCGCGGTCTACGTGACGGTGCAGAAGCAGTACGGCGGGAACACGCTGGACGCCATCGGGCGGGTGAAGGAGGCGCTGGCCCAGATCGCCACCGATCTCCCGGAGTCGATCCGCCTGGAGCAGTTCTACGACCAGTCGGTCCTCATCGCCAAGTCCATCAGCCACGTGGAGCGCTCCATCATCGAGGGGGCCATCCTCATCGTGCTGGTGATGATGCTCTTCCTCTGGGACCTGAGGAGCTCCCTCATCGCCGCCCTCACCATCCCCCTCTCCATCTTCATCGCCTTCATCATCCTGTGGCTGTTCGGGGTGAACCTCACGGTCATGTCCCTGGGAGGGCTGGCCATCGGCGTGGGAAAGGTGGCCAGCGGCACCATCATCATGGTGGAGAACATCGTGTGCGCCGTGCGGGAGGAGCGGGGAGAGGAGTGCACCCTGGACGCCACCTTCCGTGCCGCCAAGGACGTGGGCACCCACCTCTTCGCCGCCTCTCTCATCATCATCCTCGTCTTCCTCCCCCTCCTCAGCCTCCAGGGGATCGAGGGCGCCATGTTCAAGCCCACGGCCATCGCCGTGGCCGGGGCCCTCTTCGGCGCCCTGGTGCTGAACCTGGTCCTCCAGCCGGTCCTCTGCTCCGTGTTCCTCACGGCCGAGGCCGGAAAGGCCGAGAAGAACCCCATCGTGGACCGGCTTCAACGGAGATACGAGTCCTTCCTGGGCCGCTCCATGGACCGGCCGCGGATCGTCCTGTGGGGATCGGTGGGGCTCGTGGCCGTGGCCGCGGTGCTCTACTCCTTCATGGGGAAGGAGTTCGTTCCGCCCCTGGACGAGGGCTCCATCATGGCCTCGACGGTCATGCTCCCCGAGACCTCCCTGGAGGAGTCCGGGCGCATCGCCACCCAGATCGAGCGGATCTTCCTTTCCTTCCCGGAGGTGGTCTCGGTGGCCCGCACCACGGGAACGGCAGAGGGGAGCGAGCACGTCCACCCGGTGAACCACTCCCACTACAACATCCTCCTGGCCCCACGGGAGGAGCGGGACCGGGGCTTCGAGGAGCTCACCGAGGCCATGCGGGAGGAGCTGGACCGCCTCCCGGGAGTGGCCTACATCTTCGAGCAGCCCATCGCCAACAAGCTGGCGGAGATGCTCACGGGAACGGGGGGCGAGCTCTCGGTGAAGCTCTTCGGCACCGACCTGGCCGTGATGAACGAGAAGATCGAGGAGATCCACCATGTCATGGAGGACGTCCAGGGCGTGGCGGACCTCCACGTGGAGCAGACCGCCGGAATACCCCAGTTGGTCGTGGAGCTGGACCGGGAGGAGCTGGCCCGCTACGGGATCCCGGTGGGGGACGTGGCGGACCTGGTGGAGACGGCGCTGAACGGGATCGAGGTCACCGACGTCTACGAGGCCGACCGGGTCACGGCCGTGCTCCTTCGCCTGGGCGAGGAGTACCGCCACAGTGAAGAGGTGGTCGCGAACCTCCTGGTGGACGCGCCCAACGGGGAGCGGATCCCTCTCTCCCAGCTGGCAGACATCCGCCACGGCGAAGGCCCCCAGGAGATCCTCCGGGAGAACCTCATGCGCCGGAAGATCATCCTGGCCAGCGTCGTGAACCGGGACGTGGCCGGGCTGGTGGAGGAGGTCCGGGAGAGGATCGAGGCCTCGGTAAGCCTCCCCCTGGGGTACTTCGTGGAGTTCGGCGGCTCCTTCGAGAACCAGCAGCGGGCCATGCGCAACCTCACCGTTCTCATGGCCGTGGTGATCCTCCTCATCTTCGTCATCCTCTTCTCCTCCTTCGGCTCCATCGTGCAGGCCGCCCTCATCATCCTCACCATTCCCCTCTCCCTGGTGGGGGCGATCTTCGGGCTGTTCATCGCCGGGCAGAGCATCAACGTCTCCTCCATGATCGGCCTCATCGCCCTCATCGGCGTGTGCGTCCAGAACGACGTCATCCTGGTGGCCAAGATCCGGGACTACCTGGGGGCCGGCTACGACCTGAGGGCAGCCGTGATGGCCGGATCCCTGCGGAAGTTCCGGGCCATCCTCATGACGAACCTGGTCATGATCGTGGGCTCCATCCCTCTGGCCTTCCATGTGAGCACGGGATCGGAGCTGCACCGGCCCCTGGCCATGGTGTACATCGGTGGCTTCATTGGAGCCATCCTGCTCCGCATGATCGCCATGCCGGTGTTCTTCGAGTCGGCCATGCGCTTGGTTCGGCCCGCCCGGGGCTGAGGGCCGTCCCCACCCCCCTTCTCCCTCCACCTGGCTTCGCGGCGCCCCCTCACGGGGGGGCGCCGCCGCGCTCCCGGGCCCGTTTCGGTCGACCCACCCCGGGGCTCCGTGCCCCGTCACCTCCCGAAGGATCCCCTGGACGCGCACGCCCCGCCGCACTAGACTCGGGCCGGCAATCCATCTTCCTGAAGGCGAATCAGAGCGGGCCCGCAACGGCCCAGGAGGCGTCATGTCCCGGGGCTCCACCTTCGTCCACCCGTCCCCCGAGATCGTCCAGAACGCCCACGTCCCGGATTACGATACCCTCCGGGCCGAAGCCGCCGCCGACCCGCTGGCCTTCTGGGAGGCGCGGGCCCGGGAGCTCCTGGACTGGTACGAGCCGTGGGAGAAGGTCCTGGACGACTCCAATCCCCCCTTCTTCCAGTGGTTCACCGGGGGGAAGACCAACGTCGTGCTGAACGCCCTCGACCGCCACCAGAAGAACGCCACCCGGAACAAGATCGCCATGGTGTGGGAGGGGGAGGACGGGAGCCTCAGGACCTTCAGCTACTTCGC
>JBFYZD010000340.1:0-14308 GCA_041309685.1 Gemmatimonadales bacterium | reverse complement strand
TGAAGGCCCCCTTCTCGTGCCCGAAGAGCTCGCTCTCCAGGAGGGTCTCGGAGAGAGCCGCCACGTTCACGGCGATGAAGGCCCGGTGGCGCCGAGGGGAGAGGGCATGGATCCCCCGGGCAATGAGCTCCTTGCCCGTCCCGGACTCCCCCGTGATGAGGACCGTGGCGTTCACCGGGGCGAATTGGACGACCCGCTCCAGGGCCTCCCCTATGGCGTCGGTCTCCCCGACGATCCCGGTGATCTCCTGCAGGCGGTTTCGCTCGATGAGTGTCCGGCCCAGGAGAAGGACTTCCCGGGGGTCCGGTGGATGAGCGAAGACCTCGTGGAGGTCCAGGGCCCGGGCCGCCTTCCGGATCCCCTCCTCCCCCTCCCGGGCCACGCCGAAAACCGGGATGTGCCCCAGTTGCCTGGCCTGCCGGGCCAGGGTGGCCGCCGACTCGATCTTCAGCCCCCCCGTGAGGATCAGCAGGACGGGCTTCTCCCCTCCGGAGAGATCCTCACCGGGGGTCACCAGATCCACCCGGTACCCCCCTTCCCGGAAGGCGTCCCGCAGCGCCCCTGCCACCTTCAGGTCGTGGGTGGAGATGAGAACCGTGCCGTCGGATACCGACATCTCAGGAAGGCCGGTGAGGGGTTGGGGTGTCTTTCGATAACCCGACCAGGTGGTGGAGGATCGGTCCCAGGACCTCAAGGGCGTCCCGGACCCCCCCCGGGCTCCCCGGAAGGTTGGCCAGGAAGACCTCCCCGCGGGTACCTGTGAGTCCCCGGGAGAGGGGGGCAAAAGGGGTCTTCACTCCCCCGGCCCGCCGAATCGCCTCCGCGAGGCCCGGGGCCTCCCGCTCCAGCAGGGGACGGGTGGCCTCCGGGGTCACGTCTCGCGGGCCGAAACCCGTGCCGCCCGTGGTCAGGATGACGTCCACCTCTCCTCCGTCGGCCCAGTCGAGAAGGAGGGGTGTGATGATCTCGGTCTGATCCGGAACGGTGCCCCGTACGGTCAGGAGGTGGCCCTGCTGGCGACACCAATCCTCCAGCGCAGCGCCGCTCAGATCATCCCGGCCCCCCCGGGCACAGGCGTCCGACACCGTCAGCACGCCGACCCGGAGGGGCGGAGCACCGTTTGGTTCCGCCGCGGCCGTTTCCCGCCTGGTCACCGCCGGATGGAGCCCTCGGTGTAGAAGGGGGGCCTCTGGACCACGGCCGGGATCACCTTGTCCCTGATCCGCACGCCGATCCCGGTCCCGGCACCAGCCAGCTCCGTGGGAACGTAGGCCATCCCCACACCGATCCCCAGGGAGGGGCTCACCACCCCGCTGGTCACCACACCCACGTCGACTCCATTGGAGACGACGGGGTACCCATGCCGGGGGAAGCCCCGCTCCGTGAGCTTGAAGCCCACCAGGCGCCGCTTCAACCCCTCCTCCTTCTGCTTCACCAGCACCTCCCGGCCGATGAAGTCCCCCTTGTCCAGCTTGGTGATCCACCCCAGCCCCGACTCCAGGGGGGTGTGCTCTTCGTCCAGGTCGTTTCCATAGAGGGAATACCCCATCTCGAGCCGGAGCGAGTCACTGCACCCGAGCCCCGTGGGAATGAGCCCCTGGGTCGCTCCCGCTTCCATGAGCGCGTCCCAGAGCTTCATCCCGGCGTCGGTGGGGATGTAGAGCTCGAAGCCGTCCTCCCCGGTGTACCCGGTCCGGCTGATCACCCCCTCCACGCCCGCCACCGAGCCCGGGGCGAACCGGTAGTAGCCGATTTCGTCGAGCCGGGTGTCGGTAAGAGTCTGGACGATCCCCGCCGCCTTGGGGCCCTGGATGGCCAGGAGGGCCGTATCGTCGGAGCGGTCATCCACCGTCACGTCGAAGGCCGGAGCCTGCTTCTGCACCCAGGCCAGGTCCTTTCCCTTGTTGGAAGCGTTCACCACCAGCATCCAGTGGTCCGAGCCCCGGTAGACCAGGAGGTCGTCGATGATCCCCCCGTGCTCCAGGCACATGGCGGAGTATTGGACCTGCCCCACGGCCAGCTTGGAGGCATCGTTCACCGTGATCTTCTGGATGAGGTCCAGCGCCTGGGGGCCCCTGAGGATGAACTCACCCATATGGCACACGTCGAACAGCCCGGCGGACTTCCTGACGGCCTGGTGCTCGGCGGTGATGCCCGAGGGATACTGGACCGGCATCTGGAAGCCGGCGAATGGCACGATCTTCCCCCCGAGGGACACGTGGGCCTCGTAGAGGGGGGTCTTCTTGAGATCTTCACCCATGGGTGGTCGTCCTTTCGGTTCGTATCGCTGACGCGCTCCCTGCCGCCGTCGCCGGCCTGGGGAGCGAAATACTCCTGTGACCCGGCCCTCAGCCCATGAGCTCCATCATGATGGCCTTCTGGGCGTGGAGCCGATTCTCGGCTTCGTCGAAGATCCGGGACTGGGGGCCATCGATGACATCCTCACTCACCTCCAGACCCCGGTAGGCCGGGAGGCAATGGAGGAAGATGGCGTCGGGGTGGGCCCGTGCCATGACCTCCCGGGTCACCTGATAGGGCTGGAACACCTTCAACCGCGCTTCCTTCTCGTCCTCCTGGCCCATGGAGACCCAGGTGTCGGTGGTCACCACCTTGGCCCCCTGGGCCGCTTCGTGGAGGTCCCGGGTCAGGGTGATGGTGGTAGCGGCCCGCGCCGCGGCCAGGATTCCCGGATCCGGATCATGTCCCTCCGGGATCGCCAGGCGCAGGTCGAGCCCCAGGACGCGGGCGGCGTTCAGCCAGGAGTTGGCCATGTTGTTTCCGTCCCCGATCCAGGCGACGGACGTCCCCTCCAGCGCCATCCCGAAAGCCTCCTGCACCGTCTGGAGGTCGGCCATGACCTGACAGGGGTGAAGGAGGTCCGTCAGGCCGTTGATGACGGGGATGGTGGCGTAACGGGCCATCTCCTCCACCTCGGCGTGTTCGAAGGTGCGGATCATGATCCCGTCCACATACCGGTTCAGGACCATGGTGGTGTCGTAGACGCTCTCCCCCCTTCCCAACTGGGAGGCGGAGCTGGAGATGAAGAGGGCGTGCCCCCCCAGTTGGGTCATCCCGACCTCGAAGGAGATCCGGGTCCGGGTGGAGCTCTTCCGGAAGATCATGGCCAGGCTCTTCCCAGCCAGGGGAGATCCCCCCGTCTCCCCCGACTTCAGCCGGTGGGCCAGGGAGAGGAGGCCCAGGATCTCCTCCCGGCCGTAATCCGATATCGCGACAAAGTGACGTGCGGGCATGGTTGGGATACCTCGGTTCATTCGCTGTCCTCCCTGTTCCCCATATGGAAGGTGGGAGGGGTGGGGCAAGGTACCACGGATCGGCCTCGGGGCCTAGGGGCCCGCGGGACGGCCCGGGTACCCTCCCGTACCCTAGAGGATATAGCGCCGCAGGTCCTCATCCTCCAGGATGCTGGCCAACCGCCCCCGGACGAAGGGTTGATCCACGAGGATCGTGGTCTTCCCCTCTTCCGGAAGCCCGTAGAGGACGTTCTCCAGCACCGTCGTCAGGACCGTCTGCAGGCGGCGGGCCCCGATGTTCTCCAGGCGCTCGTTGAGCTGGGTGGCCACGCGCGCCACCTCCCGTACCCCGTCCTCGGTGAATTCCAGCGAGGCTCCTTCGGTCTGGATCAACGCCCCGTATTGATGCAGGAGGGCGTTCTTGGGCTCCGTCAGGATCCGAACGAAATCCTCTTCTCCCAGGCTCTGGAGCTCCACCCGGATGGGAAAGCGCCCCTGGAGCTCGGGGATGAGGTCGCTGGGCTTGGCAACGTGGAAGGCCCCCGCGGCGATGAAGAGCATGTGGTCGGTCCGGACCAGGCCGTACTTGGTCTGGACGTTGGACCCCTCCACGATGGGGAGAAGGTCCCGCTGGACGCCCTCCCGGCTCACGTCGGGCCCCACGGTCCCCCGGGCTCCGGCGATCTTGTCGATCTCGTCCAGGAAGATGATCCCCGAGTCCTCCGCCCGGTCCAACGCTTCGTTGATGACCTCGTCCATGTCCACCAGGCGATCCAGCTCCTCCTGGAGGAGGATCCGCCTGGCCTCGGCCACGGTGACGCTCCGGCGCTTCTTCTTCTTGGGAAGCATCTCCTGGAGCATCTCGGTGAAGTTGTGGTCCATCCCCTCGAAGCCGCCCATGGGGATCATCATCCCGTCGATGGAGGGACTCTGGGTCACCTCCACCTCCACCTCCCGGTCCTCGATCTTCCCATCCTGGAGGAGCTTGCGAAGCTTCTCCCGGGTACGGGCCCGCCGGTCCTGGGGGGTGAGGTGCTCCTCCCCCTCCCCCCCGGACGCCTCCTGCCGGATCCCTCCCGGCCCCGCCACGAAGACGTGAGGCGAAGGGTGGCCTTCCCCCTCCTCCGCCGCCTCCGGCTCCGGCTTTCCCTGGGTCTTCCCGTCCCCTTTCGCCGTCATGGGAAGGAGGAGGTCCAGGATCCGCTCGTCGGTCCGGCGTTCCGCCTCCTCCTCCACGTCCGCCTCCCTTTCCGCTCGAACCATGTTCACGGAGGTATCCACCAGGTCCCGGACCATGGACTCCACGTCCCGGCCCACGTACCCCACCTCGGTGAACTTGGAGGCCTCCACCTTTACGAAAGGAGCGCCGGCCAGGCGCGCCAGCCTGCGGGCGATTTCCGTCTTCCCCACCCCGGTGGGCCCGATGAGAATGAGGTTGTTCGGAAGGATCTCGTCCCGAAGCTCGTCCTCCACCCGCTGGCGCCTCCAGCGATTCCTGAGGGCGATGGCGACGGATTTCTTGGCCGCCTCCTGCCCCACGATGTATTTGTCCAGCTCGAGGACGATCTGCCGGGGGGTGAGCTCGTCCCGCCATTCCTCCGGCGTGTTCGCCTGTGACTCCGTATCCCCGGCGCCGGTTCCGGGCGCCTGCGACACCTCCTGCGGCCGATCAGCCATTCTTCTTGCCCTGCTCCAGCTCCAGCACCGTGATGTGCTGGTTCGTGTAGATGCAGATCTCCCCGGCGATCTCCAGGGCCTTCCTCACGATCTCTACGGCAGGGAGGTCGGAATGGGCCTTCAGGGCCCGGGCCGCGGCCAGGGCATAGGACCCGCCGGACCCGATCCCCACGATCTCGTCGTCGGGCTCGATGACGTCCCCCTCCCCACTCACCAGGAAGAGGCGCTCCCGGTCCGCCACCACCAGGAGGGCGTTGAGGCGCCGGAGATACCGGTCCGTCCGCCAGTCCTTGGCCAGCTCCACGCAGGCCCGGGTGAGGTTTCCCGGGTAGCGCTCCAGCTTCTCCTCCAGCTTCTCGAAAAGAGAGAAGGCGTCGGCCACGGATCCGGCGAACCCCGCGAGGATCTTCCCTTCCTTGAGGGTGCGGACCTTCTGGGCCGTGGCCTTCATGACGGTGTCCCCCAGGGTCACCTGGCCGTCCCCCCCCAGAGCCAGCCTCCCGTCCCTGCGCACGGCCAGGACGGTGGTGGCGTGAAACTCCGCTTTCGTCATGTCCTCTCCTTGGATGCATCCGCCGTTCCCAGAACAATAACGCCCGGGTCGCAACTCGGAAGGGCATCAGGACCGGGGATGAGCCTGCCTGTAGACCTTCTTCAAGCGCTCCTTGGAGGTGTGGGTGTAGATCCGGGTGGTGGAGAGGGAGACATGCCCCAGGAGCTCCTTCACGGCCATGAGGTCGGCACCGGCGTCCAGGAGGTGGGTGGCGAAGGAGTGCCGAAGGGAATGGACGCTGAGCCCCTGGTCGGCGGCGGCCTTGCTCAGGAGCCCCCCCACGGACCGCTGGATGGACCTACGGGAAAGCCGCCCCCCCCGGGCATTCACCAGGAGGGCATCGGGGTGCTTTCCCCCCGTCCCCCGGGAAAGCGCTTCCCGGCGGCGCGGCTCGAAACGCCGGAGGGCCGCGAGGGCCCGGCGGGTGACCGGGACGATTCGCTCCTTGCGGCCCTTCCCCCGGACCTTCACCAGTTCCCCTGCCACGTCTACGCTCCCGACGTTCAACCCGTGGAGCTCCGAGAGGCGAAGGCCGCTCCCGTACAGGAGCTCCAGGATAACCAGGTCCCGTGTTCCCCCAAGGGTGTTTTCCGCGGCGCGGGCCTCCGCCAGGCGGAAGAGGGCGTCCGTGTCGGGCCGGGAGAGGTGACCAGGGAGACGCTTCTCCATGCGAGGCGCCCGGACGGCCCGGGCCGGGTTGGCTGCGACCTGCTCCTCCAGGTGGAGGTAGCGGAAGAAGCCACGAACCGCCGAGAGCTTCCGGCCGACGGTGCGCCGGGAGAGCCCTCTCCGAAGACACCCCCCCATGAAGCTCCGGAGCGCCAGACGGTCCACTTCCTCCCACCCCCAAGCCGGAGTACCCAGGTATTCCGTCAGGAAGGCGGTGAGGTCTTCCAGGTCCCGGCGATAGGCCGCCACCGTATGGAAGGAAAGCTGGCGCTCGTGGGTGAGGACCTTCAGGTAGTCCTCCACCGACCCCCGCTGGCTCACGGGCCCATCTCCTCCTCCCTGATCCACCGGAGGAAGTCCTCCTGGGCCCGTTGGGCCAGGGCCTCCCTCTTCCTGGCCTTGTCCCGGACCCTGTCGGGGAGGGGATCCACCAACCCCCAGTTGGAGTTCATGGGCTGGAAGGAGAAGGGATCGGCCTCCCTCAGGTAACGGTAGAGGCCTCCCAGAATGGTGGTGGGGGGGGGGAGGGCGGCCCCCTTCCCGGACAGGATCCGGTGGAGGTTCGCCGCCGCCAGGAGGCCGCTGGCCGCGGATTCGGTGTACCCTTCCACCCCCGTGATCTGCCCCGCGAAGATCAGCTCAGGGCGATCCTGAGGGGACCCCCAGGGGGTCAACGCCCCGGGAAAGTTCAGGTAGCTGTTCCGGTGGATGGAGCCCCACCGGAGGAACTCGGCCTCCTCCAGCCCCGGAATCAACCGGAAGACCCGACCCTGCTCCCCCACGCGGAGGCGGGTCTGGAAGCCGACCAGGTTCCACATCTGCCCCGCCATGTCTTCCCTCCGCAACTGGACGACGGCCCAGGGGCGGCGCCCGGTACGGGGATCGGTCAGGCCGATGGGTTTCATGGGTCCGAAGCGGAGGGTGTCGTCCCCACGTGAGGCCATCACCTCCACCGGAAGGCACCCCTCGAAATAGGGTACCGAGTCGAAGTCGTGCCCCGGATGCACGTCCGCCGCCCGAAGAGCGTCCAGGAAGACCTGATACTCCTCCCCGGTCATGGGACAGTTCAGGTAGTCGGCGTCCTCCCCGAAACGCCCCGCCTGGAAGACGACAGAGTCGTTCAGGGATTCCCGGTGCACGATGGGGGCGATGGCGTCGAAGACGGCGAGGCCATCCCGCCCGAGGTAACGCCCCATGGCGGCCGCCATGGCCGGTGAGGTGAGAGGGCCCGTCGCGACCACCCCGGGGCCGGTGGGGAGGTATTCCCGCGCCTCCCTGACCACCTCGATCCCGGGGTGGCCCGAGACGGCTTGGGTCATTCCGCGGGAGAAATGGGTGCGGTCCACCGCCAGGGCCGACCCCGCCGGAACACGGGTCTGCCGGGCCACCTCCAGAAGGAGGGACCCCAGAGCCTCCATCTCCCGTTTGAGCTGCCCGTGGGCGTTGGCCGCGTCTTCGCTCTTGAAGGAGTTGGTGCAGACCAGCTCACCCAGATCGGCGGTCTTGTGGGCCGGCGTGCTGAGGCAGGGGCGCATCTCCACCAGGCGGACCCTGTGCCCCTTCCGGGCCAGGGAAAGAGCCGCCTCGCATCCCGCCAGCCCCCCGCCGATGATCTCGATGGTCTCTGACACGGCCTTCCCGCCCCTCCCCCTGATCACGCGCCCCACCTCCAGGGTCGGGCCTCCCTCACTTCGATTTCCGGGCTCCCCGGCCCTTGCCGGCCCCCTTCCCCGTCCCGCCGCCCCCCCGTCCGGGGCGCCTCCCCTTTCCCTTCCGGGCTCTGGCCTTCTCCAGGAGCTCCAGCGCCTCCTCCATCTCCAGGTTGGCGGGGTCCTCTCCTTTCGGGAGGGATGCGTTGACCTTTCCATCCGTCACGTAGGGGCCGAATCGGCCGTCCAGGACCACCAGTTCGACCCCGGTCTCGGGGTGGGCACCCAGCTTCTTCAGGACCTCGCGGCCAGGCTTGGTCTCCAGGAGCGTGAGGGCGTCCGGCAGATCCAGCTGGAAGAGGAGGGCCGGCGAATCCAGGTTCCGGTAGCTTCCCGCTCTTTGCACATAGGGGCCGTACCGCCCGATCCCCACCGTGACCTCCTTTCCGCTCCCCGGGTCCACTCCCAGGCTCCTGGGGAGGGACAGGAGGAGGAGGGCATAGGCGAGGCTCACTTCGTCCAGCCCCATCCCCTCCGGAAGGCTCACCCGCTTGGGTTTCTCGCTCCCATTTCCGTTCCCCAGCTGGACGTAGGGGCCGTAGGGGCCAACCCGGGCCATTACCGGAAGGCCCGTGGTGGGATCCTCCCCCAGGCCCCGCTCCTGTGCCTCGGTGGCGTCCAGGGGCCTGGTGCTCTGGCACTCGGGATAACCTGAGCAGCCCAGGAACCGTCCGAACTTGTTCCAGCGCACTTGCATGGGGCGGCCGCACACATCGCAGGCCTCCCCCTCCGCCGCCAGGATCTCCTTGATGATCTCCCCGGACTGGGCAATCCCCTTTTCCAGCTGGCGCTGGAAGGGCGGGTAGAATCCCCCGAGAAGATCCCTCCACCGGACCTCTCCCTCCTCCACCCGGTCCAACTCACCCTCCATCCGGCTGGTGAAATCCACATCGAAGATGTCCGGGAAGACCCTCACCAGGAGCTTGGCCACCGTATCCCCGAGAGGAGTCGGGAGGAAGCGTCCCTTCTCCGGCTCCACGTAGCCCCGGTCCTGGAGGGTCGAGATGATCTGGGCGTAGGTGGAGGGCCTCCCGATGCCCAGGCGCTCCAGCTCCCGGACCAGGCTGGCCTCACTGAACCGCGGGGGCGGCTGGGTGAAATGCTGGTTGGGCTGGAGCCCCCTCAGGTCGGGGGTATCCCCCCTGTTCAGCTCCGGAAGGGGTTCCAGATCGTCCAGACGGCGGTGGTCGCCGCTCTCCACCGCATCCAGGTAGAGGCGGGTGAACCCGGGGAACTTCACCACCGATCCCGTGGAGCGGAAGAGATAGCTGAGCCCGCTCCGGCCCTCGATGTCGAAGTCGGCGGTGGTGGTGTCGTAGACCGCGGCCGCCATCTGGCTGGCGACGAAACGCAGCCAGATCAGCTCGTAGAGCTGGGCCTCGTCCGGGCCCAGGAAGGTGCGGGCCTCGGCGGGGTGGAGATGGATGTCGGTGGGTCGGATGGCCTCATGGGCTTCCTGGGCGCCCTTCTGCTGCTTCCCCTGGAAGAGACGGGGAGCCGGTGCCAGGAAGGGCGAGCCCATCTCCCGCTTGATCCACTCCCGGGCCTGTCCCACGGCCGAGGCCGACACCCGGGTGGAGTCGGTCCGCATATAGGTGATGAGCCCCACCGACCCCCTGCGTCCGGCTTCGACACCCTCATAGAGACGTTGGGCCACCATCATGGTGCGCCGAGCGGAGAAGCGCAGGCGCTTGGCCGCTTCCTGCTGAAGCGTGGAGGTGGTGAAGGGAGGGAAGGGGTTCTTCTGCCTCTCCCGGCGCTTCACCTCCGACACCGTGAAGGGGAGCCCCAGCAGATCGTCCAGGACCCTTCTGGCCTCAACCTCCGACGAGAGGGTGAAGGCTTTGCCACCCATCTGATGGAGCTTCGCCTCGAAGGGCTGCTCGTCCTTCTCCAGGAGGGCGACGACGGACCAGTACTCCTGGGACCGGAAGGCCGCGATCTCGTCTTCCCGCTCCGTGATGAGCCGCAGGGCCACCGTCTGGACCCGGCCCGCGGACAGACCGGGCCGGATGGGCTTCCAGAGGAAGGGGCTCACCTGGTAGCCCACCAGGCGATCCAGGATCCTCCGGGCCTGTTGGGCTTCCACCTTCTCCATGTCCAGCTTCCCCGGATTCTCCAGCGCCCGCTCCACCGCGTCCCGGGTGATCTCGTGGAAGGTGACCCGCATGAACCGCTCCGGGGCCTTCCCGTAGCCGAGCTGCTCGGCCACGTGGTAGGCGATGGCTTCCCCCTCCCGGTCCGGGTCGGTGGCCAGGAACACCCCTTCGGCTTCCCGGGCCCGCGCCTTCAACTCCTGGAGGATCTTCCCTTTTCCCCGGATGGTAACGTACCTGGGCTCGAACCCCGCCTCCACGTCCACCCCCAATTCCTTGTCCGGCAGGTCCCGGACGTGCCCCACCGAGGCCGCCACCTCGTACTCCTTCCCCAGGTAGCGGCCGATGGTCCGTGCCTTGGCCGGAGACTCGACGATGACCAGGCGTTTGCCCTTCGTTCCCGTTGCCATGCCCCTCACGCGGATGTTGAGGTCGGCGGGGTCCTGTTCCACCCCCGCCGGTTCATGAGATCCTCGATCTGCCCAGCCAACTCCTCGGGCCCTCCCCCCCCGGAGTCCAGGGCCACATCGGCCTTCGAATACCAAGGTTCCCTTTCGGCCAGGAGCTCCCTTGCCTTCCCCAGGGGGTCCGGGACCGCCAGGAGGGGCCGGGTGGGGCCCTCCTGCCGCACCCGCCGAACGGCCTCCTCCGGAGACACCCGGAGCCAGACGGAGAAGGTCCCTGCAGGGAGCTCCTCCATGCGCCCCAGGCCCGAGGGCCATCCACCGCCGGAGGCGAGCACCGCGTTCTCCACCTGGAGGAGCTCCGTTCCGACACGGCCCTCCATCTCCCGGAAGGACTCCTCACCATGCTGACGGAAGATCTGGGGAATGGGAAGACCCATCCTGGACCGGATTTCCTGATCGAAGTCCCGGAAGGCCCAGCCCAGGCGCTCCGCCAGAGCCTGCCCCACGAGGGTCTTCCCGCTCCCCATGAAGCCCACCAGCAGCACGCGTAGAACCGTCCGGGGTGCCCTCACCGGGGGCCGAACCCTCTCCCCTGAAGATGGGCGAGGAACCCCTCCAGGTTCCGGCGGACCTCCCCCATGGAATCCCCCCCCACCTTCTCCAGAAGGGCGTCGGCCAATACCAGGGCGACCATGGCTTCCCCCACCACCCCCGCGGCCGGAACCGCACAGACGTCACTTCGCTCCACCGCCGCAGTGGCCGGGGTGCCGTCCCGGAGATCGACGCTGGCCAGAGGCTTTCGCAAGGTGGAGATGGGTTTCATGAACCCCCTCACCACCAGGGGCTCTCCCGTGGTCACCCCCCCCTCCAACCCCCCGGCCCGGTTCGTGGCCCGCCCCATCCCTCCCGAGCCCGGGCGCTCGGGCGCGGGAATGATCGGGTCGTGGACCTCCGAACCGGTCCGGAAGGCTCCCAGGAAGCCCTCTCCCACCTCCACCCCCTTCACAGCCTGAATGGAGAGGACGGCCTGGCCCAGACGCCCGTCCAGCTTCCGGTCCCATGAGACATGGCTTCCCAACCCCACCGGAACCCCCCGGGCCACCACCTCGAACACGCCCCCGAGAGTATCCCCGTCCTCCTTCGCCTGGTCGATGGCTGCCATCATTTCTCGAGCCGCTTCCGGGTCCAGGGTCCGGACAGGAGAGGCGTCGGCGGCTGCGTTCAGCTCCTGGGGTAGAGCCCGGGGCGTTTCGGCCCGCACCGTGCCGATGGAGAGGACGTGGCTCTCCACACGGATGCCCATCTCCATCAGGAAGCGCTTCGCCACGGCGCCGCAAGCCACACGCGCGGCGGTCTCCCGGGCGCTGGCCCTTTCCAGGATGTCCCGGGTGTCCCGGCGATCGTACTTCAGGACACCCACCAGGTCGGCATGCCCCGGCCTGGGGAGGTACAGGGAGCGCAGCGCCTTGGGGTTCTCCTCCGGATCCGGCGGCTCGGCCGCCATGGCCGTCTTCCAGTTCTCCCAGTCCCGGTTCCAGATGAGCATCGCCAGGGGAGAGCCCAGCGTCTCCCCCAGGCGAACCCCTGAGAGGAGCTCGGCCCGGTCGGCCTCGATCTGCATGCGGCGACCGCGGCCATGCCCCTGTTGCCGCCGTCGCAACTCGGGGTCGACGTCCCGCACCGTCTCCAGCCCCAACCCCGCGGGAATCCCCTCCAACAGGGCCACCAGGCCACGGCCGTGGGACTCCCCGGCGGTTCGAAAGGAAACGTGGCGAAGGCTCATGCGCGCCCTCCAGGGCGGGCGAAGGGAAAGGGAGGCTCAGCGTCCGGGACCCCGAGCCGGCCCCCCGGCCCCGGGTCCCGAAGGATAGGGGTTGAAGGCGGATCGTCCAAGGGGAAGCCCGTCGCCGGCGCTCGCCCCGGCAGCCCCATCAACGGAAGGCGCCCCCGGCTCAAGCCGCCGGGGGCGCCCCATCTCGAGGAAGGGAGGGGAGAGGGGTCAGTTCCCTTCCCGGTTGGGATGGTATTTCAGTACGTCGGACTTCCTCACCGGCACCACGACCACCCCCTCCGTCTGGGTGACCGCGAAGAGCTTCACCACGATGCAGGCATCCTCGGTGACGCCATCCGCCGGGAGGGGAAGGGTGAAGTCCTCGTTGTCATAGATCCGAATGGCACTTCCGATGCCGGCTCCTGCCAGATCCTGCACCGGGACGCTGGAGCAGGTCAGCCCCAGGTTGTCCTCGGCAAAGGGGAGGACGGCCTTCAGGGGTCCGCTGATCTTGTCCCGGATGGAGATCTGCCCGATCCGGGTGAACTTGTAGGTATCAACGATGTCGATGGCATTGTCGGAGGTGCCCACGAAGGCGATGTGGGTGTCGGGCCGGTAGGTCCCGCCGATGTTCTCCAACGTCTTCTGGTTGGCGTGGAGGGGGTGCAGGACCGCGCCGTTCCCACCCCCTCCGCTGGGAAGGGAGACCCGGCCGTTGAGCTGTAGCTCGGTGTCGAAGAAGTAGGCGCTGGAGCCCCGGGCCATCCCCAGGGTGCCGTCGTAATTCAGTCCCACGCCCCGGACCACGTCGGAGGCGTTGATGACCTCATCCCACACCCGCAACGTGGTGGAGAGGTCGGTGGTATCCCTCTGAGCCGCCCGATAGAGCATGACCCGGCCGGTGGGAGAGGTGCCTCCTTCGCCGATGATGACCCAGTTGCCGTCCCCCGAGGCGGACACGAAGGTGGGGTCGGAGAACCCGAAGCCGGGGATGTTCCAGCGGGCAGCGGCATCCAGGTACGCGTCGGAGCCCTGAAGGATGAGGTTGGCCCAGGCGTTCTCCACGGGATCCAGCGTGCTGGTGTTGGCCGTGGCCTGGATGACCGAGTCCGGGAACCCCGGGATGTGGTCGAAGAGGGTCAGCCCCGCCGCCACGAAGACGTTTCCCAGGGAGTCGACGCTGAGAGTATCGATCCCCACGCCCACGCTGTCGATGTGGGCGAGGGCCCAGAAATCCTCAGCCGGGGCGTTGGCGCCGTGCTCCACGAAGAGCTTCACCTCGGACCGGGAGGCCCCGGGGGGGAGGTAGGCCTTCCGGGCCGTACCGATGTTTCCGATGAGGGTCGTCCGGGTGGAGAAGACGAGGTTCCCGTAGACATCCACCGCGATGAACTGGGGACGGTCGCTGAAGGAGGGCGCCGCCGGCCTGGGGTAGGCCGAGACGATGAAGGAATAACCCGAATCCCCTTCCTTCAACTCAAGGTCGAAGATGACCGCATCCGGGGCGAAGAAGCGTTCCTGCTCCAGCTCCCGCTCCTGCGCCAGGTCCACGATGGAGATATTGGTCCCGCCCGAATTGGCAACCAGGAGCCGGTTCCCGGCTCGGTCCAGCGTCATCCCCCAGGGCTCGGAGCCCACCCCGATGGCGGGACCGAAGACCTCGGTGTCCAGGCGGAAGATCTCCACCCGGTTCCGGTCCAGATTGGAGAGAAGCAGGTTCCTCCTGAGCGTGTCCACGGCCGCGTCCATGATCCGGCCGCCGGCGGGGAGACTCACCGTGCGGCCCGCCACCATGACCCGGGAGAGCCGGAAACCCGCCCTTCCCTCGGCCACCGTCTCGCCGCTGGGGAGGGTGGCGCAGGGGAGGGCCATGAGGGTATCGGCCACCACGGACGCCGCGCAGTTCCCGTCCCCGTCCACCATCCACCCCGTGATCTCGTAGATCAGGGAGTCCGGCAGGGAAAGCTCGTTCACGTTGAAGGGCGTGAAGGTGAACGAGGCCGTGAGATTGCCCGTCCGTGCGGGAGTGAAGGTCCTCGATTGGGTCTGGACCAGGGTATCCCCCCGGGCGGTGGAGATGGCCTTCACCGTGAACCCGGCTCGGGAGATGCCGCTCCCCTGGGTGTCGTCCGAACCCGAAACCACCACGGTGACGGGATCATCCAGCTCCAGGCG
>JBFYZD010000339.1:0-3975 GCA_041309685.1 Gemmatimonadales bacterium | reverse complement strand
CAGATCTCGGATCCGGGGCTGGGGCAGTTGGAGATCCGCTGGCAGCATCTGGAGGGAGTACGCTTCCATCCCCCTGAACGGTCCCTGGACGCGGCGGCCCACGACAGCTTTGAGAGTCACCCTCTCGAAGGGACCGTGACTACGGTGACCGGCGCGGAACTCACGGGCCTCATCCGCTGGGACGCCGACGAGGCGTTCTCCTGGGAGATCCTGGACGGAAGCTGGAGGGACGTGACCTTCGACGTGGAGCTCGGCCAGGTCGCCTCCATCGAGAGGATGGATCCGGAGCGGGGATCCCGCCGGGGGGCCCGGGTCACCCTCCGGGACGGGAGGGTGCTGGAGCTCTCCGGGTCCAACGATCTGGACGAGCAGAACAAAGGGGTCCTGGTGCGGTCCGCGGAGGAGGGCGTCTCCGGCGCCGAGCCACCTCCCTGGATCCGGGTACGCTGGCCCGACTTCCGTTCCATTCGCTTCCATCATTAGGCCCGGTCATGCTCATGCGCTCGTTTCTCGGGGGGTGGGTGGTGGGGGCGTTGCTCCTGCCCGGAGCCGGCGGCGCCGGCGCCCAGACGTCCGATGCCTTCCTCGACCCCACCGCCGAAGCTCTCTTCCGTTCGGCCCACGCCAACTGGCTCGCCATCGACCAGTCGGTGGTCCGCTACACCGCCCTCATCAAGCAGCGCATCGCCGCGGGGATCCGCACGCCCCTGAAGGACCGGACGATCTTCCGGAACGAGACGGCGGTGCGGGCCTTCTGGGACCGGGACCACGACGCCCTCCTCCAGGTGCTGGGCGCCCGGTCCCAGCACCCGGGGCAGGAGCCGGTGGCGGACGCGCTGGACTGGTTGGACGACCTCACCATCGACGAGCCCTTCGAGCCCGGCGGGGACAGGCTCTTCTTCGGAATCGGGGGGAGCGACGAGGATCTCTTCTCTCCGGACAACGAGGACTTCTGGTTCGCCCACCCCCTGGCCCGGGGGGCCGACACCCTCTACCGGTACCGGTCCGGTGACACGCTCACCCTCTCCCTGCCGGACGGCCGGCGGCTGCGGACCATCCAGCTCGACGTCCTTCCCCGGGAGGCCGACGTCCACCGCATCAGCGGCACCCTGTGGATCGAGCCGGAGAGCGGGGCCCTGGTGAGGGGCGTCTACCGCCTGGCCCGCCAGTTCGACGTGATGCGGGACATCCCCGATGTGAGGGAGGAGGAGGAGCGGGGAGAGTTCAAGATGGTCCCGGGGATCCTGAAGCCCTGGACCTTCGATCTCTCGGTTGTGGCGGTGGAGTACTCCCTGTGGGAGTTCAAGGTGTGGCTTCCCCGCTCCATGCGCCTGGAGGGGGAGGTGGCGGTGGGGATCCTGAAGATGCCCCTGACGGCGGACGTCTCCTACCAGATGGAGTCCGTCACCACGGTGGACGACCTGAGCCCGGAGCCCGTGGCCCCGGTGGCGGTTCCCGGGGCCCCGGCCCTCGAGGAGCGGCACTTCGAGAGCCGGGAGGAGGCCATGGCCTTTCTGGCCGCGCTCCTTACCGACGAGTACGGGACCCGGTACGAGCCGGTCCCGGCCGTGACCCGGACCAACAACGGGCGTACCTCACGGTTCCTGGTGCCCGAGGACATCACCCTCCTGCGGGCAAGCCCCCACCTCCCGCCCCCCGTCTGGAAGGACGCCCCGGGGTTCGCGTCGGACGAGGAGCTGGGGGAGATGATCCAGACGTTGGCGGACCTCCCCCCGGTCCCCACCCAGGGGATCCCCTGGGAGCTGAACTGGGGATGGGCCCGGGAGGACCTCCTGCGCTACAACCGTGTGGAGGGGCCGGCCATCGGAGGCCGTTTCGATGCGGAGCTGGGGACCTTCCTGGGCCCGGTGGACTTCCGGGCCGCCGGCTTCTTCGGTTTCGCGGACCTGGAGCCCAAGGCCCGCCTGGAGCTGGAGCGGGCCTCCGTGCGGCGGCGCCTCGCCCTCGGGGCCTACCACGAGCTGCGCCCCACCGATCCCGCCGGCCGGCACCTGGGGCTGGGAAACTCCCTGAACGCCTTCTTCTTCGGCCGGGACGACGGGGAGTACTACCTGGCTTCCGGGGCGGACCTCCTGGTGCGGCCCCCTGAGGCCTCCCGCCAATCCTGGAAGCTCCGTCTCTACGCCGAGCGGCAGGACGCCGCGTCCAACGAGACCGACTTCGCCCTCTTCCGGGCCTTCGACGGGGAGGGAACGTTCCGGCCGAACATCGAGGCCGACCTCCTGGAGGAGGCCGGGGCCGAGCTCACACTCGCCCCCTGGTGGGGCACGGATCCCCTGGCGCCCCAGGTGGGGCTCGAGCTCTACGGGCAGGGGGCGGCCCGGCGGGCTCCCGACAGCACGGCGACCACGGAGTACTACCGGGCCAGCGCCGTCCTCCGGGTGGCGGTCCCTCTGGCTCAGGGTACCTGGCGGGTGGGGGTGGAGGCCGGGGGCGGCACCAGCTGGGAAGACCTCCCTCTCCAGAGAAGCTGGTTCCTGGGTGGCCCGGCCACCCTGAGGGGGTACGATGCCTCCACCCTGGTGGGAGGCTCCTTCGCCCGGGGCCGCCTGGAGGTGGCTCAGGTGAGGGCTCAGGCGGCGATGGCCTGGACCGTGTTCGGGGACGTGGGGTGGGCCGGTGCCCGGGAGGATTTCGCAAGGGCCCAGCCCCTCTACGGTGCCGGGGTGGGGCTCAGCGTCATGGACGGGTTGATCCGGATGGACCTCTCCCACGGCCTCCGGGGGCCGGAGAAGCGGCTCAGGTTCGACCTGTACCTGGATGCCATCCTCTAGAAACGAACGGCGGGGGCCATCCGGCCCCCGCCGCACTCCTGCCCCGGGAGCCCTTCCTCAGACCTTCTGGACCTTCTCCGCCAACATCTGGTCAATGATCTGCCGCAGCGCCGCCTTGGGGTAGGCCCCGACGACGGCTCCCGCGGGCTCTCCACCCACGAAGAACCCGATGGTGGGAATGGAGCGGATCCCGAAGCGTCCGGCGACCTGCGGCGCGTCGTCCACGTTGACCTTGGCGAAGCGGACCTCGCCGTCCAGCTCCTTCGACAGCTCCTCGATCACCGGGGCCACCATGCGGCATGGCCCGCACCAGGGCGCCCAGAAATCCACCACGGTCAACCCGGCGTCCTTCGCCACCTCGTCGTCGAAGGTGGCGTCCGAAAGCTCGAAAACGGCCATTGTCTAATTCCTCGCGTTCCGTGTCGGGGCGCCGGTCCGATCCGGCGCTTCTACATAGAAAAATATATTTTCCTCTATGTTGCGCAAGACCCCACTCCGGAACCAAGCAGGAACCGGCTCCGGGACCAGGGAAGGGAGGGGCCCCACGGGATGTGCCCGTGGGGCCCGGACCCTCACCGGCCTCTCCTGCCGGTTCGGGGCCTCGGGTGCTCCTGGGTGCGAGCCCACCGAGGGGGGAGCGCCCGCCTCACCTCCAGGGAGGGCGCCCCTCCAGGCTCCGGTACTTCTCGAACAGTGCCCTCTGGCGGGTGTCGTAGGAGATCTCCTTCCCGTCGATGAACACGTGCCTCACCGAGGTCAGGAGCTCGAAGGGATCTCCCGACCACACGACCACGTCCCCGGCTTTGCCCACCTCCAGGCTTCCCACCCGGTCCGACACCCCCCAGAGCTCGGCGGGGGTGAGGGTGACGGCCCGGAGAGCCGCCTCGTGGGGGAGCCCGTAGGAGACGGCGAAGCCCGCGTCCTGCTTCAGGTTCCTGACGTTGTGCCCGTCGAAGCTGGCGAGGGCCACCCTGACCCCCGCCGCATGCATCCGGGCTACGTTCTCGAAGGTGGCGCCCAGGACCTCCACCGAAGGGACGTTGGCGATGGCCCGGGTCATCACCGGGACGCCGGCGGCGGCGATCTCCCGCGCCACCATCCACCCCTCGCCCGCCCCGCTCAGGACCAGCCGGAGGCCGAGCTCCTCCCCCAACCGGAGAGCCGCCCGAGATCGGAAGAG
>JBFYZD010000338.1:0-3300 GCA_041309685.1 Gemmatimonadales bacterium | reverse complement strand
TCGACACGTCCGTCTGGGTGGACCACCTTCGCCGGGGCAACGCCGACCTGGCGTCCGCCCTGGAGGCGGGGGAGGTCTGGAGCCATGCCTACGTCCAGGGGGAACTGGCATGCGGGCACCTGATCAACCGCCGGCACATCCTCTCCCTCCTTGCGGCTCTTCCCCAGGCCCCGGAAGCGACGCACGCTGAGGCTCTGGCATTCCTGGAGGCCCGGGGCCTCGTGGGCAAGGGCTTGGGGTGGGTGGACGTCCATCTCCTGGCCTCCGCCCTGTTGGCCGGTCTCCCCCTGTGGACCTTGGACCGGCCCCTGGCCCGGGCGGCCGTCCAACTCGGCATGGGTCCCTCGACCCTGCCCTGACTCAGGCAGGGGCGCTACTCCCAACTCCTGGGCGATAGGGGAAGGGGGAGCCGGGGCCGTACCTGGGGCACCCGACGACCGTTCTGCTGGCCGACGGCCGCACGATCCTGGTGGCGTACCCCAAGGGGCACGGCCAGGGGCCCATCGTCCTCAAGCGGAGCCCCGATGGCGGCCTCACATGGTCGGAGCGTCTCCCGGTGCCAGAGAATTGGGCTACCTCCCAGGAGGTCCCCACCCTCTTCCGGGTCCCCACCCCGGAGGGGGGGGAACGCCTCCTCCTCTTTTCCGGCCTCTACCCCATCCGCCGCGCCCTGTCCGAGGACGAGGGGCGCAGCTGGACCCCCCTGGACCCCATCGGGGACTTCGGCGGGATCGTGGCCATGGCCTCCCTGGTGCCGTTGAAGAGCGGGGATCTCCTGGCCCTCTTCCACGACGACGGGCGCTTCCTGAGGAGCTCGGGGGAGGCCTCCGCCTTCCACGTCTACAAGACCCTCTCCCGGGACGGGGGGATCACCTGGGGTGAGCCGGAGGTGGTGGCCCACCTCGCCGACGCCGACCTGTGTGAGCCCGGGGCCCTCCGCTCCCCCGGCGGCGACACCCTGGCCCTTCTCCTGCGGGAGAACAGCCGCCGCCACAACTCCTCCGTGGTGTTCAGCGCCGACGAGGGTGCCACCTGGAGCGGCCCCCGGGAGCTCCCCGCCGCCCTCACCGGGGATCGGCACACGGCCCGCTACGCACCCGACGGACGGGTGTTCGTGAGCTTCCGGGACATGGCCCAGGGGAGCCCCACCCGGGGGGACTGGGTGGGGTGGGTGGGGCGGTGGGAAGATCTGGCGCAGGGGGGGGAGGGGCAGTACCGCATCCGCTTCCTGGACAACACCAACGAATGGGACGCTGCCTACCCCGGGGTCGAGCTCCTCCCCGACGGCACCTTCGTGGTCACCACCTACGGCCACTGGGTGGAGGGGGAGGAGCCCTTCGTGGTGAGCGTGCGCTTCACCCTCGAGGAGCTGGATCGGCGGGTTCCGTCGGGGGAAGGGTAGCGTTCGTCAGGACAGCTCCCGATCCGGGCGCCGGCATCCCCACTCGTCCCGCCCCGCCATGGCTCAGCCCCCGCTCCCAGGCCATGGTGGGCCATGGAACACCACCTCCGGAACGAGCCCGACCCTATCCCGGACGACGACTTCGACCAGACCTGCGGCGCCTAACCTCCCCTCGCCCTCGGTCCCGCCCCCGGCCAACCGCCTCCTGGCTCGGTCCCACCACCGACGGGCAGATTCCTCCTCGGATCATCGCTCCAGAGGGACCATGTCATTCCTATCCCTGGTCGGTATGGGAGAGGCGTGTCCGGACGTCCGGGTGGCCGCGCCCGGGATCGTCGGCGTAGAAGTGCTCCGTGATCTCCATGGGTCTCTGGCCGGAGCCGCGGCGCACGCCCCCTACCGCCCGCCCTCCGGGACCGGGAGCGCCGGGAACCCCTCGGGAGGCCGGCGCCACCGGGTCCCCTGCTCGTAGGCGAAGGCCATGCGGAAGAGGAGCCCCTCGGCGTAGGGGCGGCCCAGGATCTGGAGCCCGGCGGGGAGGTTCCCGTAGGTGTAGCCCATGGGCACCGTGATGGCCGGGAGCCCCGTGGCCGGGGCCACCCGCTGGCTGTTGTCCCCCCGGTACTCCTCCCGTGCGCGGTCGATGTGCGCCGGCGGGTTGAGCCAGCTCGGATAGATCAGCGCGTCCACCCCCACCGAGTCCATGGCCGCCACCAGCTCGGCCCGGTAGGCCAGGCGCCCCTCGTGCTGGAAGTAGTCGGGGCAGGGTGGGTCCCACCGCGAGGGGTGCACCTCCAGGGGGGTGTCGCTGTAGGAGCGCAGCGAGCGCTCGGAGGAGGGGGCGAACTGCCCGGTCTCCAGGACCTGCAACACGTCGGTCATGGGTGCCCGGTCTCCCAGGGAGAGCAGGTACTGGTGCATGTCGTAGCGGAAGCGCTGGCAGAAGAGGCCCGGGCGCTCGAGCTGGGCGTACACGTCGAACGCGAAGGGATCCACGATGGTGGCCCCCAGGCGCTCCAGGTCAGCGATGGCGGCATCGAAGACCCGCAGGACCGCCGTGTCCGCGTCCTCCTGGTCCACCAGGGAACGCAGCACGCCGATACGGGCCCCCTCGAGCCCTTCGGGATCCAGGAAGCGCGTGTAGTCCTCCTCCTTCCTCTCCCGCCCGTCCTCGGTGTAGGGGTCGGCGGGGTCGTGGCCCGCCACGACGTTGAACACCCGGGCCACGTCCTCCACGGTGCGCCCCATGGGCCCGGCGATGTCCCGGTCGAAGGAGAGGGGAACCACTCCGTCCCGGCTGGTGAGGCCGATGGTGCTCCGGATCCCCACCAGCGCCAGGTGGGACGAGGGCCCCCGGATGGAGTTCCCCGTGTCGCTTCCCAGCCCGATGAGGCCGAAGCTGGCCGCCACCCCCGAGGCCGTCCCACCGCTGGAGCCCGCCGGCACCCGGTCCAGGGCGTAGGCGTTGCGGGTGGTGTCGAAGGAGGAGCTCACGCTCTCCCGGGGGCTGAAGGCCCACTCGGCCATGTTGGTCTTGGCCACGATGACGGCGTCCTCCTCCCGGATGCGCCGCACCATGAAGGCGTCGTCGGGAGGGAGGTTGTTCGCCAGAGCGATGGAGCCCCCCGTGGTCACCATGTCGTGGGTGTCGAAGTTGTCCTTCACCAGCATGGGAACGCAGAAGAGCGAGCCCAGCTCCGCTCCGGCTTCGACCTTCGCGTCGATCTCGTCGGCCCGGGCCAGGGCGTCGGGGTTCACCACCGTGATGGCGTTCACCTGGTCCTCGTAGGCCTCAATACGGTCCAGGTGCGCCTGCACCACCAAGTGGCAGGTGGTGCGGCCCGCCAGGATGGAATCCTGTACCTGGGCGATGGTGGCCTCCACCACGTCCATGGGGT
>JBFYZD010000337.1:0-3655 GCA_041309685.1 Gemmatimonadales bacterium | reverse complement strand
CGCGAGGGCCCGGCGGCGTGCCTCCCCCTCCGGCACGCCCGCCGCCGTCAGCTCGCCGACGCGGCTCTCGACATGGAAGCGGATCTCGTCGTCCACGCCGTCGCTCCCCTCACCCAGGCGGGGAGGGAGGGTGCGGCGGAAACCCGGGGGAAGCTCCATCTCAACCCTCGCCGGGCCCGTCGGCGCCCAGCACCCGCTCCACCGCCCGGGCGTACTCGACCCAGTTCGCCGCCTCCGCCTTCAGCGCCCGGCGGCCCCGGGGGGTGAGCTGGTAGAACTTCGCCCTGCGTTTGTTCTCCGAGACGCCCCACTCCGACTCCACCAGCCCCTTCCGCTCCAGGCGGTGCAGGGCGGGATAGAGGGCCCCCTCCTCCACAGCCAGGACCTCGCGGGTGGTGGCCTGGATCCACCGGCTCACGGCGTACCCGTGCTGAGGCCCCCACTGGAGCGCCTTCATCACCAGCACATCGAGCGTTCCCTGAACGAGCTCCACGGCTGACTCCCTTCCGCCGGAATGGGGCCGGCCCGCCCGGGATGGGAAGGCGACGCCGGGACCGGTCGTCTCTCCCCTAAGATGTCATGGGGAGTGCCGAAGGTTGCCGAGGTTCCCCCGGGCTGGGCCGGCCTTCAGGGCCCTTCCGTCAGGCCCCCCCGACCCGCACCACCACGGCCTTCCCCACGTGGGCCCGGGGGTCCACCCCCGCCACCACCGCCGTCTGCCTCGTGCCCCCGCCGGGGAAGATCACCTCGACGTCCACGGCCCCGCCGGCGGGCAGCCCCAGGTGGACGGGGAGGACGCTCTGGGTGTTGTATCCCGACCCCGAGTCCACCAGACCCATCCCCAGGAGGGTGCGGGTGCCGGCGGCGTAGATCCTCACCTCGGCGGCGGCCCGGGTGTCGTGCCCCTGTGCGTCCACCACCCGCACCTGCAAGGAGCGTGCGGCGCGCTCCGGGGGCATGAGGTTCCTCAGGACATGGTGCATTCCCGCCTCGGTGGCGCCCGCCAGGGAGAGGTCCAGGGCGCCGTCCTGGTCGAAGTCGACCCACTGGGCTCCGTGATCGGCGTCCAGGGAGAGGAGCTCCGGGGGGGTGACGTCCACGAATCCGTCCGGGACATTGCGGAAGAGGTAGTCCCGGTACTGGATTCCTCCGGTGACGGTGCCGTTCACGAAGAGGTCGGGGCGGCCGTCGTTGTCGGCGTCGCCGAAGAGGCAGGCGTCGTAGCGGCCGTCGATGGCCAGCCCCAGCTCCGGGGCCACGTTCCGCCACCTCCCGTCGCCTCCCGTCCGGAAGAAACCGATGGGGCCGTAGTTGGCGAAGGCGAGGTCGAAGGAGCCGTCGCCGTCTTCGTCGCCGGCGCAGGGACGGACCGTGCCGCGGGCCTCGTCTCCCAGACCCCGCCCCCCCTCCGCCAGCCCCACCTCCCCGGCCACGTCGGTGAAGCGCCCCTGGTCGTTCCGGAAGAGCCCGTTGGCGTCGCCGTCCATGTTGGCCACCAGCAGGTCCAGGTCCCCGTCCTCCTGGTCGTCGAACCAGAGGGCCCCCACCGAGCGCCGGGGGTCTGCCAGGCCCAGACTGTCGGCCACCTCCCGGAACACCCCGTCCTGATTCCGGAAGAGGGCGTTGGGGAGGTCCCGGAGGGCCAGGAAGAGGTCCAGGTCGCCATCACCGTCGAAGTCCACCCAGCTGGCCTGGCGGGTGGAGCCGGCGGACATGACCAGGCCGGCGGCGGCGGTGACGTCGGTGAAGAAGCCCCCGTCGTTGCGGGAAAGCTTGGTGACGGACTCCTCGCCGGGGGCGAACCCCAGAAAGAGGTCGGGGTCCCCGTCCCCATCGTAATCCCCCCAGGCCGAGGTGCGGGTGGGGCGGGCCTCCGCCAGCCCCACCTCGGGCGCCACGTCCACGAGCACGCCGCCCTCGTTGCGGTACATCCGGTTGGGGGTGCCGTTGAAGCCGACGAAGAGATCCGGATCCCCGTCCCCGTCCATGTCGGCCCAGGCGTTGGTGAGGGCGCCCGGCGCCCCCAGGAGCTCCGGCTGCACCGGGGCGAAGGAGGGTGGATAGTCGGGGAGGGGGCCGGCGCAGGCGCAGAGGCCCAGGGCAACGACCAGGGTGGCGCAGGCAGGGACGGTCGCGCCGGGGGGGAAGCGGTGGTCCGCCCTGGCGACGGCAGTGTCCAGCGGGGAGAACGGGAAGAGGTGGAGCGCAGGCACGGGATCCCTCCGGGCTGAGGTGGCGGAGGGAAACTGGGGGCGGGGGTGATGGGGGACAAGCAGTTGCCCGGGGGACTCCGGGCGGGTCTCCTCGGAATCGCCGGATGCGTCCGCCGAGGTATGGGGGCAGCTGGTGCGGTGGTGGAAGCCATGCGCGTACCGGGTGGGGGTCAGCCGGCCTGGCACCCGTCCCCTCCCGGCCGACGCGCCGAAGGCGGTGGTTCCCGGACTGGCGCAGGATGAGCCGCGGAGAGACTCCGTCTTTTCTTGCCCCACCGCACCGACTTCCCGTGCATTCCTCCAACAACCTGGGCGGGCCTCATCCCGGCCGGCGCCCGGTAGCGCTCGGGGACCCGAGCTCCAATCCGGTAAGGGGACCCAGAAGATGTGGGGCCAACTGGACGGGGAGGTAGATGGACGTGGGGCCGTTGGCGCCGCCGATGCTGCCGATGGACGCCGATGATCCCCCCCGCTGGAGCCCATCTCCGCCAGGGGGAGGTTCGCCAGGATGGCCCCGAACCCGATGGGAATCAGGAGGCGAGGTTAATAGGCGCCGGGGCGCGTCAACGCCGGCCGATGTTCCCCCTTCGGGTCCAGATCAGGATGACCCCGCACCGGGAGTTCGAGTCGATGTACTCCCCCGGCGTCTCGGCCGGGCCCCGATAGACCTCGACGGCCACCACGTGCATGGGGTGGACGAGATTCAAGGCTGCGGCGGCCTCCTCTTCCGGGGTTCCCACACTATGTTCCAGAGGGTTGGCGGGAGAGCGGAGCCACCCGGTCTGAGCCCCCATGCTTCCCGATCGGGGCAGAAAAGTGAGCTTCTGCCCGTCCAGGTACACGGTGGGC
Organism: Gemmatimonadales bacterium; assembly: GCA_041309685.1. GTDB lineage: Bacteria > Gemmatimonadota > Gemmatimonadetes > Longimicrobiales > Gaopeijiaceae > JBFYZD01. Next base: position 593 of record JBFYZD010000337.1, on the reverse strand, counting down.
CCGCATCCCGTCCGGCGGATCCGCACGGCCCTTCCGTCGCCGCTGACGTTGACCCCTGCGGAAGAAAGCAGGTCGGTGACCTTCCCGGGGCTCCTCCGTTGGATTTCCTCCTCGAGTATGAACTCCCCCCAACCGCTGTTGTAGCGACGCTCGAAGTCCTCAAGCCCCGGCAACTCGATCCTGCGACGGACCGCCGTCACCCTGATCGGCTCCAGGGCGATAGGCTCGGTCGCGAGCGCCACCTCCGTGTGGACGGTCATGCCGATCTTCACCTCCACTTCGCCGATGGCGTCCGCATACCCCAACCGGCTGACGTGGAGTGCGACCATCCCCGGGGGCAGGGAGGGAAAGGTGAACTTCCCGAGGGGGTTGGAGATCGCCGTCTGACCGAGGCCTGGAAGAACCACCGCGGCACCGTCGACGGGCTCCCCGGAGTCAGCGTCCACCACCGTACCCATGAGGGTTCCCGTGTCGCGGTCCGTGGTCGCCAGCGCCAGGGCCAGGGAAAGAGAGAGCGTCTGCCCCGGATCCAGGCTCAGCGGTCCCAGGAAGGCGCCGAGGTGCGAGAACTGGCCGCTGATGGTGAACGTGCC
>JBFYZD010000336.1:0-2794 GCA_041309685.1 Gemmatimonadales bacterium | reverse complement strand
CAGGGACGCGGCCAGTCGGAGCGCCCGGGCCCAGAACGCCAGGTCCGCGCCCACCACCACGCTGGGGGCCAGGGGTCCTTCCTCCGGGACCCGGCAGAGGAGGTCCACCGCCGCCCCGGGGCTCAGCTCCAGGGCCGGGACCTCCCAGGCCGCCAGGCGCGGGGCCCCCCGCGCCTGGGCCGGCTCTCCCAGGAGGGCGCTGGAGGGGAGCGGTCCGGCCGGGGTGGAGGGGAGCCACACCCACGCGCTTCCCGGCTCCCACCCTCCGGCGCCGCCGGCCCGGGGCGCGGCGGCCGAGGTGCCGATCCCGGCATCGGCCAGGGCCCGCTCCAGCGTCGAGGCGAGGGCGGCGAAGGGGTGGGGGAGGGGCCGGGGGACCCCGGGCTTGCGGCCCCGCTTCGGTTTGGGGGACTCGGCGCCGTCGAGCGGGCCTTCGGCCCAGAGCACGAGCCGGGAGTCGGTGACTCCGGCATGGAGGACGAGGATCATGGAGACCCTAAATGGGGACCTGGTTCGCGGCGGGCAAGGGGGCCAAGGCCTCCCTCACCCACCCCCGCGCCTCCTCCGGCTCCAGCACCACCGCGTCGGGCCCGTACTGGAGCACGTGGCGGACGATCCAGGCGGGGTCCACGACCCGGTGAGTGACCACCAGGCCCCCTTCCGGGTCCCGCTCCCCCTCTACCCGTTCGGCGATCCAGCGGGCGATGGCCGGGGAGTACCTCACCCGGACCTCCGTCTCCTCCCCCCCCCGATAGACACGGCTGCCCTGGACGAACGCCCCGGCATCGAATTCCGCCGGCACCTCGAAGCGCGGCCCCGTGGGCGCGGCTTCGAGAATCCGGTCCATCCGGAAGACGCGCACCTCCCGCGACGCCTCGCAGAACGCCAGCAGATACCAGTGCCCTTCTGCGTGGGCCAGGGCGTAGGGGCGGACGGTCCGGGACTCGGGAGCGTGCCCCGCCGGCTTGAAGTACCGGAGGCGGACGGCCTCCTTCTCCTGGAGACAGCAGGTGACCGTTTCCCGGATGCCGGATTCGCCGGGCCTCAGGTCCGCCGTTTCCAGCTCCTTCAGGAGTTCGGCTGCGTCGGCCCCCGCCAGGGCCTCCTCCAGGAGGGTGAGGGTGGGCGAGACCTCGGCCCCGGCCGTTCCCGGCCCGGTGGCCAGCGCGCCCCTCAGGGCGAGCCCCAGGCAGGCCGCCTCGGCCAGGGAGAGCCGCACGGGCCGCTGAAAGTCCCCCGTGGTGAAGACCTCCACCCGTTCGGAGTACAGGTGGACCTGGATGTCGCTCCCGCTCTCGGCCGGGTGGTAGTAGGCCCGGGCGACGACGTCGGTGATGTCCGCCGAGAGGGTCCTGGGGCTCACCCCCAGCGTCCCGGCCAGCTCGTCCAGCGCCGCGCCCCCCTCCCGGGACGCCGCCGGAAGGATGTAGAGGATTCGCTCGAGCTGGTCCGCGGCGGTGGAAGCACCCCCCGGCCCGGCCTGGTCCCTCCCCCCCTTCGCCTCAGGCATCCGTCCCCCCCTTGTACAGGGCGGCCACCTGCTGGGCCATGAGGGTGAGCCCGGCCCTCAGCCCCGGCGGGGAGGCGACCTCGGCCTCCCCGGCCAGGGAGAGGACCCAGCGGAGGAAGGCGTGGCTCTGGCGCACCTCGAACTCCCGCACCGACCCCTCCTCCCCTTCGTCGCGCACCAGCGTGCCGTAGCCGTTGCGCTCCGCCCAGAGGGAGGAGGGGAAGCGGAAGCGGACGCGGGCCGTCAGGGCGTCCTCCGCCTCCCCCAGCTCCCATGCCTCCCGCTTCCGGTACCTCGCCAGAGGGTCCCCCTCCGGGGCTTCGAAGTCCGGGGTGTTGGGACGCTCGGGGTTCACCTCCACCCCTTCCATGCGGTCCACCCTGAAGATCCGCTCCGCCTGCCGGTTCCCGTCCCACCCCATCAGGTACCAGTGGGAATGCTGGAAGAGGAGGCCGTAGGGCTGGACCCGCCGTTGGGTGGCCTCGCCCCGGTGGATGCCGTGGTAGGTGAAGGTGACGGTCTTGCGCCTGCGGAGGGCGTCGGAGAGGGAGCGGGTGTGCTCCGCCGCCCGGGCCGTCTCCGGGGGAACGGCGAAGAGGACCCGGGCCTCGCCGAGCCCCTCGGGGTCCAGGTCGAAGGTGATCTTCCTGAGAGCGCTGCGGGCGGCCCCGGCCAACGGGAAGGCCGGAAGGTCCGCCAGGGTGCGGAGCCCCTGGAGCGCCGCGGCGGCTTCGGAGCGGGGGACCTCCAGGGCGCGGGCGGCCTGGACCGGACCCTTCTCCTCCCCCAGCAGCTTCAGGTAGGGAAGGTAGAAGTCCTTCCGCTGGATCCGGTATCCCTCCGCCGTCTCCCCGGGGCCCCCCATCCGGTAGGCTACCGTCTCCAGGGGTATTCCCAGCTCCCGGAGCTCGTCCTTGTCCCGCTCGAACTTCCGCCGGACGCTGGCCCGGGCCGTGTCGTCCCCCTCCACCCAGTCCCGGGCGTAGGCCGGCAGGCGCTCCATGAGCTCCTCCACGGCCACCGGGAGGCGCCGGCCCACCAGGTAGGCTATGAGGTCCAGCCAGCGCTGGACCTTGGTGATGCGTTCGGACACGAGGGACCTGCCTCCCGGGCTCGAGGAGTGGGTCGGTCGGGACTGCCTTGTGCGGCCCGAACGGTGGGGGGGCTGAGGCGTCCGGGCCGGGGATGCGGCACCGCCCTTACCAAACGGGCGGGGTGGGACAGGGGTAAGGTGGAAAAGCTCCCCCGCCCCGACGTCCGTTTACTAACACACCCACCTCCGTC
>JBFYZD010000335.1:0-36829 GCA_041309685.1 Gemmatimonadales bacterium | reverse complement strand
TGCCCGATCTCCCCGCCGGCCAGGAGGAACTCCCGCAGGGCCCCGTCGATGGCCTGTGTGAGGTCGTAGGACATTCCCCCCACGATCCCGGCGATGGCGTCGGGGGTGTTGAGGTCCTCGTCGGCGATTCGCCCGGGTGCCTCCACCTCCAATGAGAGGACGCCGGCGCACGCGGCGGTGGCAAGAAGGGTCAGAACGCCAAGGATCCTGCGCATCGTGTTGTTCATCGTCGTACCCTCCTCAGAAGCTGAAGCGGAAGGAGAGGAGGAAGGTGCGGGGCGCGGGAATGGTGTAATACTCCCGCCGCCCGTATTCCCCCCCCCGTAGATCCCGCTTCCCGCTCGGTCGTTGAATTCCTCCGACTCGGGGTCCACGCCGGAGTAGTCCGTCCATTTGAGGAGGTTGGTTCCAGCCAGAGCCCGTACTCGTAGCCGCCATAGAGGTTCATGGAACACTTCGCCCGGTCGGACGCCCGGACATCGTCCAGAGCATGGGGGTCCTGACCCGTCTTGACGGCCACCATCTTCTTCTGGGCCGAATAGCACGGAAGAGTGGACGGGGGGGGGCGAGGCTGGTCAAGAACGGTGATTGGGGTGGGATTCTCAGGTCGGCGGCGAGGGACGGAGTATTGCGGGGCACGCCTCCGGCAGGGCCGGTGGGCTCGATGGGTCGGGCCCCGAAAGGATGCAGAGGATCTGGTCAGAGCGGCCGTCGACGAGGTGGAGGCGGTCCAGGGCGAAGGGTGGCCGGGCGCAGTACCGAATGAGTCGTTCGAGTCCGGCCCGGTCGGTGGCCTCCATGCGCACACTCCCGTCCAGGCTGAAGCCTCCGCCCTGATCCCAGGCGAGCGTGCAGGTCCCGGTGCCGGAGGCTACCCGGAGCGTGGAATGACTGACTCCACGCTCCGGGTAGCCTCCGGGGCGGCACTGGCCTCCTGAGAGACGAAGGCGGGCCGCGGCCGACTCCTCCCCTACCGGCCGAACCTCAGGGGAGCGCTGACCCGGACGCCCACGTTCCGCCCGGGAGAGAGGGCATACCCCTTGTAGGTGTCCAGGAAGCTCCGGTAGACCTCGTCCAGGAGGTTGTCCACCGTGAGGCTGAGCACCACCGGCTCCGTTCCCAGCTCCAGATGGGTCCGGGCCTCCAGCCCCAGGAGGGTGTAACCCGGAGTGGAGGCGGTGCCGAAGGGGATCCGGTCGAACTGGGAGAAGGGCTCGATGACGCCGGCGGCGTCCTTGGCCAGGGCCCGGTCCACCTTGATGCGGAGCCTGGGCGAGCGCAGGACCCAGGCGTCACCCCCCCGAAGCTCCAGGAACGCCCCGAACTGGGTCGGGGGAAGAAGGGGAAGGGGGCCGTCGCCCGAGCCCCCGGCAGGGTCATCGAGGCCCTTACCCACTCCCTTCACCCAGGAAAAGCGCCCCCCCACCGACAACCAGGTGAGGGGAGCCGCCTCCGCCAGGGCGTCCAGGCCCCGCAGGACCGCATCGGTCTGCGCCGCCTGATAGACCGGCAGGGGTCCGGACATCGTGCCGGTGTTCTCCAGGTAGATGTAGTTCGAGATCCGGTTCCAGTACCCCGTGACCTCCCCCTGGAACCGATCCCGGGCCCAGCGCAGGGAGAGGTCGAGACTTAGGCTCCGCTCCGGATCCAACGTCGGGTCTCCCCTCTGGTAGGCGGCTACCCCCCCGTGCTCCCCGTCGGCGAAGAGCTCGAATACCGTGGGAGCCCGGAACCCGGAGCCCGCCTGGGCCGCCAGGGCCACGCCTTCACCAAGGGCGAAGGCCATCCCTACGGAACCCGAGGCCACCCGGTACTCCTGCTCCAGGAGCCCGGGATCCCCGGTGAGGGAATTGGGCTCCGCTTCCATGGATCGCAGGTCGAAGCGGAGGCCGCCCGAAAGGGTGAGGCCGCCCCGGCGCAGCTCCTCGAAGGCGAAGATCCCGACGTTGGTCACGGTGGAGCCCGGTTCCAGCTTGACGGGACCCGGGGCCTTCCCGTCCTGGACCATTACCTCGGCGCCCAACACCCCCTCCAGACGCCCGAGAGGTGCGTGGGCCACCTCCACCCTCGCCGTCACGACCTCTTTCGCCAGGTCCACGACGAAGTCCGGATCGTCCTGGATGAGCTTCCCGGCCGCCGCAGCCTGCCGGACCGCCTTCTGGTAACTCAGGGTCGGCTTCAGCACGAGACGGTCCAGAACCAGCGTGCCCCTGAGCGAAAGGTTCGTCTGCGCCAGGTGGAGACCCACCCCTTGGGGGGGGTTCGACGTGCTCCCCTTGGGCCCCCCGGGGGGTAGGAGGAAGTTGTTCTCGTTGTCCCAGTGGGTGAGGAAGAGCTCCCCCGTACCCATCCTCCCCCGGACCCCCGCCTGGGCGTAGGCCGACCACTGGCGGAAGTCGGTGTGGGGAAGGGACCCCGTATACTTGGGGTCGCCGAAACGCCCGGTCCTGGCCGTCCCCGCGGCGGAAGTCTGGAAGTAGTCGGGGACCTCGGGGGCCGTGAGGTCGCCGCCCCGGCGGACCTCCACCCCTCCCCTGACCCCGAAGCGGGAGGTGCTGCCCTGGAGATCGAGGTGGCCGGCGCCCTCCTTGTTGTTGGAGAAGAACTGCCCTCCCACCTCCCCTCCCAGTCGGGAGCGGCCCAGGGGAGCGGGAGGAAGGTCCTTGGTGAGGATGTTGACCGCGCCTCCCAGGGCGTCGGAGCCGTACAGGAGGCTGGAGACGCCCCGGACCACCTCCACCCGCTCCGCTTCCAGCAGGGTGGTGGTGGGGTGGTGGCGCACGCCGTACTGGTAGAACTCCTGCCCCACGCCGTTCTGGAGCACCCGCACCCGGGTGCCGCTGAGACCCCGGATGACGGGGATTCCCACCTGGGATCCGGTCTGGATGCTGGAGACCCCGGCCACGGTGCGGGAGAGGAGGTCTCCGAGAGAGCCGCTCCGGAGAGCGTTCATCTCTTCACTCCCCACAGCATCCACGTCCTGGGGTGTGGTGAGGGTATTTCGCGCCCCCGGGACCCCGGTGATCACCAGACCGGGGAGGGCCACCGGAGAGGTGGGCAGGGAGACCTCCAGAGGAGTGACGGCACCGCCTCGGACCGTCACCTCCAGGACCCGTGGGGCATACCCCAGGACCTCGAAGCTCACGTGAAACCGGCGGGGAGGGAGGTGGGTGAGGAGAAAGCTCCCGTCGGCGGCGGAGAGGGTAACCAGCCCCAGTTCGGGAAGGCGGATCTGGACGCCCTCCAGGGGGCGGCCCGATTGGTCCAGAACCGTGCCGGCCAAGGCTCCCCGGGCCGTGGTCGGGTCCTGGCCGGAGACCGGCGGAGCGGCAAGGGCGAGCACGAGCAGCGAAAAGACGAACCAACGCGACACAAGGGCACGGGAAGGTCTTCCCCGCACGGGTAGGGACAACATGGGTCCTCCTGATCCATGGCGTGGACGAGCCCGGCCGGAGAGGGCTCGCAGCCCCTCCCCGGACCGGGAATTCCAGACTTCGGTGTCTCAGGCCAGGGAGGGAGGACCCCGGGGGAGGGGTCCCTTGCGCCAGGGTGCGGAGGGAGGAAGAAGACGGGGCGCCGGTACCTCCCTCTGCCCGGCCGGACGCAGAACCGGGGGGGCGGGGGGCGGGGCGGCGGGGGAGGGAACAGAGCTCCAGAAGAGGACGCAAGCGGCGTGGTTGTGGCCGCCGTGGTGCTCCGCCGCAGGATCGGTCCACCCCCGGGAGGAATGCGGGAAGAACTCCTCGTTGGCGTGGAGGCCTACGAGCCCCAGGGAAAGGCCGGCGTAAAGCGCGGCTGAGAGCAGGGCGAGCCCCCGGCTCCGAAGGCCGGGCAACCGCCCGCCCGCGCGACCTCTTTCCCCTGGCACCAGCGCCCCAGACATCGCCGTCGTCCCCCCGGTTCCGGGTTCGAAGCCGGAACCAGGCGGGCCTGCCCCTAGCTCTTCACGGCCTTCAGCAGCTTCTCCACGGCCGCCACGAACACCTCGTGCTTGCCCTTCATGGCCTCATGGGAGGCAGCCATCTTCCGATGCCGGTCTCCCATGGCTTCGTGAAGAGCGGAGAGGGCCTCGTGACCCTCCCCCGACCCTCCCGCCTCATGGTCGGCCATGGAGTCGTCGTGGTCCTCCATGCCCACCTCGTGGTCCTCGATCGCCTCGGCCTCCGCGTCGAGCTCCGCCTCATGGAGCTCGATCAGGGCCTGGATGCGGATAAGCGCCCGGCGGTGTTCCAACCGCCACAGCCGGATGTCGTCCAGCCAGGCCAGGTGCTCGAGACGGTGCTGACGGTGCCCGGCCCGCGCATCATCATGGGTGCTTTCGCTCACCGGTCTTCTCCTCTTGAACAGGGGTGAGGCTCCGGGGTCCGGGTCCCGGCGCCAGGGGGAGATCCGCCCCGGAAAGAAAGGATAACCGGAGAGTCAACGCCAGCGCCGCCCTTCACCCCTCCCTCGCCGGGGCCGTCCTCCTGGAGCTGAAGGTCCCGTCCACCTTGGCAGGCTCTCCCCATTCCGCCACGATGTAGCCATGCCGGACGACGACCCCCGGCCGGGGTCCCCGGGCGGTGAGGGGTCCCGGTCCCCTCCCCGCGGGGCTCCCGGCCGGAACCCGTGACGAGATGCGCAGGAGGAGGAAGATGCGGGAAGAGGGGGAAAGGGCCCGATCATGAGGGGCTTGGGGGAGGTGGAGGTACCCGGATTCGAGAGGATAGAGCACCCCTGCGCCCGGATCCTGGCCCGGCCCGAGGCCTTGCCCTGGGCCCGGTACGTCCTGGAGGGGGGGGAGACCCTCCACGGCGCAGCCTCCCGGGTTCGGGGCGCCCATCCCCTGGAAGGGCGGAGCACGGTCTTCGTAATCCCCGCCCCGGGGGGACGGGGAACGGCTGGGACGCCCTCGGCCCGATGGGCCGTTCGCCACTACGTCAGGGGAGGGCGCCTCGCCCCGGCCCTCCTGGGGGACCGGTACCTCATGGGGGGGAGGATCCGCCCCTTCCATGAGCTCCAGGCCAGCGAGGAGGCCCGGGCCCGGGGGATCCCCACGCCCAGGGTGCTGGCGGCCTCCCTCTACCCCGGCCGCTTCTTCTACCGGGCCGATCTGGTGACGGAGTTCGTCCCCGATTCCACGGAGCTGGTGGAGGCCGTCTTCGACACCCGGAGAACAGGGGTCGGTGGATCCATCGAGCGGAAGGAGGCCCTTCGGGCCGCGGGATCCCTCATCCGCCGAATGGGAGAGACCGGGATCGCCCACCGGGATCTCCATGCCGGGAACATCCTCCTCCAGTGGAAGGGATCCGCACCTCTTCCCCACCTCCTGGACCTGGACCGCTGCGAGGTGTCCCCCGGGCGCGCTCCCCTCTCCCCGGAGCCCATGGCGCTCCGCCTGAGGAGGTCCCTCCGGAAGTGGGAGGGGCGAACCGGGCTCCGAATCTCAAAGGGGGAATGGGGAGCCCTGGAGGAGGGGGTTCGAGGATGAGGAGCGCGCGACACGCGAGCGGGCTGCCGCTCGGCGCCCGGGAAGGGGAGGAGCCACCGCGCACCATCCTGGTGGTCATGCTCAGCGCCCTGGGGGACTCGGTCCTGGTCCTCCCGGTGGTTAACGCCCTGAGGAGGGCCTTCCCCCGGGCTCACCTCTCGTGGGCGCTCCAGCCCGGGCCCCACGTCCTGGTCCGGGGCCACCCGGCCGTGGACGAGTTCGTGGTCTTGCAGCGGGGCCGGAGGGGGGGGAGCGCACGGGCTCTCCGGGACGGGGGGGAAGGGATCTGGGACGCCGTCCGGGAGCTCCGGCGCCTGGCCCGCCACCACCCCGGGGGGCGGTTCGACCTCCTTCTGGACCTCCAGGTCTATTTCAAGGCGGGACTCCTCACCGCCCTCACGCCCGCCGCCGTGAAGCTGGGGTTCGACCGGCGGCGGGCGAGGGACCTGAACTGGCTCTTCACCAACCGGCGCATCCCCCCGCACCCCCGGGGGTTCGCCCACGTCCAGGATCAGTACTTCGAGTTCCTTCGCTGCCTGGGGGTGGAACCGGAGCCGGTGGAGTACGGGTTGGCCATCACGGCCCAGGAGCGGGAAGCCCAGAGGAGGTTCTTCGAAGGGTTGGGAGGGCCGGCCTGCGCCGTCGTCCTGGCCACCTCCGACCCGCGAAAGAACTGGACTGCGGAAGCCTACGCACGGGTGCTCCTGGAGATGGACCGCACCCACGGGCTCCGGCCGATCCTGGTGGGAGGGCGCTCGGGCGCCGAGGAGGGGATGGCCCGGGCGGTGGTGGCCCGCCTTCCCCGCGGCTTCCCGCTGGTGGATGCCCGCGCCAACGATCTCCGCCGCCTCCTCTGGCTCCTGGAGGGGAGCGCCCTGGCCATCACCCCGGACACGGGCCCCCTCCACATGGCCCGGGCCCTGGAGGTGCCGGTGGTGGGGCTCTTCGGATTCACCAACCCCGGGCGCTCCGGGCCCTACCGCCGGTTCGGCGACCTGGTGGTGGACGGCTACGCCCGTACCCCCGGGGAGGTCAACCCGGTGAACATGCAGCGGAGGAGGGGAGGAATGGGGCGGATCACCCCGGGAGAAGTGCTGGAGAAGGTAGGGATGGCGTTGGAGCGGTACCCCCGGGGCCGGTGACCCCCGGAGGGAGCTCGCTCACCCCTCCTCCTCCGGTTCGGCGTCAATGGGGTTCCGCACCAGGGCCAGGATGGCGGCCTGGGGAACCACCAGGTACTTCTCCCCCTCGAAGGAGATCTCCACGGCCGCCTTGCGGAAGAAGATGGCGAAATCCCCCACCTCGGCCTGGACCGGGAGGTACCGGGGCTCCCCCGAGTCGATCTTCCAGGGCTCATCGTTCAGGTCGGCGGGCGCCCCGATGGGCGTGCCGGGTCCCACCGCCACCACCCTCCCCGTCTGGACGGCCTGGTTGTCCACGGCCGTGGCGGGAAGATAGAGCCCCACCTTCGTCCGGTCCTCTCCCTCCCCGGGCTTCACCAGCACCCGGTCCCCCACCACGATGAGCCGTTTCATGGCCGCCATAGGTCACCTCCCTGGTACGCTCTTCAATATGGGAGGACGGACGGTGAAACCCCAGGGGCCCGAACCTCAAGCCCCTTCGGACTCCAGGAAATCCCGCGCCGCCGACACCATGGACGGGAGGGCCCCCCGAACGGCCTCGGAAAGCCCCTCCCCGAAGCCGTAGCCTTCCCCCTCGATCCCGAGGAAGAGCCCCGAGGGAAGGGACCGCCCCAGCGCCCGGGCCAGGGCCAGGGCCTCCCCGGGGCCGAAACCGTGGGAGGAGACCCGAAGGTCGGGGAGGGTGGCGGGAGAGAGTCGGTCCAGGGGGATACGGTGCAGGGTGCCGGGAGGGGACCCGCTCCAGGTCACGTCCAGGAGAAGGCAGGGCTCATCGTGGGGGAGGAGGTCCAGGAGCCCGGGACCAGGGCGCCCCGCCAGGACCACGGGGACCTCCTCCTGGAGGCGGGACGCCACCAACAAGGCGGCGCCGTCGTCCCCCCGGTCGGGGTTGCCCAGGGCAACGACCCTCACCCCCTCTCGACCTCCAGCTTGAGGAAGTGGGTGGCGCAGGAGATGCAGGGATCGTAGGCCCGGATGAGCTGCTCGCAGCGCAACGTGGCCTGGGCATCGTCCATGGCCAGGATCTCCGGGGCCAGCCCCGCCAGGTCCGCTTCGATGCGGGCCTGGTTCTGGGAGGTCGGTGCGACGATCCGGGACTCCAGGATGAGCCCCTTCCCGTCCACCCGGTGGCGCTGGTACTGGAGCCCCCGGGGCGCCTCCGTGGCCCCCCTCCCCTCGCCGGCCCTCAGGGGGGCCTCCAGGTAGGCGGGATCGGCCCCCCGGTAGCCCCGGATGAGGTCGATGGCCTCGGCGAAGGCGTGGACGATCTCCACCGCCCGGACCACGATGGAACGGTAGGGGTTCAGAACGGGCAGACGCATCCCGGTCCGCTCCAGCGCCTCCTGGGCCAGGGGGTGGAGACGGTCCGGGAAGAGGCTCAGGCGCGCCATGGGGCCCGTGAGGTAGGGCGTGCCGTCGGGGAGGCGGGCGTGGAGCGCCGGGGACTGGGGCACCTGCCGCTCCTGGAAGACCTCCTCGAATTCCTCCAGCGCCACCGGGTCCCGGCCTGTGACGGCGATCCGCTCCCCCCACTCGATGGGATAGTCCTTCCCCCCGTCCAGGGCCACGAAGGTGTAGGGTTGCTCGAAGTCCAGCATGGGAAGGCCGTTGGTGACATCCACCGTCTCCTGGGCCGCCCCCAACCCCCACTCCAGCTCAGGAAGGAGGGCCAGGAGCCTCTTGGGGGAGGGGGCCTTGGAGAACCCCCCCACCCGGGGCGAGACGGGGTGGATGGCCCGCCCCCCCATCACCTCCAGAAGGGTGTTTCCCGCCTTCTTCATCCGGAGTCCCATCTCCACCAGCGCCTTGTGGTCCCGGGCCATCTCCAGGGCGTTGGCATACCCCAGGAAGTCCGGGGCGTGAAGGAGGAAGACGTGCAGGACGTGGCTCTCGATCCACTCGGCGCAGTACATGAGGCGCCGGAGGTTACGGATCTCCGCGGTGGGACGGATCCCCAGGATCTCCTCCAGAGCCCGGACGCTGGTCATCTGGTAGGTCACCGGGCAGATCCCGCAGATGCGGGGAACGATGTCCGGAACCTCGAAGAGGGAGCGGCCCACCAGGAAGGCCTCGAAGAAACGGGGGGGCTCGAAGATGGTGAGGGTCGCCTCCTCCACCTGGCCGTCCCTGACCTTCAGGTGAAAGCGCCCTTCCCCCTCCACCCGGGTGAGCATCTCGACCCGGATGTTCCGGGTCCCGTTGAGGGCGGGGTCCCGCGTTCCCGGCTTGGACTCACTCATGGCGGATGCTCTCCTCCCGGAAGGCCTCGGCGTACCCGGTGATGAAGCGGAAGGCCCGGAGGACCTCGTCCCTGGGAATCCCCATGGCCAGCATCCTCTCCGCCAGGGCCCTGGTGTTGGCGCCCTCCTTGGGACCGAAGCACCCGTAGCACCCGCGCCCCATCGAGGGGCAGACGGCCCCGCACCCGTTCACGGTCACGGGGCCCAGGCAGGGGATGCCGTGGGCCACCATGACGCACACGTAGCCGTAGCGTTTGCACGCCAGGCAGAGGCTTTCGTTGCGGATCTCGGGGCGGCGCCCCTTGATGACGGCGGTGAGGAGCTCCAGGAGCTGGCGCTTGCTGATGGGGCACCCACGGAGCTCGTAGTCCACCTTCACGTGGTCGGCCACGGGGGTGGAGGTTTCCAGGGTGGCCAGGTACTCGGGGTGGGCGTAGACCCGTTCGGCGTATTCGTCCAGGGTGGCGAAGTTCCTCAGCGCCTGGATCCCCCCTGAGGTGGCGCAGGCTCCGATGGTCACCAGCACCTTGGAGGCCTTGCGGAAGGCCTGGATCTGCGCCAGATGCTCCGGCGCCGAGATGGAGCCCTCCACCAGCGTCACATCGAACGGGCCTTCCTCCGCCAGGTGGGAGGAGGCCTCGGGGAAGTGGACGATGTCCACCGCCTCGGCCACCGCCAGGAGCTCGTCCTCGCAGTCCAGGAGCACCAACTGGCACCCGTCGCAGGAGGCCAGCTTGAACACCCCCAGGCGCGGCTTGGAGGAGGCCGGAGCCTCCGCCACGGCGGAGCCCCTGCCTGCCGCCGGCGTCGACCCTTCGTTTCCGGTGCTCATCTCAGAGCCCCGGGTGGGTGAAGACGAAGGCGATCTGGTCATAGCGGAATACGGGTCCGTCCTTGCATATGAAGAAGGGCCCCTTCTGGCAGCGTCCGCAGAATCCCGCCCCGCACTTCATGTTTCGCTCCAGGGAGAGGAAGATGTGATCCTCGGGCACCGCGGCCTCGAGGAGCTTCTCCACGATCACCCGCATCATGATCTCGGGGCCGCAGAGGAGGTACACGCTGTCGGGCCTCACCTCCTCCCTCCTCCGAAGGAAGTTGGTGACGAACCCCACGTGGCCCGTCCAGGTGGGGGCGGCCCGGTCCACCGTCACCTGCACCTTCATGTGGAGGTGGTTGCCCCATCTCTGGAGCTCGTCGGGATAGAGGATATCCCCGGGGGTGCGGGCGCCGTAGAGAAGACGGACCGAGGGATACAGCTTCGGGTTCTCCGCCATCTCCCGGACGGCCCCCCGCAGGGGCGCCAAACCGATCCCTCCGGCCACCACCGTGACGATCCGCCCCCGGGAGGCCTTGAGGGGCCAGGAGGTCCCGAAGGGCCCCCGCATCCCCACCAGCGCCCCGGCCTCCACCGAGGTGAGGGCCTGGGAGACCTTCCCCACGCCCCGGATGGTGTGGAGGATGGCGGCCCCCGCCTGTCCGGAGATGGAGATGGGAACGTCCCCGATGCCCGGGATGGAAAGCATGTTGAATTGCCCCGGCCTCCAGTGGTAGGGCCCGGTGGGCTCCATCCACAGGGTGGCCGTGTCGGCGGTCTCCTCCCGCACATGGATGATCTGGGCGGGGGAGGGGATGAGGGCATCCCCGGCCACCAGGCGGTGCTCCCGGGGCGGGGGCATGCGCACGTGCCCTTTCGACGTCGCACGGATGGCCTCCGCCTCCTCGGTGACGTCGATCCCCACCGGGCACCAGGCGATGCACCGTCCGCACCCGACGCAACCCGAGGTCCCGAATTGGGACTCCCAGGCCCCGAGCTTGTGGGTGAGCCACTGGCGGTAGCGTTGCTTGGGCGTGGCCCGGAAGTACCCGCCGTGGATCATGGAGTGATCCAGGGAGAAGCAGGAGTCCCAGAATCGCTCCCGGTCCTCGTGGCCGTCCACTACCGTCCCCGTCTCCCGCACGTTGAAGCAGAAGCAGGTGGGGCAGACGTGGGTGCAGTTGCCGCAGGTGAGGCAGCGCTGGGCCAATTCCTCCCAGCGGGGATGGTCGATGTTCCCGAAGAGGATCCCGGGGAGTCCCTTGCTGTTCAGGTGCCGCCCCATCCGGGATCGGGCCAGGTCCAGGGCGTTGAGAAGCGCCTGGCGATCCTCGGCGGAGGCCTTCCGGACCGGCACCGAGGCCAGGACTTCCTCGCCCCTGGCGGTCCCCACCTCCACCAGGAGCCGCCCGTTCATCTCCGTGAGGCAGAGGTCGAAACCGCTCCCTGCCTTGGGTCCCGTACCCATGGAGTCGCAGAAGCAGAGCTCCCCCGGCTCCAGACAGTTCACCGCCAGGATGAAAACCCGGCGGCGCCGGGCCACGTAGCGGCTCTCCTGGAAGGGCGCCCCCATCCACACCTTGTCCTGGACATGGATGGCCGCCAGGTCACAGGGGAGCACCCCGATGAAGGCCATGGGAGGCTCGTCCACGGCGGGGCGGCGCCACTCCAGGGAGTCGCCGTGGCGCTTGAGCTGGATGAGGGGCTCCCGGGGGGGGAAGAGGTGCCGCTTCCAGGACTGGGGGCCGGCGACGAAGCCGAAATAGTGGTCGTCTTCCCGTGGACGCAGGCGGTAGTGGCCGGGGCCCTGCTCGTCGGTCCATCCCACCGGCAGGTCTTCCGCACCGTCGAGCTTCTGCAACCGGATGGCCCCGTCCCTCACGGTGGGGCCCACCAGCTTGTATCCGTCGGCCTTCAGCCGCTCCAGGAGGGCCGGGAAGTCACTCCGCTCCAGGCTCTGAAGGTCGCCCACCGCAGGCCGGCTATCGTTCATGGCCGAAGACGTCCAGGATCTGAAGGAAGCCGTCCCCCATCCGCTCCGTGGCCACCCTGAAGGCCACACGCAGAAGCTGGTAACCCAGCTCGTGGTCGAGCTCCATGAGCTGCCGCAGGGCTTCCCCTTTGAACCTCAGGCAGCGGGTGGTCTGGGAGACCCGGGCCGAGGAACGCCAACGATGACGGGAGAGGAGGGCGCTGAACCCCAGAAGCTCCCCGTCCGAAACGGTGTTCACCACCATCTCCCCCTGATGGGGAACATTGACCATGAGGGAGATGAGGCCGGAGATGATGATCCTCGGGTCATCCGCCGGCTCTCCCTCCCGGAAGAGGACGGTGCCGGCGGGATATTCCTCCAGCATCGCCACCTCGACCACCCGATCCAGACGGGTCTTGCCGAGCTCCGCTGCGATGGGGAGACGCTGGAGCTCCTCCAGGACCCTGGAGGAGGGGGAGAGGGACGGATCGTGGCTCGCGGTCATGCTGGAACCTCCCCTGACTCGGGTTCACGCGCCCCACCGGACCGGGGTCCGCCAAGCGGCGCTTTCCGACCTCGGTGGCTGCACCAAATGTGCCATGGCCAGGAACGGGCGGGCCATAGGGGATTTCCCCTACGGGGCCGCAGCCGTTCCGGAACTCAGCGTGGGGGGTCAGAACTCCTCCACCCCGTAGCGGAAACAGCGAAGGGTCTCGGACCAGTGGTCCGCCGGGAGGCCGGCTTTCCGGAAGAGCTCCGCCACGAACCGCTCCGGGTCCGGGAGGGTCTCCCACACCTGGGGAAGGAAGGTGGCCCGGCAGGGGGGATCCTCCAGGACCAGCCCGTCCTCCCCCGGCTGAAGGGCGGCCAGAAGCTCCGGGCGGCTCTCCACGAGCAGGGGGAGGAGAGGGGTCAGCCAGGAGACATGGAGCTCCAATCCCGGGAACTCCTCCCGGGAGAGGGGGGGGAAGCGGGAGTCACGGAAGGCGGCGCCGAAGGCGTTGTGGGCTACGTCCTCCACGAGAGGGCGCCGGGGCGCCAGGCTCCCCACACAACCCCGCAACCGCCCCTGGAGCTTCAGGGTGACGAAGCTGGCCCCTGGAGCCCTCAGGGGAGGGGAGTATCCCTCCGGGGTCACGCTCAGGGGGCGCCCTCGGGCAAGCCCCGACTCGATGGACTCCAGGGCGATCTCCCGGAGGACCCGCCGGTCCTGGGCGGTCAGCGTCCGAGGAGAGCCGTCCGTCGCTTCTTCTGGCGGCCCAGCGGATGGGGAGGCCGGGAGATCCATAGGACGGGATCCGTTGCGGGAGCAGGGGAGAACCCACCCCTCCTTCTTCCCAATCCTAGCCCCGCCCGAGGGCCGCCGCCACCGGCTTCGACGTCAATCCGCCAACCCGGCCACCCTGTCGGAAGACCCCCGCCGGGTCTCGGGCCGCGCATCATGGAACATATTTCAAGCTTGATGGGTTCTAGGGGAGTCCGTGGACACCAACAGACACCGGTAACCCAACGCAAGGAGACCTGCCATGAAAAGAGTCCTGATCCTGCCGACCCTCGCCCTGGCCACCCTGGCCACCACGGGGAGCGCCCTCGGCTCGGCGCCGCCGGTGAGGAGCGGGCTGGAGCCCGAGGCCTGGAACGTGGACGCGTCCCACACGGAGATCAACTTCAGCGTCCGTCACTTCTTCACCCCCGTGAGCGGAAGCTTCCACTCCTTCGATGTCTCTCTGGACTTCGATGCCGAGAACCCGGAGGCCAGCCGGGTCAGGGTCACCATCGACGTGGCCAGCATCGACACCCGGAACGAGCGGCGGGACGCCCACCTGCGCTCCGGGGACTTCTTCGACGCGGAGCGCTACCCCCAGATGACCTTCGAGAGCACCTCCGTGCGCCGGGTCGCACCGGACCGGCTGCTGGCCCGGGGCCAACTCACCATCAAGGACACCACCCGGGAGGTCGAGCTTCCCATCAGCCTGTTGGGGGTGAAGGACCTCCCCACCCCGATGCAGGAGATGTTCGGGGGGATCACCCAGGTGGCCTCCTTCACCGCGGAGGCCCAGGTGGACCGGAGGGAGTTCGGGGTGGGCGTGGGGAACTGGGCCGAGACCGCCGTGGTCGGGTCCGAGGTGTCCATTTCCATCGCCCTGGAGGCGAACCGGAAGTAAGCGGGGCGCCCGGAGGTCACCTCGTCACGGGCACGGGGCTCCACCTGAGAGCGCCCGTGGGATCCGCCGCTCGAAGGTGGAAGGCCCAGCCTCCGTCCAGGTCCGCGACCTTCAGGAGCACGGGATTCCATCCCGCCCGGAGCCGGACCGGAATCTCCATCTGGTCGGGGATCGAGAGGTTCCTTCCCTGCCTCCGGGAAGCGAGCTCCCCGTTCACCCAGAGCTCATGGGCGTCGTCGGCCCCAAGCAGGAGGAGGGCATCCCGGTCGTCGGGGGAGTGGAGGAAGGCCAGGGCGTAGGCCGCGACCCAGTCGCTGGGTTGGAAGTGCGGGTTCAGCCGGACGTAGCCGGTGGAATCCCCGCTGGCGGGACGCCAGAACAGGGGGGAGCCGTCCTGGCCGGTGAAGGACCGTCCGGGATCCGGATCCAGCTCCGGGCCGTACACGCTGTCCAGGGCGGAGCTGTGTTCGGTTCCCAGCCGTTGGGGGTTGGGGAAAGGCCCCACCACCAGCCACTCGGTGGCCCAGCGGCGCAGGGGGAGGGGGTGAAGCGCGGCGGGAAGGGGCTCTTCGGGGCCCAGCGCCAGCTCCAGGTGGGGGTCGGCCGCCTCCATTCCCCTCCCGGCCAGAACGGGGGACTCGGGGCGTCCGTCCTCCCCCATGGGGTAGCGCCACAGGTCGTAGCGATCGGGCCTGGGGACGGGAAGGCGCACGGTTCTCCCGCCCCCCGGGCCCTCCGCGGTCTCGAAGGAGTCAGCCAACACGGCCCCCGGGGGTACCTTCACGGCCAGGACCCTCCGGTCATCCGGGGAAGGGAGGGGGGGGAGGGCCCGGTGGGGCTCGGCCTGGTACCAGAAGGCCACGGTGGCGTAGTCGGCCACCACCTCGTTCCCATGGCCGTGCTCCAGCTCCACCCGCAGGGAGTCCCGGAAGCGGACGGGATCGGGAAGATGCCAGCGGTAGGCCGCCACCCGGCCTCGGGCGGGGTCCATCAGAACGACCCCGTGGTAAGGGGCGGAGAATGGGCCGTCCTGGAAGTACCAGCCGCCGTTGAAGTAGTCCTCCGTCCCGGTGCCCTGGCCCCGGAACTCCCCATCCACCGTGAAGATCTCGTCCCCTTCCAGGAACCAGTACGAGCCATCGTAGCTCTCCGCGCTGAGGGCTACACCCACCAGGTGCCCCGCGCCGGCCGCGTCCAGGACGAGGTGGGGCCGCGGCGAGGTGGTGCGGGGGTCGCGGCTCCAGGCTGCATGGAAGGTGGCCAGGGGCTCGGGAAGGGGCGGGCCAAGCTCCACGCTGGCGTTGAAGTAGAAGGCGTCCACGACCTGCCCGGTACCGTTCTCCGCGACGATGCGGGCACGCTGGGCGAAGGGCATGGGGAGATAGCAGTAGAACCCCCCGCTGGAGACCCCCATGGGGAGGGCCGTGTAGTGGCGCTTTTCGAAGCCGTTCCCGAAGAAGTCCCCCAGGGGCACGGCCACGGACGGGGCCTCCTCCCCGTCCCAGTACATCTTCAGGGCAAGGCGCCGGAGGTAGTCCTCATCGCCGCTGGCCACGGTGATCCAGAGGCGCCGGATCACTCCGGGGCCCGCCAGGTCCAGGAGCACCACACTGTCTCCCGGGGCCAACTCGTGGCGGTCCCGGTTTCCTCCGGTGGTGTCGTAGGACGACACCTGGAGGAAGTGGCCGGAGCCAGGGGTGAGGAGGTGGTCCCAGGGTCCGGCGCCCGGCCCCCCTCTCCCCGCGTCACCGCAGCCGGCGAGGGTGGCGGCCGTGAGCAGGAGAAGAGAAACCGTGGACCGGGGGGCCATCCCTCTCACCCTCCCAGCCCCAGCTCACCCAGCCCCTGCACGTACACGATGTCCACCGGGATGCCGGCGCCGGCCAGACGGTCCAGGTCGGCCTGGAGCTGGGGTCCGATGGAGCCGTAGCGCTCCATGAGGGCGAGCACCCCCTCGTAGTCCCCGTCTCCCTGAAGGGTGAGGATCCGCTCCGAGAGGGCGTTCATCGCCTCCCGGGTCCTGGCGAAGTCCACCCGATAGGTGCCGGTGGCCTCGTCCCGGGTGAAGGCGCCCCACTCCTGGAAGAAGTTGAAGCGGACCACGTTCGCCCTCCCGTGGGCGCTGGAGGCGCCGAAGCGGATGGAGCGGAAGATGGAGGCGGTGAAGGTCACCATGTTCTGGTTGAGATCGTGGTCGGGGCCCAACTCACCCATCTCCTGGAGCGCCGCCACCATGTGCAGGCCCAGGATATCGGCCTTCCCTTCCTCGAGGGCGGAGGCCTGTTCCTTCATGACCTGCCGCACCGGCCCCCTCCCGTTGATCGTGCTCTTGATTCCCAGGCCGTGGGCCACCTCGTGGAACATCGTGTTCTCGAAGAAGGCGTCGAAGACCACCATCGGGCGCTGGTCCTCGGCCATCAGGAGATCGGCGATGGGCACGAGGATCCGGTCGAACTTCGCCCGCATGGCGTTCTTGAGCTGGAGCCTACGGGCCCCTTTCCGAAGCTGGACCTCCGGGTCGTTGGGAAGGTTGATGGCGATGGTCTTGGAACCGGCGTCGGCGTCGCCCCCCACATAAGCCAGATCGTAGACGTTCAGGTCCGCGTCACCCCCCGGCGTCTCGGCCTTGTAGAGGTCGGGAACCGGCAACCCCTTTTGCAGCTCCGGCAGGAAAGCCGCGTACCGGGCCAGGCGCAGGCTCCACTCCTTGTCCTTCACCAGGACGAAGGCCTCGTGGCTCGCCTTGTAACCGAAGAGCTGGTCTTCGTAGGTCTCGATGGGGCCGAGGACCAGGTCGAGCCCGCTCTCCTTCATGTCCATCCAGGCGAAGTCGCTGGCCTGGTACTGGTCGGTGAGAAGGGCGTCCGCCCTGAGCTCCAGGTACCTCTTGAGGCCGGGGTCCTCGGCCAACGCCGCCGCGGCCCGAAGGCGGTCCGCGGCCCGGGCGGTGGGCCCGGCGAACGCCTCATGATAGGGCACGGCCACCAGGCCGCCGGAGGCATCCCTGCGCACCACGGTATAGAGCCCCTTGAGCGCCTCTCCCCGGTCCGGCGCGGCGGCGGCCGCCGCCTCGAACTCCTCCACCGTCATGTCCTGGGGGTAGAACCGGGCCCCGGAGGGCTTGGGCCCCACACCCGGCACGAAGGGAGCGTTCCCGTCGATGCGGTCCCAGGGACCGAAGTTGATGATCCCGTAGGACCGCATGGCCCCCTCGGCGAGAGACGCCAGGAACTCCTCCCTGTCCCCGTACGACTCCAGCCAGAAGATCTCCGACATGGCCTGGGCCGCTTCCACCAGCAGGGGGATCATGGCTCTCTCCCCCGGGGAGAGTTGGCTCAGATCCGCGGTGAGGCGGACGGTGTCGTACTGGGCAAGCTTCCTCTGGATCTCCGGCATGGTGTCTCCCCCTGCGGGGGCCTCCCGGTCTGCGGCGCCGCACCCCAGGGCGAGAGGCACCAGAAAGAGAAGGAAGGCGCATCGCTCGTGCATGGCAGTCTCCAGCTCCGGGAATGAAGTTCAACCTCCCCCTCCGCTGCAACCTCCTGCCCAACCACCTCCGCCGCAATCCCGGGCCTCCCCTTCCCCCTTACTCCCCCAGGACCATCCTCAACCAGAGGAGGGCAAAGCCGGCGGCCGTCCCCAGAGCCGACTCCCATTCCCTGTTCCGAAGGTACAGGGGAAGACCGGGGACCGGGGAACGGAAGGGGGTCGCATCTGGCCCAGTCGCCGGCCCTGCCCCGGGGTCGGGGCCTCCTCCGCCGGCCCTGTGCCGTTCGCCGGAGCGCTCATCCCCCCGACGCCCGAGCGGCCGAAGACGGGGGAGGAAGGCGGGGACCCGGCTCCTGTAGGCCTGGTAGGCCTCCCCGAATCGGGCCGCGAGCTGCCGCTCCTCGGTCCGGATCGTCCGGCCGTACGCCCAGAGGAAGAACCCGACGAAGAGGGGGAGGAAGAACCACCTCCCACCGGCCATCGCCAATCCTGCCCCGAGGAGAAAGCTCCCGAGGTAGAGGGGGTGGCGGATGACGGCATAGGGGCCGCGGACCGCCAGGGAGCGGTCCTTGTGGATCCGGGCCGCCGCCAGTCCGCGAAGGAGGAGCCCGGGGAAGGCGACAGCGGCACCCGCCAACAGGAGAGGAGGGGAAGGCCGGGAGAGGAGAAGGAAGGGAAGGGCCAGGAGCCAGGCCACCCTCAGCCTCTGCTCCCGCAGGGTGGGCCTCGAGGCCCTAAGCTCCCGTTCCGGGTCCCGGAGGCCCATCGGGAGCCGGGCGGGGCGCCGCGCCCGCAGGGCGGGGCTCCACCATCGCCTCCTCCACCGCCCAGGCCAGGAGGGGGATCATGATCTCGTGGTGCCCCGTGATCCGGTAGCCCTTTCCACCTCCGGTCCGGGTGGGGCGTTGGACCACGTTCATCCAGGGACGGTACTGGCGGATCATGTCGAAATCCGCCGCCAGGAAGGCCCGGGGGCTCCCGGAGCTCAGGTTCCTGGCCATGGTCAGGGCCTTCAGGAAGACCTCGGGCATGATGACGGCCGAGCCCACGTTCAGGACCACCCCCCCGCCGTCCACCGCCGGGAGCCACCCCGCCAGGCGCCGGAAGTCCCGCAGGGAGCAGGCACCCAGGGCGGCTCCGTCGGCCGTCGGGTGCTGGTGGATGATCTCGCACCCGATGGCCGCATGGATCCCGAAGGGGATGCCCCTCCGGTAGGCCTGGAGAAGGAGGGACCGCTCCGGGGCCTTCAGGTCGGAGCGCCGGTCCAGCGCCCGGCCCACGGCCTCCCCGAACCCGAGCCCTTCCCGGGCGCCCTCCGTCACCGCCTCGTTGATCTCCCGGCCGGTCTCCTCCGCCATTCCGAAGGTCCCGTCGGCCAGCCCCGCCTCCACGTCCTCGGAGGTGGCCCCCCAGCGGGCGATCTCGTAGTCGTGGATGGCGACGGAGCCGTTCCCGGCCAGGAAGGTGGCGGCTCCCCGCTCCATCATCCCAAGGAGGACCGGGGCCAGGCCGGTCTTGATGGTATGACCCCCAAGCATCCAGAGGACGCCCTTCCCCTTGCGGGCCGCGCCCGCGATCCCCGATGCCACGGCCCGGAGCGAATCGGCCTCCAGGAGGGCCGGCAGGGAGTCCAGGAAGGCCCGGAAGCTCCTTCCGGCACCGGGAGTCCCGGCGAAGGCCCCCGAAGAGACCTTGTTCATCCGGCTTCCCACGGGGACGGTCCTGAGACGGTCCACCTCGGCCTCCGCGGGAGGCCGGGGGCCGCCGGAGCCCCGATCCCGGCTCATGACCCGCCCGGCCGTCCCGGCAGGGGTGGGCCCAGGGGCGTGCCCTCCTGAATGGACCTGAGATGCAGGGAAAGGGACCCGACCAGGGGGACCTTGGAGCTCATGAGGACCAGGAGGCGCCTCTCGTCGTCGGAGAAGTGCAGCTCCGCCTCCCCGCCCTGGCCGAAGAGGCCGCTGGTCCGGATGAGAGGTCGGACCACCAGGGTGGTGAAGGTCCCCGCCGGCACCTGGACGGTGTCCCTTCTCAGGACCCTGAGGGTCACCGGGTTCCCGCTCTCCCGGAAGTACCGGCTGAAGGTGTATTCCTTCCCCACCTCCAGGGGAAGGGTACGGACGAAGTAGAAGAACGAAACGTCGTCGAGCGGCTCGGAAGTGGGGATCACCCCCGACTCGACCTTGTCCCGTCGCTCATACCGCAGCTCCTCCGGGTAGATCTCGTAGTGCTTGTACCGTTCGTAGTTGATCTGGTCGATGTCCTGGATGAAGCGGAGGGTCACGAGGTTGGCGATGTCGAACCAGGACTGGTAGTGATCCTTGACCTTGGCAAAGAGCAGGCCCCCCTCGTAGGCCATGGACACATGGTAGGTGACCCTCCCCCGGATGGAGTCGAGTCCCAGGACCGCCATGTGTCCCTGCCCACGCTTCCCCAGCGCCCCCAGGCGCAGGTCGTACTCCAGGTACTCCCCCGGTCCGAAGGGTACCTTGGCAGGAGTCGCCCCCACCGGGACGGCCTGGCCCTGGACCGCCGGGACCTGTCCCTGCGCCCCGGCGACCCCTCCCAGGAGGAAGGCAGCCGCAAGGAGCAGGGAAAGGAGGCGGAGCCTCACGCCACTTCCTCCCCGGGAGTCCAGTCCACCTTTCCCCGGATTCCCGTCAAGGACCGGAGGGTTTGAAGGGTCCGGAAGCGGGATCTCCTGGTCCGGATGTCGTAGCGGAGGCCGAAGGGCACCTCCTCGACCCTCCGGGCCTGGTGCACCGCCAGCTGGAGGAGCTCCACGTTGGCGGCCCAACCCATCCGTGTGACCATCGGCCCTTCCCCCAGCTCCCTGAGGGCCTTCTTGAGGACGATGACCCGGTACACCCGGAATCCGCAGAAGGGATCGGAAACGGGGCACTCCTTCAGGGAGTCCCCCAGGACCCTCGGTGCCGCCCACCGCGCAAGACGGACCTGCCAGGGCATCTCCTTCCTCCCCTCGGAGAGGGTACCCACCACCACATCGGCCCCCCCCTCCAGCGTCTTCACCAGAGGCACCAGGTACTGCGGGTGCTCGGTGAAATCCCCCTGGAGGGTCACCACCGCATCCCGCTTCGGATAGGGAGCCCGATCCACCGCCTCCCGCAACAGCCGCTCCACGGCCCGGGCATACCCCAGGCGCTCCTCGGATCGAAGGACCCTGAGGGGAAGGGTCCTCCGGTATCGCTGAAGGACCTCCCGGGTGGAGTCGGTGGAGGCGTCGTCCAGGACCAGGATCTCGTAATCCCGCCCGAACTCTCCCATGACATTCCGGACCTTCCAGAGGAGCACACCGATGGTGCTCTCCTCGTTGTGAACCGGAATCGCAATGTAGATCACGTTCGTCGCTTTCTTTGCCCACCAGGGGGCGAGTCCTCTCCCATTACCCTCCGTCTCTCCTCCCCGGATCGACGGGGCCAGGGGGCCAGGAATAATACCGGGGGGCCGGATGGCGGTTCCTCGGAACCGGTCCCGGCGGATCCCGCCAGCCAGTGCTCTTTCCCCCGTGGGCTCCCCGGAACTATTCCTCCTCCGGGGGCCGGGTCTTCCAACGGCGGTGCTGCCAGAAGTACTGCTCCGGCGCTTCCTCGACCCTCCTCTGGAGATGCCGGGTGTGGGTGTCCGTGAGGCGAAGGGTGTCCGCCTCCATGTCTCAGGTCGGCGTGAAATGGACCTTCTCCAGAGTCACCCGATACCGCTGGGGCAGCCCCGGCTCCCTCCTGGCCGCTCCCAGGAAGATGGGGCATCCCGTGCGCAAGGCGAAGACCGCCACGCCTTTCGCGGTAGAGGCCTTCCGGCCGAAGAAGTCCACGAATACCCCACCCCGGCGCAGGTTCTGGTCCCCCACGATACCTACCACCCGGCCCTCCCTGAGGGCCCGGAGCACCCGTCTGGGAGCCTCCCCCCGGTCAATAACCGTAATCCCAAGACCTTCCCGGTTCCGTACCAGGTCGGCATCGAACAGGGGATTCCTCTGCCGTTGGGCCACTGCCTCCAGAGGAATCCCTCGAGCGGCGATGGCGGCCCCGCCGATCTCCCAGTTGCCGAAGTGACCCGTGACCACGATGGCCCCCTTCCCGGCCGCGAGGACCGCCTCCAGCGCCTCCAACCCCTCCATCTCGGTACGGCGCAGGATTTCCTCCGGTCCCATCCCACCCAGCCGGAAGGTCGCCACCGCCTCCCTTCCCACATGACGGAAGGACGCCCGTGCGACCCGGCGCCGCCACCCCTCTCCCCGGCCGGGAAAAGCCTGCCTCAGGTGCTCCCGGACCACACGGCGCCGCACTCCGAGGACCACTCCCACCACCCACCCCATCCCCTCCCCGAAACGGAGGGCCAGACCCTCGGGCACCAGGCGGAGAAGCCCTACCGCCAGACGATAGCCCAGATACTCGAGGCGGTGCCGGAGGTTGGGGGGTCGGGGGATTCGGGTGGGGGCATCCATCGTGGGGGGTGCTCGGGGCGGTACCGGCGACGGCCCTCAGGCGCCCGGGGCCCGGAAGGGAGGCAGGCGATCCCCGGCGAGGTCGGAAAACTGGAGCTCGTAGAGGCGCCGGTACAGCCCCCCCATCTCCAGAAGGGCCTGGTGGGTACCCCGCTCCACGATGCGGCCCCCATCCAGGACGAGAATCTGGTCGGAGCGCTGGATGGTGGAGAGGCGGTGGGCGATGACGAACACGGTCCTCCCCTCCAGGAGGCGCTCGATGGCCTGCTGGACCACCCGCTCCGATTCGGTGTCCAGGGCGCTGGTGGCCTCATCGAAGATCAGGATGGGGGGATCGCGGAGGATGGCGCGGGCAATGGCCAGACGCTGGCGCTGCCCCCCCGACAGCGACGTCCCCCGCTCCCCCACCACCGTATCGTAGCCCTGGGGAAACTGCAGGACGAAATCATGGGCGAAGGCGGCCCTCGCCGCCCGTTCGATCTCTTCCCGGGTCGCGTCGGGCCGGCCATAGGCGATGTTGGCCAGAACCGTGTCGTGGAAGAGGACCGTCTCCTGGGAGACGATCCCCAGGCTGCTCCGAAGCCCCTTCAGGGAGAAGTCCCGGATGTCGCTCCCATCCACCGTGATCCGCCCACCGGTGACCTCGTAGAACCGCCCCAGGAGGTCCAGGACGGTGGTCTTCCCGGCACCGGATGGCCCCACCAGCGCCACCACCGAGCCCCGCCGCGCCGTAAAGGATAGGTCCTGGAGGACCGGCTCCCCGGGCCGGTACTCGAAGCTCACCCCCTCGAAGGCGATCTCCTCCTTCAACCCGGGGAAGGGTCTGGCCCCGTCGGCGTCCCTGATCTCCACGGGAGCGTCCATGAACTCGAAGATGCGCTCCGCTCCCACCAGCCCCGGCTGGATCAGGGCCGGGAACTTGGCCAGGTACTTCACAGGGGAGTAGAGCTTCAGCGAAAGCCCGAGGAAGGTGATGAACTCCGGCCCTGAAAGCTCCCGGGACACCAGCACGAGTCGGGCGCCGTACCAGAGGAGGACCACGGTCCCAACGGCCGAGAGCATCTCGGTGATGGGGGAGGCCAGGGCCCGGAGCTTCTCGGAGCGGAGGAAGCGGTTGTAGTACCTCAGGGTGAGGCCGTGAAAACGTTCCCGCTCGTACCCCTCCGTGGAGGAGGACTTCACCAGCCGGATCCCGGCCAGGGTCTCCTGGATGTGGCTGTTCACGTCGGCGGCGGCGTCCAGGACCCGGCGGTCGTTCCGTTTCAGCTTCCGGATCAGAGGCCCCCAGATCCCCATGGTGAGGGGCACCACGATGAAGGCCGCCAGCGTGAGCTTCCAGGAGATGATCAGGGCCCCGGCCAGGACCGCCCAGAACTCGAAGACCGACGACACCACCTTCCCCAGCTCCTTCGCGACCAGCGTCCGGAGCTGCTCCACGTCGTAGGTCAGGCGGGAGAGGATCTGGCCCATCTTCGTCCTGCCGAAGAAGGCCATGTCCAGTTCCAGGAGGTGGTCGTAGACATCGTCCCTCAGGTCTCGGGTCACCCCCTGCTGCACCCGGGCCATGAGGTAGGTCTTGAGAAAGTCGAAGACGTTCTTGACGGCGAAGACCACGAGGATGAAGAAGATGATCCCCCGGATGGCCTCCTGGGGCGGTGCCTGGAGATCCACGAAGCGGCCGACGGTGCCGTTCAGGATCCTGTCCAGGGTGTCGTCCCCGACGCTGACGGTATCGGGCCTGGCGGCCCCGGGTTCCGTCAGCAGAGCCTCCAGGAAAGGAGCGAAGAGGAGGAAGGAGAAGGCGTCCAACCCCGCGAAGATGAAGGTCGCCGCCACCGCGGCGGCGAAGATCGCGCCGTGGGCTTTCAGGTACCCCAGGATGCGGAGGTAGGTCTTCACCGGGGCCGGGGGGTCAGATGGGCCACGGGGACGATCATCTCCTCCGGTGAGATGCCCCCATGGAGGAAGGAGTTCCGGTAACGGGCCTGGTACTCCCGGAGCTTCGTGGGATAGACGAAGAAGCAGTCCTCCAGGGCCAGGAGATACGTGGTCCCGAGGCGTCCAGCGGGGAAACCCAGGTCCTTCTGGTCATTGGTGGCGAACACCATCGTGGGGTCTTCGGCCCGGAGGTCCCCTCCGAACTTGTAGCGGAGATTCGAGGTGGCGTCCTTACGGGCGAAGACCGTGGTGGGCCGCTGGCAGAGAATGGACCCGTGGTCGGTGGTGAAGAGAACGTGATGTCCCTGGCCGGCGGCCTCCTTGAGGACCGAGAGGAGGGTGGAGCGTTCGAACCAGGACCGGGTGATGTCCCTCAGCGCGGCCTCGTCCCTGGCGACCTCCAGGAGGATGGGCGATTCGCTACGGCCATGGGTCATGAGGTCCACGAAGTTGAACACCAGCGCCACCACGGTTCCCCTGGTCCTGATTGCCGATCGGATCCGGGCTCGGACCTGCTCCTCCTCCCGGTCGGAGAACACCTTCTCGTAGTGGACGGGCACCTCCCGGCCAGTGATCCGCTTGAGCTGGTCCCTGAGGAGCTCGTCCTCGAAGGCGTTCAGGCTCCCCTCGTCATCGGAGGTGTCCCACCAGCCGGGGTGTTGACGGGCGATCTCTTCAGGAAAGTGCCCGCTGAAGATCGCGTTCCGGGCATAGGGGGTGGCGGTGGGAAGGATGGAGAAGTACAGGCTCTCCTCCACCTCGAAGTGGGGAGCCAGGAGCGGAGAGATCACCCTCCACTGGTCCAGGCGCATGCAGTCCAGAACCACGAAGAACACGGGTTCGGAGCCCAGGAGGGGGACGAGTCGCTCCCGGACCAGGTTGACCGAGGTCAGGGGCCGTTCTTCCCTCCCCCGGACCCACCGGGGGTAATGCTGCCGCATCCAGCTGCCGAAATCCTTCCGAAGCTCCATCATGAGGGAGGCCACGGAGTCCATGAGCCCCCGCTCCCCGGCCTCCTCCAGTCGGACATGCCAATCCACCAGTTCGGCATAGAGCTGGGCAAACTCCCCGGCGCTGCGGGCCTCCTGCCGGAGGAGGAGGAGCTGGGGGTAGCGGCCGGCGAAATCCTGGGCCGCCCGCTGCTGGCGGATGGCCGATCCCTCCAGGATGCGGGTGACCACGGACAGGACCTGCCGGGGGCTTGTGGGCTTCACGAGATAATCGTCCACCCGCCGGCCGATGGCCTCGGTCATGGTCTGGTCCTCCTCGGACTTGGTGACCATGACCACCCGGGCGTGGGGATCCTCCCTTCGGAGCACCTTGAGCACCTCCAACCCCGAGATCCCGGCCATCTGTTCGTCGAGGAGGACCAGGTCGTAGGGATTCTCCCGCAGGAGGGCCAGGGCGTCGTCGCCGTTGGTGATGGCGTCGACGTGATACCCTCTCTGCTGGAGAAAGAGGAGGTGAGGCCTCAGGAGGTCGATCTCGTCGTCCACCCAGAGGATCCGCTTCGAGGCTCGAATCATGCCAGGGAAGCTAAAGCGGGGCCGGGGTCAATGCCACACACCACCCCGAAGAGGGGAAGAAGGCCGCGGGCCCGGGCTACGGCTCAGGCGATGGAACGGGCCAATCTCGACGCCTGGGAAAGGGGGCTTCCAGGGCACCGGGCTCCCTTGCCCGTGAGCTCCCTCATCAGGTCCTGGAGCGTACCAGGGGAGTAGGGCTTCCGCAGGAAGCGGGTGCCATCCTGGTCGGAGAGGCCGTTCAAGGCCACATCGGCGCTGAAACCGCTGGAGAGGATGACCGGTTTTCCGGGGTCCAGGGACCGGATCTCGGCCAGGACCTCCCTTCCGTTCATCCCCGGCATGGTGAGGTCCAGGAGTACGGCATCGATCCCTTCCAGGTTCTCCCGGAAGGCCGCCAGGCCCTCATCCCCAGCCCCGGCCTCGATGGTGGAGAAACCCGCACGGCGGAGCACGGAGCCCGCCAGCTTCCGGACCGTATCCTCGTCGTCCACAATGAGGACCGTGCCCCGGCTCCCATTCGTGGGGGGCGGCTCGTCCACGGCCTCCTTCGGCTCCGGTTCCTGGGGACGCTTCCGGGGACCCGCCACCGCCGGGAAGAGGAGGTTGAAGGTAGTCCCCCGTCCCGCGTGGCTGTCCACCAGGATCGCCCCGTTGTGGCTCCGGACGATGCCCAGGGTGGAAGCCAGGCCCAGGCCCCGCCCCGTGAACTTGGTGGTGAAGAAGGGGTCGAAGATCCTGCTGATGGTCTCGGAGTCCATCCCGCACCCCGAATCCTCCACCTCCAGGGACACGTAGGCCCCCTCGGGAAGGTCCTGCCCCACGAAGCTCCTCCGCAGCAGCTCCCGCCCCGCCCGAATGCCCCTGACTCGCACCTCCACCGTTCCGGGCTCACCTTCCAGGGCGTCGGAGGCGTTCAGGATGAGGTTCATGACCACCTGGCGGATCTGGGCCGGATCGGCCTTGATGTGGGGAGCGTTGGGCGGCAGGTCGAAGCGCAGCGTCGCCTTCTTGGAAATGGCTGGTTCCATGAGCTGGGTCATCTCCCGCACCAGATCCGGCAGGGCGAGTTCCTCCAGGTTGGCCTTGCTCTTTCCGGAGTAGGCCAGGATCTGGCCGGTCAGCTCCGCCGCCCTCCGAGCCGCCACCTCGATCTGCTGGATGAACTCCCGGGCCGGGTTGCCCGCCTCCAGGTCCATGAGGACCAGGCTGGCATTGCCCAGGATGCCCACCAGGAGGTTGTTGAAATCGTGGGCGATCCCGCCGGCCATGACCCCCAGGCTCTCCAGCTTCTGGGCCTGCTGGACCTGCGCCTGGAGCTTCTTCCGCTCCTCCTCCATCACCCGGCGATCGGTGACGTCCCGGCAGATCAACAGGACGGACCGGCTCCCCTGGAACTCCACGGTTCGGGCCGAGATCTCGAAATCCCTGACCTCTCCCCGCCCGGAGATGAGCTGGCTCTCGAACTCGGACTCGCCGGTCTTCCAGACCCGCCCGAGGGATTCCAGGATCCTGGGGATGCTGCTCCCCCGGACCAGCTCCCGGAGGGTCAGCCCCACCAGCTCCCGGCCCTTCTGGCCCAGGATGCGCTCCCCGACCTCGTTGGCCTGGACGATCCTCCCGTCCCGGTCGGCGATGAGGATGGCCTCGGGGATTGTGGCGAAGAGGTTCCGGTAGCGCTCCTCGGAGGCCCGCAGCTCCCGGGTCCGCAGCTCCAGGAGCTCCTCCACGCGGAGCAGGGCACGCTCCCTCCGGGCGCGGGCAGCCATGTCCACGAGGAACTGGGCGTCGAAGGGTTTCCGGATATAACCGTCGGCGCCCTTTCTCAGGACGTTCACCGCCACCTGGGGATCGGAATCCCCGGTGACCACCAGGACCACGGCGGGATCTCCCGGGCGTTTGATCGTCTCCAGGAGGGCTTCCCCCGTGAGATCCGGCAGGTGGTAATCCAGGATCACGAGGTCCGGGCGGATCCGCCGGTAGATGGAGCCGCCCTCCCTCCCATCCGGGGCCAGGTGCACCCGGTACCCGGCATGTTCAAGGATCTTCCCCACCGTTCCCCGCACCCCCGGGTCATCGTCCACAACCAGGGCATTGGGGGTGTAGTGGGGCTTCTTTCCCGACAGGAGGTCGTCCACGTACTGTCGGAATACCTCGGGCTGGAAGGGGATCGGGAGGAAGGCGTTGGCGCCGAGTTGGGCCGAAACCTCCTCGACCTCCGAGCCGGAGAAGGTGGCGGACACCACCAGGATGGGCATGGCCTCGAAGCCCTGGAAGTCGTCGGAGCGGATCACCCGGCAGAACTTCCACCCGTCCAGAACGGGCATGTGGAGGTCCACCACCAGGAGGTCCACGGGGCCGCGCCTCTGCAGCTCCCGTATGGCTCGCTCGGGATGGGTGAAGCTCTCCACCTCCATCCCGTACCGCTCGAGGAGCCCTGAGATCAGGCGCAGCTGGGTCGGGTCGTCGTTGACGACAACAGCCTGGGCGCCCTGGGGAATCATGCCGCCACCTCGCATTTGGAGAGGCTTTCCTCGAAAGCCTCGCGAAAACCGTCCACGGCTGCCACCAGCCGCTCCAGCACAGGATCGGCTTCATCCAGGCGAAGCTGAAGTCCCAGGACCTCCAGCTGACCCGCCAGCTCCGCTACCTCCCCCGCCGAGAGATTCAGGGCGCTCCCCTTGATGCGATGGGCCAGCCGGCTCACCACGTCCTCGTCGTCCCTGGCCAACGCGGTTTTGAGCTGCTCCCGCAGGTCGCCCCACCCGTCGAAGAAGATCTTCCCGATCTCCTGGAGGAGCTCCACGTTCCCCCCCACCCGGTGGAGCGCCGTCTCGGCGTCGAAGGCGGGTTCGGCCAGGATGGGAGGGACCGTGGACCCTGGTGATGCCTCCATCTCCTCCGCCGCCGGGAGCCAGCGCGACACCATGCTGCGGAGCTGGCCCAGGGTGAGGGGCTTGGAGAGGTAGTCGTCCATTCCTGCCGCCAGGCACCGGTCCCGGTCTCCCTGGAGAGCGCTGGCTGTGAGGGCGATGATGGGGATCCGGGTCCTGCCCGCCTCCCTGGCCCGGATGGACTTCGTGGCCTCGAACCCGTCCAGTTCCGGCATCTGGCAGTCCATGAGGATGAGGTCGAAGGTGTCCTGCCTCAGGATCTGGAGGGCGCGGGCCCCGTCCTCGGCCATCCTGAGGGCCACCCCCATCTTCTCCAGCATCACACCGGCCATGCGCCGGTTGATCTCATCGTCCTCCACCAGGAGGACCCGCCCCCTCACCTTGCACCCGGGTTGGGGTTCCCCGGCGCCGGGAAGGGAGGGGCCATCCTCGGGCTCGGCCCCGGCCGGCCCAGCGTCCCCGGCCAGGAGCCGCACCGCGGCAAGGATCCGGCGCTCCAGGAGGGGCTTCGGAAGGATCCGGTCGAAGAGCCCCGGTTCATGGAGTCCGCCGGAACCGGTCCTCGGGCCTCGTGTCAAGCCCACCAGGAGCATCCTGCCGGAGGCGAATTGGCCCCGGATGGCACGGGCGGCCTCCTCCATTCTTCCCAGACCCAGGGAGTCGTCGAGGAAGGTCATGGCGAAGGGGCGTCCCCGCTCCGCCGCTTTCCGGACCAGCTCCAGCGCCCCCTCCGGGGAAGTGGCTGTGGTAGCCTTCACCCCCACCCTCTCCAGCTCCTCCCAGAGGGTGTTCCGGGTCACTGCGGAAGGAGCCACCACCAGGGCGGAGGCGTCCTGGGGCACCGATGGCCCCTCGCCCGCCTCCCCTGGATCCTCCGATACCAGAAGGGGGAGGGAGAGGGAGAAGGTGGACCCCCATCCCGACCGGCTGGTGGCCTGGATGCTCCCGCCCATGAGCTCCGCGAGCTCCCGGCAGATGGCCAACCCCAACCCGGTGCCTCCATAGCGACGGGTGGTGGAGGCATCGGCCTGCTCGAACTTCTCGAAGATCCTGGACAGGTGCTCCGGCTCGATTCCGATCCCGGTGTCCTCCACGGCCAGACCCACGGAAAGGAGCTTTCCCTCCCCCCCCTGGGGCTCCACACTCAGGAGAACGTGGCCATCGTGGGTGAACTTGATCGCGTTGCCCACCAGGTTCAGGAGCACCTGGCGAATGCGCCCGGGGTCTCCCTGGAAGTGACGGGGCGTGCCGGGGGCATAGCGGATCTGGAGCTCCAGGCCCCGCTCC
Source organism: Gemmatimonadales bacterium (assembly GCA_041309685.1). GTDB lineage: Bacteria > Gemmatimonadota > Gemmatimonadetes > Longimicrobiales > Gaopeijiaceae > JBFYZD01. Next base: position 7,430 of record JBFYZD010000335.1, on the reverse strand, counting down.
GCAGCCCGGGACGCCATGAGCTCCACGGTCTCTTCCGCCACCTGCCGGAGATCGAACCCTATGCTCTCCAGGGAGAGCTGCCCGGCTTCGATCTTGGAGAAGTCCAGGATGTCGTTGATGAGCCCCAGGAGATTCTGGGCGGAACGGGTCGCCGTGTCGGCGTATTCCCTCTGGTCCGAGGCCATGTCGGTCTCCAGAAGGAGGCTCAGGGACCCCAGGACCCCGTTGATGGGGGTCCGGATCTCATGGCTCATGTTCGCCAGGAACTCGCTCTTGGCCTTGCTGGCGGCCCGGGCCTCCTCCTCCGAGCGGCGCAGCTCCCAGGTGCGTCTTTCGATGGTGGCTTCCAGATCCCGGTTGTGCCGGGCGAGCTCCTCGTACAGGGCCCCGCTCTCCAGGACCGCCGCGCAGCTCTGGAGAAGGATCGAGAGGACTTTCTGGGCCATCTCCGGGATGAAAGGCGCCTCCTCCTCCAGGGAGGCGATGAACATCCCGGTGATGCGGGACCGGGTCGAGAGGACGTGGAGGAGCACCCAACGGCCAAGGAAATGCCCGGGGACCAGCACAGGGCGGTCCTGATAGAGGGCCCAGGCGAAGCTCCCCTCACGGGTCTGGTGCTCGACCTCCTTCCACACCGTCTCCGCCGATTCGGGGGGGTCGCTCTGGACCAGGTGGAACCCGAAACCCTCCTGCTCCACTCCGACGAGCCCCATGGTCTGGAAGTCGGCCAGCCGCCGCAGGGCCGGGCGGGCGGCATTGAACACGTCCTGGGGGGTACCCGGGGTCCCGGGTTCGGGTTGGATCGCACGTCCCAGGGCCACCACCGCCTCCAGGGCTTCCCTCAGCCAGGCGTAGTCCTCCCCGCCCTCCCAGGCCACGGCCGGCATGGACGTACCGTCTCCAGCGCGCGACTTCTGGCGCCCCATCACCCGCCCTCCAGCCCCACCAGGTGGACCGCGGACTCGAACTGGCGCTCCAACTCCTCCACCGCCGGGGGCAGGAGGACGGGATCGATGCCGAGACCGTCCCAGGCCTCCGGAGATAGGGGCGGGACGAAACGTTCCCCACCATTGCCCAACCCCAGGGCATGGGCCATCACATCGGACGCGTGGACCGCCGCGGTCTCCACGGGGAATCGGCCGGCCCGACCGGGCGTATGGTGGTAGTGGACGGCCTCCCGAAGGCTCAGGGGCATGTTCCACTGGTCCAGGAGGGCCTCACCCACCTGGCCATGATCGAAGCCGATGACGCTCCGCTCCACCTGGTGAAGGAGGGCGTGGGTGGTGCGGGCCTCCTCCAGGATCGTTCCCGCCTCCTCCGGAATCCGGAGGTAGATGATGAGCTTCCCCACATCGTGGAGGATCCCGGCCACGAAGAAGCGTTCCACGTTGCTCTCCCGTCGGAGACCCGCCAGCACCCGGGCTCCCACCCCGCAAGCCAGGCTGTGACGCCAGAATCCGTCCATCTCCACCAGGTCCTTGGGAACGTCCTTGAAGAGGGTGACCACCGAGGTGGCCAGAGCCAGATCGCGGACCTGCGAGGTGCCCACCACGGTCACGGCTTGGGAAACCGTGTCGATGCGCCGGGGAAAGGAGAAGAAGGCGCTGTTCACGACCTTCAGCAGGCGGGCGGTGAGGGCCGTGTCCTCCCGGATCACGTTGGCCACGTCCGCCGCCCCTCCCCGGGGGTGGTTGATGACCTCCATGAGCCGCTGGTAGATCATGGGGGGAGAGGCCAGCTTCACCGAACCCTGGACCAGCTCGGAGGGCCGCAGCGCGGTGTCAGTCGCCATGTCGTCCCTCCTTCTGGATCTGCTTCGCCCTTCGCTCCGTGCGGATGCGCCGAAGCTCCGCCATGGCCGGGTGGGAGCGGTTGGCGTGGAGGAAGAGCTCATCCATCTCCGCGGCCGCCTGGGCGAGCGCCCAGGGCTCCAGGGACTCCAGGGGGTCCTCCTGGGTTCCCGGCGCGTCCCCCTCCACCAGGATGTGGGTGATGCCCCACATGGGAAGGGAGCTCAGATTGCGTTCCTCGAGGGATCTTCCGGCGGGGATGAGGAGACGGCCTCGGCGATCGGTGACGCCCTCGGCGAGGACCATTCCCACCTCAGCCTGATCAACTGGAATCAGCGCCACGGGTGCGGCTCCTTGAACAAGGCGGAGGCAACGGCGGGCCGGCGGGGTTTCGCCAGCCCTCTTCCGCCTGGAGTGCGGTCTGGGGGGGCCAGATCTGACCGCTAGTGTCGGCCGTGTTTCAGGATTCTTAAGTCCCGGTAGGGCGATTGCCCGGGATCTCCCGGGGGTCGCGCCACCTCCGTTTCCGGCCCATTGCCCCCACCGCTCCGGGGTCCACCCCCAAGCTCCGGATCCGTATCCGGGGTGTAACACCCCCTCCCCTCCCCTCCCGTCCCCGAACCTGTCCCGCTAGCATCCGATGAGCTCGGGCAACCTCGGCGTCAACCAGGAAAGGTCCTTGACCACCACCCTCCTTACCGCTTTCGTCCTGGGCCTGTTCGCGGGGCTCGCCCCGGGACCGTACACGACCATGGTGGCGGGGACGGCCCTGGAGAGGGGCTTCAAGGCGGGCTTCCTCCTGGCCCTGACCCCGCTCCTGACGGATGTCCCGCCCATGCTCTTCTCGACCCTCCTTCTGGAGCGGTCTGGGTGGACGGGGCTGACCATCCTGGGGATCGCGGGGGGAGCGGTGATCCTGGTGGTGGGGATCCGCTTTCTGAGGGGGCACCCTGGAGAAGCGCGGCCCTTCCCTTCCAGAGGGGAGCCGGTGCCCGCCCCTCCAGGCGGGCGAAGGCAGAGCGCCCAGATCGGGCATGTGGCCCTGAGCACCCTGTTGAACCCCTCCCCCTGGATCTTCTGGCTCCTGGTGGCCTCCCCCCTTCTCCTCCGCAGCTTCGGTCGCAGCAGGGTGGAGGGTGTTGTGTTCTTGGTCGTGATCTTCGGTACGAACATCTCCACGACCACGGGGTTGGCCTGGATCGCATCCCACAGCCGGAAGGTCCTGAGTCCGGCGTTTCAGCGGCTCGCCTTGCAGGCCGTGGGAGCCACCCTGATCCTGGCAGGCACTTTCCTCCTCTGGCAATCCTCGGTGGGGGGCTTCCAGACCCTCATCGACCAGCAGGGGAAGCTGAGGTCCGCGGTGGAGCAGAATCTCCCCTCGAAGTAGGGGAACAACCCCCCGGACCATGCCCATGTTTCTCCGGCTCCTCAAGCAAACACTCCTCCAACCCGGGCCCACCGGACCCCGGACCCTCCGGCGGCTCGGGCTGCTGGCGGCGTTCGTGCCGGCCTTCCTCGGCCTCCAGATCCTCCACTGGGTCGGATTCCTCCTGGACGAGATCCTCTTCCCCGGATACCGGAAGGTCGCCGTGCGGGAGCCCCTCTTCATCGTGGGGCTGCCCCGGAGCGGCACCTCCTACCTTCAGCGGGTCCTGGCCCGGGACACGGAGCGCTTCACCACCCTCCGGCTCTGGGAGCTCCTCCTGGCCCCTTCCGTGACGGAACGGCGCTTCTGGCTGGCGGTCGGAGCCGTGGACCGTGTCCTCGGACACCCCGCGGCCCGTCTCTTCCGCCGGGGAGAGAAGAGAGGGTTGGGCTGGATGGACGCGATCCACCAGGTATCCCTATCGGACCCGGAGGAGGACTACTTCCTCCTTCTTCCCATCTTCGCCTGCTTCCTCCTGGTGGTTCCCTTCCCCTACCACGAGGAGGTGTGGAAGCTGGCCCGTTTCGACGAGCTTTCCCGGGAGGAGAGGGCCCCCGTCATGGCGTTCTACCGGAAGGCCCTCCAGCGGCACCTCTACGTTGCGGGCAGGGGGAGACAGCTCCTGAGCAAGAATCCCTCCTTCACCCCCTTCCTCCGGTCCCTGCTGGAGACCTTCCCCGACGGGAAGATACTCTGTTGCGTGCGCGAGCCGGCGAAGGTGGTGCCCTCCCTGTTGAGCTCCATCCGATCGGGAGCCGAGCTGTTCGGCTACCGGGTGGAGGAGCCCCGGATCCGGGACCGGTTCGTGGAGATGCTCGAGTTCTTCGCCCTCCATGCCCTGGATACGTTGGCCAGGGTACCGGAGGAGCGCCACGCCTTCGTCCCCATGGAGGCCCTGAAAGGGGACGTGGGGGGGTTCGTCCTCGGGCTCTATCGACGCTTCGGGTGGGACCCCGACCCTGCGTTCAGGGTGGGCCTGGCGGAGGAAGCCTCCAGGGGAAGGGCTTACGTCAGCCGGCACCACTATACCCTGGAGGAGTTCGGCCTCTCGCCCGAGTCCCTCCTGGGGCGCTTTGACCGCCTCAACCGGCGTTTCGGGTGGGGCCAACCCGAGTCGGAGGAACCCGGCGGGGAGAGCGCCGGCCCGATGCCGGCCCCCCCTCCCGGAGACCAACTCCCCCGGGAGGCACGGGCGTGAGACCTCCGTTCTCCGGACCGAGGGAGCCCTTCACACCGCCCCGGGAGCGTCCGGACCGGTCTTCCACTCCGCTGCGGCGGCCCCTGGACCCCGGGACCCTCAGGGTGGTTCTCCTCTCCGACGCCATCCCGGCCCGAAATGGGGTGGGCACCTATTACGACGACCTGGCCGATCACCTCCGGGACCGGCTGGGGGGGGTGATCCTGCTGAGCCCGCCCACGGATCCCTCCGAGCCCTTCGAGGGGTGGGTCATGGCCATGCCCGGTGACCCCACCCAGAAGCTCTTCTTCCCTTCCCCCAGGATATTCTGGAGGAAGATCAGGGCGTTCGACCCCCACGTCATCGTCTCCGGCACCCCTGGGGGATACGGGATCCTGGGCCTGCTCATGGCGGGCCTGTTTCGGACAGCCTTCGCCGTGGGATACCACACCGAGTACTCCGAGCTGGCGGGGCTCTACTGGGAGGGCCGGTTCGGGGGGCTCTACAAGGCAGGGTTGGCCCTCTGGGACCAGTTGATGTTCCGGTTTGGATCCACGGTGCTGGTGACCAATGAGACGCTGAGGAGGCAGGCCCTTTCCTGGGGGGCCAGGGACGCCAGGATCATGGGGACCCCGACCAGGAAGCGCTTCCTGGAGGAGCCCCTGGCTCCCCTCCCCGACGTGATCCGATCGGTCACCTACGTGGGCCGCCTGGCCCCGGAGAAGGAGTTGTCCCAGGTGGAGAAGGCGGTGGGCCTGCTCCCCTCCGTTCGGTTTCGCATCGCCGGGGAGGGCCCCCTCCGGACCGATGTGGAGGGGTGGGCCCGCCAGCACCCGAACCTGGACTATCTGGGGTGGATCTCCCGGGATCAGGTCCTGGACCTCCTGGACGATACGGACCTCCTGGTCCTTCCCTCCCGGTTCGAGACCTTCGGAACGGTAGCCTTCGAAGCCATGGCCCGGAGGCGAATGGTCCTGGTCTCCTCCAGCTGCGGGATCCTGCAGTTTCCCGACCTGGCCCGGGGGCTCTTCCGCATGGAGGAGGGGGAGGAGCTCGCCGGCGCCATCGGGCGGGTCATGGACATGGATCCCGGGATCCGGCTGCGGGTGGCGGAGGCCGGCGCCGGGGCGGCCAGGGAGTCCAGCGCACGGACCATCGAGGAGTGGATCGAAGTCCTGACCTCGGCCGTCCTGGAGAAGAGGTTCGCTTGAGGAAGGGCCCCGGGGACGGAGCATGCCCGCCCTCCTCCGGGGAAACGCGGCGGGCAGGAGGCTCCGTGAGCGGCTCGGCGCTGGTCTCCGTCCATGACGTCACCCCGGGGGACCTCCCCCGGATCCTCCGCATCCTGGATCTCCTGGAGGAAGCCGGCGTCCCGCCCCCGACCCTCCTCGTGGTTCCCGGGAGGGATTGGACCGCTGAGACACTGGCCGTCCTGCGGGCCCTCGTGGCGAAGGGCCACCGCCTGGCCGGCCACGGCTGGGCCCACCGGTGCGACGCCCCTCGCACCCTCTTCCACCAGCTCCACGGGCTCCTGATCTCCCGGGACCAGGCCGAGCACCTGTCGAAGCCACGGGAGGAGCTCCTGGCGCTGGTCCGGCGGTGTTTCGACTGGTTCGGCGCCACGGGCCTCCCCGCCCCGGAGCTCTACGTGCCCCCGGCCTGGGCGCTGGGTGCCCTGACCCGGGACGACCTCTCCACCCTCCCCTTCCGGTGGTACGAGGTGCTGGGGGGTCTGATCCACGGAGGAACCGGCCGAATGCGGTGGCTCCCCCTGGTGGGGTTCGAGGCGGACACCCGGTTTCGTCAGGCCAGCCTGAAGGTCCTCAACGGCCTCAACGCGGGTCTGGCGCGTCTCACGGCCCGGCCGGTGCGGATCTCATTGCACCCGCCTGATCTGGATTGCCTCTTGAAGAGGGACCTCGAGACCCTCGTTCGAGAGCCCTGGCGATTCGTGGGGGAGGAGGAGGCCTTCCGGTAGGAAGCCCCTCGCCGGCTCACAGCACCTCGGCGTCCAGCTCTTCCTTCCGCTTCTTCCAGTCGGGCATGCACTCGGTGAGGAGGGCCCAGAACCTCCGCCCGTGGTTGGGGACCCGGACGTGACAGAGCTCGTGCATGAGGATGTAGTCCACCAACCGCTGGGGGAGCTTCACGGCATGGGTGTTCATGAGGATCCGCCCCCTGGGGGAGCAGCTTCCCCACCGCCGGGTCATGCGCCGTAGGGAGAGGAAGGGCAGCTCCTTGACCCCCAGGGCAGGGGTCCTCCAGACCAGCTCCTCCATGCGCCGGGAAAACAGGTGTCGCGCCTCCTCCAGGTACCACCCCTCCACCAGCTTCCGGACCGACGCCCGGTCCCGGGGGTCCGGAAGCTCGACCCGGAGGCTGTCCAGGGTGCGCCGCACGGACTTCCGCGGGCCCGCCACCACCCGCAAGTCAAAATCCCTTCCCAGGAAGCGCTGGGGCTCACCATCGGTCCAGGAAGGGGGGCGGGGGGCGGGCATGGCCCGGAGCTTGGCGACCTGACCCCTGAGCCAGGAACGGTGGCGCTCCAGGGCTTCCCGGACCTTCTCCATGGACGCCCGCCGGGGAGCGGTCACCACCACCCTTCCCCCCATTTCGACCGTGATGCCAATGGTGCGCCGGGAAGAGCGCCTCAGCTCGAACCGAAGGGCGCCATCCTCGAGGTTCAGCGTCTGGAGCCCCAGGGAAACAGGAGGAGTCACGGTCACGAGGCCGGGGAAAGGGGTGGGTGCGGCGGCGCTTCCCGGCACAAGATCGAGCGGGAGAAGCGAAAGCTCAAGAGATCTCCTTCGCGGCGGCCGGGAAAGGCCCCTGCCCACCCCTGGAGCCCCTTCGACGCCACCGTCCCGGAGAACGGGACGCCTTCTACATGCTGATGGTGTAGGGGAACCACGCGGGCACGGGCTTGCCCGCCTGGATGGCAGGGTTGAACACCCACTCCGCCGCCTCCTGGATCAGCCGCCGGTTGAAGCCCCGGTCGGAGGTGGGGGGGTTCAAGCGGGTGGAGTCGGGAACCACC